>CAYLVW010000002.1:58246-212423 GCA_964387275.1 uncultured Candidatus Saccharibacteria bacterium
GTTTTTCGTTAATAAAACGGTATAACCCAACGTTCTGATCCCGGTTCTTGTGTTTTTTTTTGTTAAACAACCCCGGGCGGGGCCCAAAACCGCGCCCCCGCCCCATTACTACAACTAAAAATTCGATCAACTATATCATCACATCATACCGCCCATATCAGGCATACCGCCCGTAGGGGATGGGGAATCCTTCTTAGGAGCATCTGCAACTAAGCATTCGGTTGTTAAAATCATAGTTGCAACAGAAACAGCGTTCTGCAAAGCAGTTCTTGTCACTTTCGCAGGATCTACAATTCCCTCTTTTACCATATCAACGTAATTCATACTAAGTACATTGAAACCAAAGTTAGGATTTTTATCTGAAGTGAATCTTCTCTCAATCTCACCCAAAACCTTACCTGAATCTTCACCAGAATTTTTTATTATCAACCTAGCCGGTTTTTCTAAAGCTCTATACAAAATCTTAGCACCAGTGAGCTCATCTCCATCAAGCTTTAAATCATTTATAGCTTCCCTGGCTCTAATAAGAGCTACACCACCCCCAGGCACTATACCTTCCTCAACTGCAGCTTGAGTAGCATGAACGGCATCCTCAACCCTAAGTTTTAGTTCTTTAAGTTCTGATTCTGAAGCAGCGCCCACATTAATCACAGCAACACCACCACTTAGTTTTGCTAACCTTTCCTGTAATTTTTCTTTATCGTAGTCAGATGTTGAAGAATCTATCTGGCCTTTGATCTGAGAAATTCTCTGATCAAGTATCTCTTGTTTTCCCTTACCGCCGACTATCGTAGTATTATCTTTATCCGAAATAACCCTGTCAGCTCTACCTAAATCTTCTATTCTTACAGAATCAAGCTTTCTACCAGTCTCTTCACTTATAAGTGTAGAGCCAGTAAGAACAGCGATATCCTCAAGCATAGACTTTCTTCTATCACCAAAACCAGGAGCTTTCACAACAAGTACATTAAAGGTGCCTCTTATTTTGTTAACAACTAAGGTAGCTAAAGCCTCGCCCTCAACATCCTCTGCAATAATAACCAAATTCTTAGAGACTTTAACAAACTGCTCAAGCATCGGTAATAGTTCTTGCAAATTCGTTATTTTTGATTCGGTTACTAGTATATAAGGATCTTCTATAACGGACTCCATTTTATCCGGATTTGTTACAAAATACGAAGAAGCGTAACCTTTATCAAACTGCATGCCCTCTTTGTACACAAGCTCTATATCAAAACCTTTTGACTCATCTACAGTAATAACACCTCTATCACCAACCTTCTCCATAGCTTCAGCAATTATCTTCCCTATTGCCTCACTTTGTGCAGATATAGTTGCAACTTGAACCTTCTCTTCTTTAGTTGAAATGGACTTTGATAGAGAGCTGATACTTGCCACCACAGCCTGAGTTGCCTTCTCAAGACCTTTTCTTATAATCATCCCATTAGCCCCTGAAGATATATTTCTTAACCCTTCTTCCACAATTGCGTGAGCTAACACTGTAGCAGTAGTAGTACCGTCACCAGCTTTATCATTAGTTTTCGAGGCAGCATCCTTAACTATCTGGGCACCCATATTTTCAAACTTATCCTCAAGTTCGATTTCTTTAGCAACAGTCACCCCATCATGCACTACCTGGGGAATTCCCCAACCTTTGTCCAAACCAACATTCCCGCCCTTAGGACCCAAGGTTGTACCCACAGCTCTTGCTAATTTTTCAACCCCAGATTTTAGCTTTGCTCTGGCTTCATCTCCATATATTATATTTTTTACTGACATAAATTCCTCCTTTTAAAACTATTTTTCTATGATTGCTAATATATCTTCTTCCCTTACAAGCAAAAGATCTTTCCCATCAACCTTAATCTCAGTGCCTCCCCATTTTTTATACATAACTGTGGTGCCAACTTCTATATCAATAGCAACAACTTTACCTTCTCTATCTTTCTTTCCATTACCTTTAGCAACAACTTTACCTTCTTGAGGTTTCTCCTTTACGGTATCGGGGATAACAATACCTGAGGGTAGTGTTGTTTCTTTCTGTAATGGCTCAATTAATAAATAATCACCTAGCGGTTTTATTTGAGACATTTTAGAAAACCTCCTTAAAAAAATAAATAATGCTTACAGAAAATAGCACTCTATGATCTGGAGTGTCAAGATTTGTGGTCTAATTTACTTAGGAGTCTGGATAATTGATGTGGTTATGAACATATTATAGGAGCACGTTATGGAGCATGGTGTGGCCAGATATACAAAAACCCCCTGGTTTAATGCACTAAACCAGGGGGATAAGAACTACTTAGGACGTGTTACCATATCAAGAACTACCTCATAAACAATATCTATTACATCTTCCAAATCCTTAATCTTCATACGGGCCATCAAATCCGGTGACCCTAAAAGTATCTTCTTCAAAACGTTCTCTCTTGGTGTGTAAGCATTAGCAGAACCTACTTTACGGACACGCCTCTCATACTCCTTAATAATGCCTGCCATAGAAATAAGGTATCCGGTCTGTAGATGACTACTTGCAACATTTCCGTACTGACGCCAGTGCTTACGAACCTCAATAAGTCTACTAATAGTAGATCTATTTAACTCAGGTAGCTTTGCCTCAAACTCTTCAACCGTACCAACACCGTAATCCTCAACAGTGAAAATTTTAACTGCTCTTGAAATTAAACCAAGCTTCTTGCGTCTTGTAGTAGAAGGATTTGGCTCTTTAGATAACTTACTGCTTTTAGATCTTATGCCTACAAGAGGAGGTGCATCATTTTTAGGAATATCATTCACAACCTCAGCCTGAACTCTAAAAATCCTGGTGTCATTTTTCTGAAGTAAAGACCCCAAGAGAAGTTCCACCGCTGTGGGCAACTTACCAACGGCTGAATCTTCAGACGAAGAACTAAATCGTGCGAAATTTGTAATAAAACCTACTGTCTCAAAAAAACTCAGCTGAGCAATCGCAAGACCAAAAGATTGCACTTTGCTAATAAACTCTTCAATTGAGGCATCAACCGCAACTTTCGGCAAAGAATAAATTCTCTCCATAACAGCACCAGATCTAGAAATCAAAATAGCAGAGTAACCACGTAACTGGTTTCCACTGCCCTCATACAAACCCAAAAGGACTACATAGCAAGCCTCCGGATTAGAACCAAAACTAAAAATAGAATCAACATAATTGGCAATGGTATGAAGATCTGCCTGCCTCATAGAACTTGATTTCATGCAAGCTCTCCTTTGTAGAAGGGATTATACAGAAACTATTAGATAAATCAAAAACTAAACAAATCTTAGGTATATACGTTGTATACCTTTTCCAATCGATTCTATCTTGTAAATTGAAACTTTGGGTATTTCAACCAAATTTGTAACATGAGGCCCGCCACAAAATTCTTTACTAAATGAGGCACTCAAGTTCTCTCCTAAATAATAGACGGATACAGTATCTCCATATTTTGCGTTAAAAAAATGCAAAGCTCCAGATTTTTCAGCCTCATCTTTAGGCATCTCAACGCGGTGCACAGGAATATCAGCCCCAACTTTTGTGTTAATTAAATCTTCTATACCTTTTAACTGATCTTGAGATAGTTTTTCTGCGTGATTAAAGTCAAATCTCAATCTCTCTGCTGTGATATTGCTACCATGTTGGTGTACACCATTACCTAGAAGTTCTCTCAAAGCCCAATGAAGTATATGTGTCGTGGTATGATATTTTACAGTTTCCTCAGAGGCATCCGCTAAACCACCCTTGAACTTCTGCTCAGCACCAGATCTAGAATTAACCTGGTGTTCTTGATACCTACATTGAAACATCTTTTCGTAAGTTGGAAAATCTAGCTTATACCCGAAATCCTGAAGATCTTGGACAAAAATCTCAATTGGATAGCCCACAGATTGATAAAAATCAAAACCTTTTCCTACTAGATCTTCCATACTTGGATCCTTGTTTTCTGAGAGCCACTTTCCAACTAAGACACTACCCTTATCCAAAGTGCGAGAAAACTTTTCTTCCTCTTCTTGAAAGATATTTTCGATTAAACCCCTTTTGGAAACTAACTCCGGATATAACCAAGAGCAAGTATCTACAACAGTGCCTACCAAATTAACAGATATGTTCTTGTTTATTCCCAACTTCCGTCCATTTCTAACCATTCTTCTGAGAATCCTCCTCAGCACGTACCCCTGATCTTTATTACCAGGAATAACACCATCCATCGCCAAAAATACACTACCTCTAATATGGTCTGCTAAAATCCTCATAGCCTTAGTAGTCTCAGAGTCTGATTTGTAATCTTTGCCTGTTATATTTTGTATCTTTTGAATAATTGGCCAAAAGGTATCTGTCTCAAAAATATCGTTTTTTCCTTGTACAACCATAGCTATTCTCTCAAGACCACCGCCGAAATCTACATTCTTCTGAGGTAGATCGGCCCACCCATCCACGGTCTTAAAGTATTGCATAAATACAGAGTTACCAATCTCTAAGAATTCGGTGTCATACTCAGCCGGATTTTTACCCAAACCGTCACCACTGCCTAGATAATAAAAAACCTCACTATCAGGACCGCCAAGCTCACCTACAGCATCGCCTCTTTTCCACCAGTTGTCTTCGATTCCTTGAGCAAAAATTCTTTCCCCTTCTTTAGCAACAATTCCATACTTATTGAAGATATTTTTTAGTATCTCAATACTTTGATCATCCTTTGGGGCATTAGCATCTCCACGAAATACAGTAGCAAAAAGCCTATTTGGATCAAGTTTTAGCTCTTCAATCAAGAATTCATACACCCAAGGCAATTGCTCATCTTTAAAATAATCTCCCAGGCTCCAATTACCAATCATATGAAAAGCAAATGTGTGTCTAATGGTATTACCCGCGTTCTCTATGTCGTCTAATCTTAGTGATCTTTGAACATTAACTAGCCTTTTACCTAAGGGATGAGGTTGCCCAGATAGATAAGGAACTAGTGGAAACATCCCAGAATTTACAAACAACAATGTTGAATCCCCATCTGGAACTAGCGACATATTAGGAACCAATTTATGGCCCCTATCTTCATAAAATTTAATAAATTTTCTTAATAATTGTTCGGTAGTCATATTATTGACCTTGGAGGCCTGGGCGGGAATCGAACCCGCGTATACAGGTTTTGCAGACCCGTGCCTTACCACTTGGCTACCAGGCCAAAATCAATTTAGTAACCCTTAGCGTGTTAAAAACACACTATATAGCAAAATAGTCTTTTATGCGAACACAAAGCCACGCAAGACTAATCTGCTGTTGATATTTTAACACCTGCATGTTAATTTTAAATAACGATGGCAATTTCAACTATCCAACCAAAGAATAAATCCAACAATTTTAAAAGCTTGGCTTTATATCTTGGGGCTTCTTTTGCAGTAGGAGGTCTCGTTTTTGCAATAGGTTATTTTGGCACAAGTATTCAAAATCTATTAGGCAAATCTACTCTAAAAGTAACATCACCGTACGGAAACTACGATGTCTACAATGAAGGGAAATTATTAGGCACAACCCCTATAGAATTTAAAGAATTAAAATCTGGTGAGAATAATGTGAAAATAAGTGGTGACTACTATGACGAAACAATTGACCTTGATGTAGAAACAAATTCAATGGTAATTATTGAAAAAGACTTAGGTGTTTCAAAACAGTTTTCTTCTGGCCAAGTTTTTTGGGTTGAAAAAGACAAAACAGGCACTGTAGCAAGTATAATTTCAGACCCCCAAAACGCCAAAGTTATAATTGATGGTACTGAAGTAGGAAAAACACCATATACCTCAAATAGTTTAACAGAGGGAGGGTATGACTTAAGGGTTGAGTCTCCTGGTTTTGAACCACAATCAGCCAGGATAGAGGTAAAGAAGGGACTAACTGTAAAAGGCTCAATTAAACTGTTTCCAAAACCGATTACAGAAAAAGTATCATTATTTGAAGGCAGCACAAACCTATACAATGGCACCATAGATAATACTAACGTCACATCTGATATCAGAGAGTGGGTCATGGCAATTGCATACTGGAATAAAACAAGGGGAATTGCTTTAGGAGAATCAGGTTTAAAAAAAGATGTAGCATTTAATTACTTTTTAGATGCAAATGGAAACTATTATGATAAAGATGGTAATGAGATTACAACAAAAGAAGGTGTAGAAACTCTAAAAGGTTCTACTAAAGGACTATATGTAGCCCAAGGACAAACATCCCAAGGCATATCAGAGCCAGCCAAAGCATCCCTAAGTCTAATTGGAGGTTCTACTAATAAAATGGCTGTGATTAAACAGACACCAACAGGTTGGTTAAGAGTACGGGATTTGCCCTCACTAAACGGTGTAGAGGTAGCAAGGGTGAATGTAGGAGGTAAATATGAGGTGTTGGAAGAAAAGGAAGGCTGGACAAAAATCAAAATAACAGAAAGCTCATCTGGATGGGTGTCCTCAGAGTACATAGACCAAGATTCGCAGTCCGAAACACCTCCAACTACAACTCCCACACCAATACCATCAGCATCTCCAACCCAATTACCTAACTAACAACGGGTGCCAATCTAAAACGTCCGGTCTAAGGTGTTTAATTCTAGTGACAATCTCCGTATAAGAATCTGTCATACCAAGTCTTGAATAGTAATTAGCTGTGGTAACTAGGACGCCTAAGTCATTGGGTACATAAGAAGTAAGTGCCTCCGACTTCTCGGCGAACAAATCAAGATATTTGTAGTCAAGATTTTTAGCAGTTACAGGATGTGTAAGATCAGTAATTGTTAAATAAAAATAAACAGGAAGGGTATTTCTTAAAGTAGCAAGATTGGTTGGATTTAGTTTTATAGCTAAGTCTAAAGCATCTACTGCTGAACTTTTATAAACAGGGGACATTTCTCTATCCATAGCAGAAGCATACAATAGCAGATGCGCCCTGGTTTTGAGGTAGGAGGGTTCAAAAGGATTGAGATTTGTGGCATTTTCACTAAAACTTAACCCTAGAAGTACTTCTTTATTTTTTATCAGAGTGTCTGCCGCAAAATCAAATGAATCAGCAACAAAAAAAGTGACTCCGATTACAACCACCAGCATATAAATAGCACTTATCAATAAAAAAACTATTTTTTTAGACATGCTTAATTTCCAATCTAAATGATAACCCCAAGAATACCCAATATAGTAGTTCGTTATATGTGGAGGGCCAACCAAATATGTTACAAACAAAGTAACTTACTAATACAGCTGAGTACAATAAATGTTTTTTCTTTAAAGCAAAGTAGCCAATACATAAATATAGGATCAAGCTTACCGCCCCCTGTTCTGTAAGTATTTCCAAATAATAGTTATGAGGTTTATTTAAAATATACTCCCATTCTGATGAGTAATTTAACTCAACAGGTCTGTAGGGTTGAAACGCGTAAGGAAAGGTCTCAGGACCACTTCCAATAAGAAAAACCTTTGCACTGGATAATGCCAGTCGTATGGAGCCTTCCCACATCCCAAGCCTAATACCACCAGTATCAGAGTAGACATAGTTAGAATCCGCATATACTCTAATAGTGGAGGTTACAAGACCACTAAAATCCTCAAATACATCCAGCATCCTACCCTTAAAATAATTAAAATTAAGTAAAGAGATTATTAAGAAAGAAACCAGTACCCCCAATATCAAATATTTTTTTATTAATACAATTTTGTAATTCATGGCGAGTAACACTAAAATACCAACCCCAAAACCGATATAACCAGAATTGGAATATGTCCTCCAAAAGCTCAAAAAGGTAAATACTAGGTATATGAAGTAAAAGAAAACCTCTCTCTTATTTTCAGAGTTTAATAAAATATACATAGAAACTATTAGCACTGTAGAAAGATACATAGACAACCAGTTAGGTTGGCCAATGGTAGAATAAATTCTTGTTATTGAAGGATCTAGTATTTGTATAAGAGAGACTAAAACAACTGGTATGGAAGAAAGCGTCAAGACACGAATAAATCTTTTGGATTCAGAGTCAGACCATGTAACAGTGTAAATAAAAATAGGCACGTATATGAATAAGGAAACCATACCACCGTTAAATCGTGAGAAATAGCCAAAAATAGAAGTATATAAATCTTGGGAAAAGGCTGTAGATAGTATAAAAATACTAAAATATGCAAAAACAATCTGCATCCTTTTATCAAATTGTACGGAGATTTTTTGATTTATAGCATCCCATGCAAAAGATATTACAAACAAACCCCCGACTAAGTACAAAAAAGTTACTTTTGGAAATTCATAGGATTCGTTTGTGAAACTAGTTGTAATAAAGGGCATAACCACAACAAGTAAATAAAACAGTAGTTTTGTTGGATTTTTCAATAAAAACTTAATTGACTGTGCTGTAATCATGATAGTATTATCGTAGTAGTCCTGCTCTATGTTTTCAAGAATATTAATAAAACTCATCGACCAAGCAATTGTACCTGCTGTGCTTCTAATAGCAGTTAGGGTTGTCTCTGTTCTTGCTATAGCAAACTACCTTCAACTTAAAATAACCTTAAGCGGAAGTGGGTTTAATATAACAGATCAAGCAAACGGAGCTTCTGTAACACCTGAAACATATGTAATTATTAACTCTTATTCTACTTTATCCATAGTTATAACAATGGCGGTAATCTTATTTTTTATAATTACAAAGTCTTTGGTGCTTCATGACACACATATAAAACCTGGCCTTGCTGCCAAAATGTTCTCACTAAAACTTTCACACTTTATACAAAACTCGTTTCAAATATATTCTCAAGCACTAGTTTGGATGGCTTATCTATACATGTTAGGGGCTGTTTCTGGAGTAATGGCTCTAAATGGCACACTGTATACGTGGGTGTTTTTTGTGACACTGTCTTTAGCAATAATTTCTACTGTAGTATTTGTGATAGATGTTGAATATGAGATTAATATGGATAAACTTGAAGTTCCCCAGTATGAAGAAGAGGAAACTCTAGTAACAATAAAATGAAAAAAATAAAGGCTATGCTTAAAATATCAATAAACTCAATGCTGCTTCTTTTATTAAGTTCTTTTGTGGCCCTACCTGCAGTATCAATGGGAATGTTTAATATAGAGTCTTCTGCCTCAAGTGTACTATCCTCTACCAGCGCCAGAGAATCCACACCGACAATAACTGAGCAAAAACAAGTGTATGAACCAGAAGTAAAGACTCTTCAGGAAGAGCTACCTTTAATACCCACAGCAGCGGAAACAACTGAAACATCATCAACTACAAACTAATTTATAATGTTGGGTAAAGATAAATAATACCAAGGATGGAAAGCCCCCAAAGTACTATAGATGCCAGTAGTGGGAAATCTGAGAGCAGTACCCTCTCTGGAGACTCACCTTCTTCCTTCTCATATATAACATAGAGGTACCTTGCAACACCATATATCACAAACGGAATTGTTAACATCATCCACCTTGGGCTACTAAGAATGGAGGGTAGTATATCTTTTAACCTATCAGTGGTTGTGTCGGGAGATATCTGAAAAGCAAACAATGAGTAGGTAATAATACATAAACTTGAGGACATAGAAATCATACTGTCTAAGAGAGTGTCTGGGTAGTGACGTAGTGTTTGTCTAGTAGACCCTTCTTCAATTAATTTCATATGTTTTTTAAGAAGAGTTCTTTCGGACCGTCTTTTACCAAAAGCTAGCAATAAAGATAATCCGATAGTTGCTAAAATCAACCAAGAGGATAGAGAGGTGTTGGTGGCAAACCCACCTGCGAACACTCTCAAAACAAAACCAGACCCTACAGCTAAAGAATCAAGAATAATTACATTCCTTAAATACAGTGAGTAAGTTAGCTGAAGTATTATATAAATCATTAAAGCAACGGTGAAGAAAGTTCCTACACTAAACATACCAAAGTACAAACTAGATAGCATAAGAACAAAAGCGACAATCCAAGCTAATTTCTCTGAAAGTTTGCCAGAAGCAATAGGTCTATTTTTCTTTACAGGGTGTAGTCTGTCTTTAGGAGCATCTATAAGATCATTCATTATATAGGTGGCAGACGAAACAAGACAGAAAACTAAAAATGCTGTTAAAGCTTGCGAAAATACCTTTTCATCAAAAAGATTCCCAAAAAATAGAGGGGCTGCAAAAAGGGAAAAGTTTTTCAGCCATTGACGAGGCCGCACTGTCCTAATAATTTGATACAGTTTTTCAGTCATTGTTACTATGATATGGGTTTTCTCCGGTACATGCAAATTCGTAAGACCTGTAATCCCTATGCTCACTGCGTAAATACTTTATCTGCTTTAGGTACTTAAATCTCTCCCTGCGGAAGTAAGAAAACCTTGTACCTAGTTCTGACTCCACTTCACACAGTTTTTTCATAAACAACTGATCCAATTTTATTAAATTGTTAATAGATTTGGGCAAAACCAATTTAAAGTAACTTTCAACAGAAATACTATTGTATCTAGAGTAATAGGACCTAACCACATTAACACCGTGTGAGGTATCATCAAAATAGTCGCTTAAGTCATCGAGATACTGCCTAATAATGAGTTGTATATCAAATAGGCAGGAAAAAACATTCGATATTGCGCAACGAGAAGAAAAAATGTAGTAGATAATAAACCTGGATGAAATAGACGCCAGCTTACCTTTACTTAATAATGCCAACATCAACTTATTTATACCTGGGGCAACAATACCTATAAATTGATACTCAAAAGTTAAAGCTTTAATACAAGACACTAAGAAACGCTGGAAACTTTTGTGAGAATATTTATCTAAAACTTTTGAAGAGTAATCTAAATATGATTTCATGTAGTCCTTATACATCAAAGATGTCACAAATATATTTCCTTTTGATTCATCCAAAAAATTATCAAGATCCGTAAATAAAGAAAATCCAACTACATTTAACATAGCTAGTGTATCTACCATATCTTTCGGTATAGAATTTCCCACTTCCCCAGGAAATGAGTTAAACAAATAGGTCGGCTCCATAAAACTATTAACCATACCGGTAGAAATTTCTATAGGTAGGGTAGGTTTTACGATAAATTTTTGATGGTGGTTAATAAGTATTTTGCGGCACCTATTTTCCGCGGTAATTATCGAATTTTTATGTATTAAAAGCATTTTTGCTGCTGTATCAACTGCAAACGAACCTACATAGGTATTAACACCGCCGACACTTCTTTCTATAAACAAACTAATAGGCAACTCCCCACATGCGACAAAATTAGGATCACGCCGTAAATTATTCAGTGTGTTGCTATACAAGGGTGTAAATCTCTTAAGAAACTGTAAAGATAATAATAAATATGTGGTTTCAGTTTTATCTAAATTGGCTTTATTACTCAAGGCATTCTCAATTATGCTAAACAGCTTCGAATTACTTTTGTTGGTCAAAACTTCTGAAACTCTCGATAGTAAAAAAACCTTAAAACTTAGGTTGCTATAGTACTTTGACTCTAAAGAACCGTTTTGAACTAACCTATTTAAAAATTTAATTAACCCCTCTGGGTACAACTTACTCTTGATCAAAGTGTATAAAATGTTAGCGTTAACAAAAAGATCTGGATCTTCTTGGTTTTTGGTAATCCAAGTGTGATAAGGACCTCCAAACTCTATTGAATTTTTTAACAACAATTCTATGTAATCCCAACGTCTATTATTTAATAAATCAAGCCCATATATTCCGACAAAAGTGTCATCTAAATCATCTGGATAAATAGGGTTTTCAAAATGGTAATTCAGGGTTAGTTTATGCTTGATATAAGTTTGAGTGATCTTATGTTTAAGTTTCTTGTACAAGGCGCTGTCTTCAAACCCAGAATCTCTTAGGAGCATTAATACTAAGTAATTAATAAAAGCATTTGAAGTTACCTCAGCACCAAAATTCACACGCATACTGATGGATTCAAATACACCAGAAGAATTAGCTTTGGTAGAAAGTAAATTATATAACTCAGTTAACAATCGGTTGTCTGTGTACATCAAGTGGAAAGTTCAGTTTAAATTTAGTTCCCCATGCTCCAGATTCATATGTAATGTCACCGTGAAAATGCTTTTGCATTATTTCTCTACATACAGAAAGCCCAAGGCCTGTACCGCCTACCGCAAGCTTGGTGGAATAGAATAAGTCAAAAACCCTGTCCCCGATCTCAGAACTTATCCCACAACCATTATCATAAACTTCAATTATTAATAAATCTTTAATACAGACAAACGAAACCTTAATAATGTTTTGACTCTGAGTAGATAACTTAAAGGAGTCTATAGAATTACTGAGTAGATTTTTCACTAACTGAAAAAACTTTACTGAATTTCCATAAAGCTTTGGTGTAAATGTGGCATCAACTAGTACAGTTACCTTATTAGCCTTTATCTGATTCTTTAGAATAACAAGCACATTATCTACCTCAACCATAGGAGCAAATAACTCGCTGCTGTCAATACAAGATACCTGTTTTCTAGCTGAATCTAGAAAATTTCTTAACTTACCCATATACTCAATGGTCGTAGAAATGTCTTGATGTACAGATAGGTCGAGGTTTTTAGTTCGCAAGGCATTTGTGGATAAATTTTCTAAGCTCAAACTTACAGAAGTAAGTAAGTTAGATAGATCGTGAAACAAACCTGAAGTATTTTTACCAACTTCAACCAGATTATTTATCTTGTTTATTTGTTCTGCTTTTAAGTACCTAACCTCTTCAGATTTTTTAGCCACAAGGTTCTCCAACATCTTATTTTGCTCTATCAAAAAATCTTGGAACTCTTTAGATCTTAGATATAAAGAATTTATTTTTCTTCTTGAATACCAGGACAAAGAAGCTATAAATATTAATAATAAACCCACTACCAAAGCATCGCCAATATCAAACTTATCCTGTAACCACGAGCTATCATATAAAAGAATTCCATTAAATTGGAGGTAGGAAATAAGACTAAGATAAATCCCAGTTAGGAGCGTTAAAACAAAAGATGCAGATATATCAAAAAGGATACTGGTTAGGGTTATTGTTAACAGAAACAGTAGAGTACTTAGTGGAAGTAAAGACCCCCATTTCGCTGCAACCAAACTGGAAGTGATAAATAAAACTAATATAAGAAAACTCTTAACAAATTTAAGATAACCCAGTTGCCCCAAAACATACATACAAATAAAAACTAAGGTAAATAATAAGTTGGTATTGGGATCTATACCTCGGAAGTCATAACTATTAAATATTTGGTTATAAAGAGTGGAAATATAACAAAACGAGGACAATATTATGAGACATACTAAAGATGCATTTAATATAATTTTCTTGAATTTTTCAATAGAGTCTATCTTTCTATCAAATTCTTGTATAAACTCCAGATATTTTTTTTTTTATTTTTTGTTTGGGGGGGGGGCTGCGTAGCCCCCCCCCCCTACAACCCTAAATCACTAATCTTGCCAAGGCACTCCCACACCTGTTACTAAACTCTTAACAACACCCTTAGCACCCCCAACACTACCTGAATTAAGATATTTACTAAGCAACTCATGCATATACCTCCAGTATCTAGTGCTACTCGCCGCGTAATAGCTAAATTAAATAACTTTATACCTATAACCAAACCCATACACTGTATCAATTGGATCAATACCCCGATATAAAAACTTCTTTCGAAGATTACGTATGTGCACATCGACAGAGTTTGAAGACATATCAATATTGTTTTCCCATAGCTTATTAAGCAGTTCATCCCGCTGAACAATACGTCCCTTGTTTTGCACAAGGTACTCTAGTATTCCGTACTCTTTTGGAGTAAACCTAACCTCTACATTATTTACACAAACAGTTTTAGCGGTTGTGTCAATTTCTACTCCAAACGCCTTTAACACATTTGTCGTATCGAAGTTTTTGACTCTTCTATTAACAGCTTTAATCCTTGATATTAACTCCGCGAAGACGAAAGGTTTAGTGATATAGTCATCAGCACCAAGATCTAAGCTTGAAACCTTATAACCCAGCTCTGATTTAGCTGTTAACATTATTATCCCTACCCTGGAGCAAGAAGTCTTTATCAATTTGCACACCTCTGTTCCGCTCATATCAGGCAACCCTATGTCAACCAAGACTATGTCGTAGCTATTCATCTGCGAATAATAGACTCCGTCAGAACCATTATCTACGTGGTCAACTATAAAGTGGTTTTTAAGCCCAAGCTTTGTCTGTGTCGCGACATCAAACTCGTCTTCTATTAATAAAACCCTCATTGTCGTAATCTCTGTACATATTTATACAATACAATAATTAAAAAATAATTAAGAATTGATCCAATTTTTATTTAAAAAAAGACCCTTGAAAAATCATAGTATTTCAAGGGTCAGATTCATAGCTCTTTAGCTCACGAAGAGTTCTATTAAAACCAAACAGACTAAGAATGAGCACAAATACACATCTAAGCATGTTTTCAGAATGATCCATGCCTGTTAACAAATAATTCAGCCCTAAAACTAATGCAAGTGTACTGGAAAACACGACTACAAAACAAAAAACCAACAACAGTGCATATACAAATTGCGCATATAGTGGCTTTTTAGGCTCTAGCAATTTAGACGTCGCCCGATTTGCTCAAACTGGTGAGATCCTTGGCAGCTCTATTTAAGCCAAATAAGGCCAAGAAAAGCACCACTGTTGCCCTAATAAGAGCATCGATGTCTATATCAACGAAAAACTCCAGGAATATAGACACAATTATGAAAAGGCTGGCAGAAACAGTAATCACAACAAACAGAAAAGAAGCTATCAATATAATGGCTTCATATAGTCTTTGCACCAAATTCTCCTTTGCTATAGGGTAGGCAAATATTAATGTATAATATTGATTATGTCAAAAAAGAAAACTGCACTAAATGAATCGCAAAAACGAGCGATAGAATTTGAGAAAGGCCCCCTACTAGTTGTAGCAGGTGCAGGTACAGGTAAAACAAAAGTAATAACTGAACGAATAAAATATCTTATCGAAAAAAAAGATGTAAAACCAGAGGAAATACTTGCACTTACTTTTACAGAAAAAGCTTCGCAAGAAATGCTGGAGAGGGTTGGAGACATAATGCCCCTGGGTTATCAAGAACCATACATTTATACGTTCCATTCTTTTGCAGATAGAATACTAAAAACTGAGGGAATTGAAATGGGACTTGATACATCCTATAAGATAATTCCCGACACCAGTCAGTGGTTACTTTTTAGAAAAAACCTATTCAACTTTAAACTTTCCTATTTTAGACCATTGGGAAATCCAACTAAATTTATTTCAGCAATTCTAAAATTCATCTCAAGACTTCAAGATGAAAATATATCCCCAGCTAAGTTCACAGAATTTGTTAAAAACTCTAAAACTATAGAACCTGATGAAATAAACAGATGGGAAGAATTAAGTGCTGTATATGAAAAATACCAAGCGCTCAAAATAGCTCAATCGAAATTGGACTTTGGAGACCTTATAAATAAAACCATTGAGTTATTTCATACAAGACCAAATATATTAAGAAAATATCAAAATCAATTCAAACACATACTTGTAGACGAATTCCAAGACACCAACTATTCACAGTACGAGCTCATTAAACTACTGTACCCTATAACAGAATCAACCAATGTAAGAAGCCTGGTTGTTGTAGGAGATGATTCACAATCAATATATAAATTTAGGGGCGCTGCAATTTCTAATATACTAGAATTCCAACAAGACTACCCAAACGCAAACATGATAACGTTAACTCAAAACTATAGATCAAACCAACCTATACTGGATACATCTTACAATTTGATACAAAACAATAACCCGGACACTTTAGAATCAAAACTAGGTATTTCAAAAAAACTCAAAAGTGCAAACCAAGAAGAATCTGTGAAACCTCAAATATATCAAGCTAATACACTTGAGGAAGAAGTGGAAGTGGTAATAGCTAAAATTTTGGAAATTCTTGGTAAAGAACCCAACTATACATATAAAGATTTTGCGATTCTATCAAGAGCAAATTCACATTTAGATCCGTTTGTTCTTGGGCTTAAAAAATATGGAATACCTTATCAACTTGTAGGAAATAGAGGTTTATACGATCAAGAAGAAATCAGAAACATCATTGCCTTAGTAAGGCTGATTGTTGATGTAGAAGATAATATCAATCTCTTTAGAGCTTTAAACATAAACGTTTTTGGAATACCTTTTGAGGACATCTCAAAAATACTAAACCAAGCCAAATATAATAAATCCTCGATATGGAGTGTGTGTCAAAAATCGGAAAACCCAAAAATTAATAATTTTGTTGAGATAATCAACTCTTACAGACAAAAGATAACAAAATACCTGCCCTCAGAACTTATCTATGAACTTCTATACAGTACTAACTACTTAAAAAGTTTTACGGAGTCTGAGTCAATTGAAAATGAACTGGCATTAAAAAATCTGGATATATTTTATAATATTGTAAAAAGATTTGAGGTGGAGTACAGACAAGATATAAGAGAAAACCCCACACTACTAAACCTTGTAGAGCATTTGGATTTGATGATAGAAGCGGGAGATAATCCAGCGCAAGCAGAAATAGAAGATGTAGATACAATAAATCTGTTAACAACACATGCAAGCAAGGGCTTAGAGTTTAAAGTTGTTTTTATGATTAATTTAGTAAGTGATAGGTTTCCCTCTAGAAATAGAAGTGATGTTATTAACATACCGGATGAACTCATTAAAGAAGTGTTACCTGAAGGAGATCCCCATATACAAGAAGAACGTAGATTATTTTATGTAGGTATGACAAGGGCCCAAAAGTACCTATACATGACTCTTGCAAAAAACTATGGCGGCAAAAGAGACAAAACTCCCACAGGCTTCTTACAGGAAACAGGGCTAAAAATTACAGAAATTGATAGTAACGAAATAAACAAGACTGATTCACAAAATAGTTTGTTCGGTACTAAAACAAACTACAGAGAATCTGGTATGGACACACCATATGAACCCAGTTTTGTAAGCTATACTCAAATATCCAACTACAAAACTTGCCCTCTACAATATAAATACGGCTATGTATTAAAAATACCCGGGTCCCCTAGCCACGCTTTGAGTTTTGGAAATACTATACATACAACTTTAAAGGAGTTTCACACGCAACTATCCTCCGGAAAAAACGTAACCCTAAATGAATTACTAGAACTATATGATAAATTTTGGGATCCAATCGGTTACATATCAGAGGAACACAAAAAAGAACGCTACCAAAGTGGAATCAACATACTCACTAAGTACTATGAAAAAGCCATGAAAGAAAAAACTAAACCAAAGGCCCTGGAACAATCCTTTAATATACGTATTGATGGAATGCGAATGTATGGAAGAATTGACCGTATAGACCCATTGCCTGAAGGCGGAGTAGAAATAATTGACTATAAAACTGGTAGTCCTAAAGATCAAAAAGAAGTAGATAGTGATGATCAAGTAGCTGTCTATGCAATTGCTGCTAAAGAAGCTTTAAAACTAGACCCAAAAAAACTGTCTTTATATTTTGTAGAAACAGATCAAAAAATTTCTACTTCTAGAACAGAAAAACAGTTAGAAGACAAAAAAAAGGAAATAGCTGAAGAAATTAGAAAAATAAGAAGTGGGGATTTCCACGCAACTCCCGGTATGCATTGTAACTACTGCGACTATAAACATATATGTCCGCATGCTTATAAAAACTAACCTATAAAGGCAGGTTGAGTAGGCCGCTCATACTTTTTAATACAGGATTATAGATTTTTATGTAGGGGTCAGGATACTGTGCCTCGTACCCATTAAATTTTCTCTTAAAATGGGTCAACCCCTCCCAGTTCATTGTATACAGCGGGAATCTAGGATCAGAAACTCCCTCAAAGTCGAAAATTTTCATACCCAGTTGTTTAAAATAAAGTATAGTTTCCCATGTAAGTAGATAACCACTTTTATCCTTTTGACCGTGATCAGATGTACCCCCATGTAGATACCAAACCGCCTTCCCGTTAATCAGATGAAACTTTGCACCCGTAAGCTCCCCCAAAGAATCATATGAAAAAGCAAGCACACAGTTATCCAAAAACTCTGTAGCTTTTTTAAGGTTTTCGGTAAGAGTAGGTACATAGAACTTCTTTTTTAAACCTGTGCTTGCGGCTAGTTTTTGAAATACCTCAACTTGCTCTTTGGTTGGGTTTTTAATAATTTTAACAACTGTACCTTCACGGCGTGCTCGATTGATAGAGTACTTCGCGCTATGAGAAAGCCTAGACCACAGGTCAGTCTCAGACAAAGTTAAGTCCATAAACACAGTAGAAGGCGGTATGAGGGGAAACAAGCTTTTCTGATAACCATTTTTTACTAGCAATCCAACCTCTTGCATAATACTAGGTTCTATTTTTACAAAGGCTAAATTGTATTTCTTTGCAATCAGATCAATTTCAGACATATCGGATTCATTCAAAGGGTGGGGTCTCTGAATCTTGGCCACTTTCATAAAAACAGTATTTATTATCTGAACAAAAATACCACTACTGGTAATTTGAGTCTTCCATCCTAGGGTATTTAAAAAGTTTGACCAGCCCTGAGTCTGTCTTAAGTCAGTGTAGTTAAAATCTAAAGTTGTTCCTTTGAGCTCTTCTAACGAATAAATCTTAGTATCTTCCATCTCATCTCATTCGCAAAACTAAATGTATTATAAGCGGGTTCGTTCAATATAAAATCATATGAATCCATATACTCAACAAACCTACCACCAAACCTAAGCTTGAAATTAGTAAAACCAAACCAAGGATCCAAAGTATTGCCAGGGTCGCTGGAAGCCCCCCACATATCAAACGCAGTGCAATTATTAGCCTTACCAAATTTTATGACTTCCCAAGCAAGAAGTGTGCTGGGAGAAAGGTTTCTATGCTGATCAGAAGATCCCCCATAGGGATAATATAAAACCCCATCATACAAAAATAGCATCCAAGAAGCTAGTGGAGTCGTACCCTTAAAAGCAGTTAAAATTTTAACCATTCCCTCCTTACCTAAAATTTCCCATATCATCTTGTAGTATCCTTTTGGATGAATAAAGTATTTCTGCCTCTCTGCAGTTTCTGATAGAAGCTTATAAAATATCTCAAAATCCTCAGCGTTCTTACCCTCTACCACAATCACAGAATTCTTTTGAGCATACTTAATATTGTACCTATGCTTATGGTGCATATTAACAAGTAATGTTTCTTCAGATGGAGTTATATCTAATAAAATGTTGTGTTTAGCAAATGTGTTCTTTTTTGCTTTCACACATCTCTCCTCAAAAATACTTACAATAGACTTTATATTCGGATCGGTAGTAAGAATATTAGGAACGTCAAAATTTATCGCAATACAATTGTTTTCTATAAGTGAAGCTTTTACTTTCTCAAAATTAATATTATGTGGGTTTACTTTAGGACAATATGCGTAGTAGTAATTTGTGAAAGGAATTTTATGTTTTGTGTACTGAATGCCTTCTACTAATACAGATGGGGTGCCATACTGAGATTTAAAATTTCCCCAAATCTGAGATTGAACTATGTGATCCGACATAAGCACAGTATAACATTGACTATACCAACTACATACTTTAATCTAAGCTTATGGAACATCTCACCCAGACGAGGGTGATTTGAGACAAAAAAGGTTAAGTTCCTAAAACCGGAAGGAGTCCGTTTAGGCTTCTAATACAAGTTAAACGGACTCCATTTCTATCTTATGGACAAAAATTCAATAACATCTATAGCAGTTATAATAATAATGATTACCCTAATAGGCGGGTTAATTTACTTTTCAAAAAATAATGAAAGTAATATAAGTTCTAGTAACAATGAACCAAATCAATTATCAAATTTGGAGTCAATTAATAAAACTCCGGAAAGCTCCCAAGCAGCAACTAACAATATGAATAATAAATATACTAAAGCTCCAGTACTAAATCTGGATGCAAAAGTCGACTACAAAGCAGTAATTCACACTACAAAAGGTGACATAAAAATAGACCTATTCGAAAAAAAGACCCCGATAACAGTCAATAACTTTGTGTTTTTAGCCAAAGAAACCTTTTACAATAACACAGTGTTTCACAGAATAATTAAAGATTTCATGATCCAAGGAGGAGACCCTTTAGGCACAGGTACTGGGGGTCCTGGGTATAAATTTGAGGATGAGCCTTTTGAAGGAGAATATATACGAGGAACAATCGCCATGGCTAATGCAGGACCTAACACAAACGGCAGCCAATTTTTTATTATGCACAAGGATACCCCACTACCAAAAAATTACGTAATATTTGGAAATGTCATTGACAATGACAGCCTAAAGGTACTGGACCTCATTGCAAATTCTGAAGTAAAATCCAGCTTTACAGGGGAAAAATCTACACCCATAGAAAAAACCACTATAACCAGTGTGGAAATACTGGAAAACTAAATTACTGTGGCTTGCGCATTTTAAAAATACGCACCCACTCTTCTGTAGTAATGTTCTGAGGTCTTAGAGTAGGGTCAATATTAACTGTGGACAAAAATTCCGCATCAAAAACCTTGTTAAGCATTTTTCTGGGATTAGAGTACGCATGGTGTAAAAACTTTTCGTAGGAAAGTATCTCTCTATGGCTAATTTCTATAATAGACTTTCTAACAAACTTAACAATTCCCCCATCCACACCAGGTACCGGATCGAACCTATCTCTGGGCACTTTAGTAAGAAAGGTAATATCAAAAAATGTCTGCATAAAAACAGAAAGGTATGAGGAATCCGGAGCAACCTCACAAACCTTCCTAGCAACTTCATACTGCACCATAAAAACACAAGAGGAAGGTAAGAAGGGCGACTTAGCTATAACATGAAAAATTGGCGAAGTAATATAATAAGGGAGCGACCCAAAAATCTTAAAATCAGAGGTCATAGGCTTAAAGTTTTGGTAGTAATCTAGAAAATTGGCGTAATCAATTTTAACATTTGGGAATTTTGAAAACTGATTCCTTAAGGTACTTATAAACCTAAAATCAAATTCAATTGCCTGCAAACTCCCTTTATCTCCCAAATTCTTGACTATCTCTTTTGTAAAGGCACCAAGCCCGGGACCAATCTCTAAAACCTCATCATTTTTAAGGTCAAGAGCACTTACCATACTTTTAATGATTTCTGGATCCTTCATAAAATTCTGTCCCAATTCTTTTTTTGCTTTTATCATAATAGTCATTATACAATCTTTGCATGGATAACATCTTCATCGCCTTGGAAAACATCAGAAGTTTATACAATGTAGGATCTATATTAAGATCGGCAAGCTTTTTTGGAATTAAAAAGATTCTGCTAGTTGGGTACAGTGGTAAATTGATACTACCAAATGGAAAAGCTGTACTAAATGAAAAACTTAAAAAAACAGCCCTCACTTCCGAAATGGACATTGAAATTATTATGCTCGATTCTTCAGAAGCAATGTATGATTTTGCTTTGGAAAACTCGCTAAAACTAATAGCTATAGAGCAAGAACAACACGCAAAACCTCTAATAGCAGAAAATATAGAAAATAACGCAATCTATGTATTAGGTAATGAAGTAGAGGGAGTGAGCAAACTCACTTTAACAAAATCCAAAAAGGTATTAGAGATCAAACATACTACCGGACATAACTCACTTAATGTTGCTACAACTGCTGGGGTGCTTTTCCATGTAATTGCATCTACCAATTAAAATTTGACCTATCAGAGTCTAAATCGTCTAAAAATTCGTTTACACCTCCGTCAAGATATGTATCATTTTTATTGTTACTTAAATACTTACCCAAGCTTCTGCGGTTTCCATTAACACTGCTTCCCCCACCAAATCTGCGAAGAAGTCCTACATAATCCACTAACTCTTGAGGTATTTCAGACAAAAACCTACTTGGTATATTTGACTGCCAATTTCCAAAATACATCCTAGATTTTGCGTTCGTCAAAAAAAGTTGGGACATGGCCCTAGTTATTGCGACGTAACAAAGTCGCCTCTCTTCTTC
The DNA here is from genome assembly GCA_964387275.1 of uncultured Candidatus Saccharibacteria bacterium. GTDB lineage: Bacteria > Patescibacteriota > WWE3 > UBA101185 > UBA10185 > CAYLVW01. The sequence continues at coordinate 80,298 of CAYLVW010000002.1, forward strand.
CAACCCATCAATTTCCATTAGAGAGTTGTTATGCGGAAAAAGACCCTCCTCCATTCCAACCAAAAAAACTACTGGAAATTCCAAACCCTTGCTGGAATGAATAGTCATTAAAGTAATTGCGTTAAAATCTCCGGTATCTGCTCTGTCAGAACTCTCTATCAAAGTAACGTTCTCAAGAAAATCTTGTAATTCTAAAAACTGCAATGCAACTGTTTTCAGCTCTTTAATATTTTCTACCCTTGTTGTGGCATCCTCACTACCATCATCTACCCATTGTATATAGCCCGTATCTGACAAAACCATTTCCAAAATTTCTGCTGTGGATAAAGACTCTTTTTTCTCAAACCATTTCTTAATAGGAAGCTTTGTTTTTTGCTCAATCTCACTAACATCCCAACCCCCTTCTTTAAGGAGCTGCTCAGACTTAGCCCCAATTCCCCTAGGAGGTACATTTATTATCCTATCCCAGGCAACAGTGTCTTTTGGGTTATATACAACCCTAAGAAATGCTATAACATCCTTAATTTCTTTTCGTGAATAAAACCTAACACCTCCAAAAATTCTATAAGGCAGATTTCCCTTTATCAGGTGCTCCTCAATATTTCTAGACTGAGCATTAGTTCTGTATAAAACGGCTATATCTTTATATTTAAGGTTCCCTTCGCCAAGAAGCTCTAAAATCTTTGCTACCACAAAAGATCCTTCATCCTTCTCGTCGGTTCCTGTGTAACATATAATCTTTTCCCCTGTATGGTTATCTGTCCATAAGTCTAAGCTTATGTGGTTACTATTATTTTTTATCACATTTTTAGCAGCATCTAGTATGTTTTGGGTAGATCGATAATTCTGCTCTAGATGATAAGTCACAACATCAGGGTAGTCGTTTTTAAAATTTAAAATATTTCTGTAATCAGCCCCTCTAAAGCTGTAGATTGCTTGAGACATGTCTCCCACAACAAAAATATTGTGGTGAAGCTCTGATAACATTTTTGCAAAAACGTATTGAGACTTATTTGTATCCTGAAATTCATCAATCATTATGAATTGAAAAAGGTTTTGATATTTTCCCAATATTTGAGGATTATGTTTAAACAAGTTAATCGTCTCAACAATCAAATCGTCAAAATCCAGTGCAAAATTATCCCTTAGTCTCTTTTGATATTCTGGGTAAACTCTTGCAACTATTTTCTGAAACAAGGAGTGAGAAAAATTAGCATATTCTTTAGCACTTACAAGTTCTGATTTAGCACTAGAGATTGTGGCCAAAACAGCATGTGGATTTGTTTTTTTTGGATCAAACTGAAAATCCTTTAGTATCTGTTTTATTAAATTTACCTGATCATCTGAATCATAAATTACAAAAGAGGGGGGTATTCCTATATTATGGCCGTCCTTACGCAAAATCTTGGAACATATAGAATGAAAAGTACCTCCCCAAGGAATTTTATAGTCAGGGTCTTGCAGTATCTCTGTTACCCTATGTTTAATTTCAGCAGCTGCCTTATTTGTAAAAGTCACGCATAAAATATTGCTATCGTGTACTTCTTTATCTCTAATTAAAAAGGCAACTCTGTGCGTAAGTACACGGGTTTTCCCGCTCCCTGGACCCGCTACAACTAAGGCAGGGCCAGTATAATGCTTAAGTGCTTCTATTTGTTGTGGATTTAGTGATTCAAAAGAGCTCATAACTGGTTCTCGCGATATAATATCATGTATGCGTAAATATATTATTAAGGTTTTATTAATACTAACTATTATCGTCTTTGTGGTGATCGGATTTGTGATAGTAGCAATACTTAATAACAATAAAAATTCCGCTGGAAGCAGTAAGGCCATTAATGTCAACAATCGAATATTCAAAGTGGATGTCGCTGAAACTGATCTTGAGAAAACAATGGGATTGATGTATAGAAAAACCCTTCCGGAAAATGAGGGAATGTTTTTTATTTTTGATAGATCGGGGGTTTACACCTTCTGGATGGCTAATACTTTTGTGGATATGGACATCCTTTGGATTGATGAAAATATGCAGGTGGCTTACATACAGAAAAACGCTAAGTCCTGCCCTGACCCAACGAAAACTACATGCAATATCTATAATCCTAAAATCTCTGCAAAGTATGTATTAGAAATTAATGCTGGTCTTTCAAGTAAATATGGCTTCAAAGTTGGGGATAGAGTAAGCAGGATCAACTTCTAACAAAACTTCTGATATGATTAAGATGTATTAATTTATTGACGCCGGAAAAACATTAGGCAGTTGTTTTGCTGCGCGTGTAGAAGTCGGGTACGTCAAATTAGGAGAAAAATATGTATCAGTTAATTGATTTCTTTGCGGAGTGGTGTGGCCCATGCCATGCTATGAAGCCAGTATTTGAAGAACTATCAAAAGAGTATTCAGGAAAAGTTGGCTTTAAATCTGTGGATGTAGATGCGGAGATGCAACAAGCAGGTCAGTTTGGTGTTTCTTCCATACCTACCTTTGTGCTATTAAAAGACGGTAAAGAGGTTTCTAGAAAAATAGGAGCCTCATCAAAAGAAGCTATGAAAGCTTGGATCGATTCCAACACAAAATAGCTTAAGGTTGGAAAAGCCAAGACAGACTCTGGGGACTAAACCCAAGTCTCTTTCTTGCAAGTGGAAGCTTAAGCTCTCGTCTCTTGGTTAAAAATCTAGAGAACCACTAATACAAAATAAAGTAGATAGTTAATGAAAGGACACTGCCCAATGGCAATAAAAGTAGCAATAAATGGTTTCGGAAGAATAGGAAGAGCTGCCTTTAAAATAGCTCAATCAAAACCAGAACTAGAAGTTGTAGCGATTAATGATCTTGCTAATGCAAGAATACTTGCTCAATTACTTAAATATGATACTGCCTACAAGATATTTGATAAAGAAGTGGGGGTAGAAGAAGATGGAAAGTATACTAATATAACCCACAATGATGGAAATAAAGATTTCTTTAAGCCCACTAGTTCAAAAAACTACTTGGTGGTTGAAGGAAAAAAAATCCTAATTACTGCTGAAAAAGAACCAAATCTTCTGCCATGGAAGGAACTAGGTATAGATGTGGTTCTTGAATGTACCGGTAGATTTACAGACCATGATAGCGCACAAGCTCATCTACAAGCTGGGGCAAAAAAGGTACTCATATCAGCTCCGGCAAAGGGAGATAAAACACAAATATTTTTGATGGGAGTTAATGAAGATAAGTATTTTATGAATGATTTGGTGTCAACAGCATCATGTACAACAAACTGTATTTCACCAGTAGTATCAATAATTCACAATAAATATAAAGTTTTAAAATCCGTTATGACAACAGTACACGCCATAACAGCAGAACAAAACATTGTGGATGGACCACCACCAGCAAGACACCCAGATATGAGAAGGGCTAGAGCTTCTGGACACAATATGGTTCCTACAACTACAGGGGCAGCCAAAGCTACCACCGAGATTATTCCCGAGCTAAAAGGTTTATTTGATGGTATTTCAATAAGAGTTCCGATAATTACGGGTTCTTTATCTGATATAACAATGGTGCTGGAAAATAAAACTACTGTAGACGAGATAAACAAACTTTTTCTAGAAACAAAAAACAACCCAAGATATAAAGGTATTATAGATGCAACTTATGAACCACTTGTATCAAGCGATATAATTGGAAACCCCCACTCAGCAATTGTGGATCTAAGTATGACTAAAGTAGTTGGTGGAGACTTAGTAAAAATACTGGCTTGGTACGACAATGAATGGGGCTACAGTAACAGGTTAGTGGAAATGGCTATTCTTGTAGCTAAATAACAAATAGTGCTCGCCTTATTTACTCTGGTATATAATGAGTAAATGAAAAAACTAACTGATGCCAAAATAGACTCTAACACTAAGGTATTTGTAAGATTAGATTTGGATGTACCGATAAAAGATGGAGTTATTCAAGATAATTCCAGAATCAAAGCAGCAATACCCACATTAAAATATCTAAGAGACCGAGGCGCTCAAATTGTTATAGCAGGGCACATGGGGAGACCAAAGGACAACGACCCAAAACTCAGCACCTCACAGCTAAAACCCTTGTTCGATAAAATGTTTAAAAATTACCCTTATAAACTCCTAGAAAACCTTAGATATGATGCAAGAGAAGAAACAGACTCCCCAGAGTATGCTAAAGAACTGATAGGTACCTGTAATATGTACGTAAATGAGAGCTTTGCAACATCCCACAGATCTCATACCTCAATTGTGTCTATCCCTAAACTAATACCAGGGTACGCTGGAATTAATTTCCAAAAAGAAGTAGAAAATATCAATAAAGTATTACAAAATCCAGAAAGACCGCTAACAGCCATAGTTGGTGGAGCAAAAATTGATAGTAAAAAACCTGTGATTAAAAAATTCCTAAAAGTGTGTGACCATGTATTGGTGGGAGGTAAAATTGGGTTTGATTGGGATGAGGACGTACCAACCAACCTCCATTTACCAAAAGACTATGAGGAAGATAAAAAAGACATAGGTATGCAAACGGTCATTTATTTCTCAGAAATAATAAAAAGATCAAAAACTGTTATCTGGGCAGGACCTATGGGACTTTTTGAACAGCAGATGTTTGCAAAAGGAACCCAACTTATTGCTGAGGCAGTTATTGCATCTGGTGCCTATTCAATAATTGGGGGCGGCGACACTGCTAGTGCAATTGAAGATTTTGGACTAACTGATAAATTCTCGTTTGTATCAACAGGTGGAGGAGCACTACTAGAGCTTATTATTAATGGCACGCTTCCAGGCGTAGAGGCTGTTAGCTAAATTTATGTCAAAAGTCCTGAAAGTAACATTCCCAGAAAATTGCATTGGCTGTGAGATGTGTGTAATGGAGGCTCAAAAGCAAATAGGCAAAGTTGGGCTAAATGGAGCGCTAGTTAGAGTACTAAAATCGAAGTCTGAAACCGGGCTAGATTTCTTAGTAGAAGTCGACCCACAAGTCAATGAGCTTGATATAAAAAAAATAGCAAGAATATGCCCTAAAAGTGTATTTACAATAGAGGAAAAGGAAACCGACGATGGCCTTACTAGCTAAAAAAGTTTTGTACATAAATCTCGAAGAAAAAACTTACGAATTAAAATCATTAACTGATTTATATAAATATATAGGTGGTGTAGGAATTGGGATAAAGTTGCTTCAAGAAGAGGCACAATATGACCCGATAATTTTCTCAACAGGACCTTTGAATGGGTTTTTCCCCTATGCTTCAAAAACATCGGTAGTATTAAACAGTGATGGGGTGATTGAGGATATTTATATAGGAGGTACTTTATCAAGCAGGATAAAATTTGCTGGACTGGACTCAGTAGTTTTAAGAGGCAGGTCTGAGGAACCTATAACCATAGAGATAATTGATGATGTTGTCAATTTTCATACCCCAAATATAGATGTTACAACACTAGGGTTACCCGGAAAACGAAGTACACTTACTTGGGACAATAAGGATAACTCAAAAACAGATACAATCGTAGAGACAGGCCCAGAAACCAACGAAAAAAAGTTCTTACTTGATGGATATTTTTCAGCCCCAGAAAAGATACTAGAAAAAAAACTCTTACTAAAAAATATAAAAGGGTTGTCTATCACAGGTAACAAAACGATAGACATAAAAGACACAGAGGAATATGACAGACTGTACAAATTACTCCTAGGAAGGATAAAAGATATGTGGATAGAGCCAAACAAATACCCATCTTGTAGCGGATGCCCATTAGGGTGTGTGGCATCCAAAAGAGGTGAAATTGGCGGAAATATAATTACCCACTCTCTTGTAGCATGTTCTTTCGCTGAAGGAATATATTCGGATCTTGGAATAACTTTTGCGTGCTTAAATTCACTTGGATATCACTACAGACATGAAGATATACAAGCACTGCCGAAACTTATCGACCAAATCCTTAGAAAATTTTAGAATTCTATTAATGAAAAAAACTATAATCGCAAACTGGAAAATGAATATGGATAAAAAAGGGGTGCTATCCTGGTTTGAAGAATTCCAACATCTATACACCCAGATAGACTTTGACAAAAAATCTATAATAATTGCCCCAAGTTTTACCCACCTAGAACTTGTTAAATCATTGATACAGAAACATGCATATAAAAATATCAGCCTAGCTGCTCAAGGCGCATCAGAATTTGAAAAAGGTGCATACACATCTCAAATCTCCATACCGCAAATAAAAGACTATTGTGATTACATAATTGTTGGACATAGTGAAACAGGAATTGATATTCATAAAAAAATCTTAATCTCATCAAAAGCTCAGGAAATGGGAATTACACCTATAATATGTTTTACAAATCTCAGTGATGTTCCTACAACTTTGGAACCTTACGAATACGTAGCTTGGGAAGACCCAAATAACATCTCAAATAATGGCGTGTACAAACCAAAAGATCACAATGAAATAAAAGAAGCGCTCTCAAGTTACAAAAGTAAGATAATATATGGTGGCTCAGTTAATGAAACAAACATCAGCAGCCTCTCAGAAATAACTAATATAAGTGGTTTCTTGGTTGGAAATGCAAGTTTAAACCCACAAAGCTTTTATGAGATAATGAAGCTCTGTTAGAGTGCCCAAACAGTATATAATAACCTTATTTTGAAAGTTAGCTAAATGAAATATGTTGATTTAAAAGCAAAAAATGAAGAAAAAATTAGCAGCCTGTCTGTATCTAAAGGTACCTCTTCGAAGAAAGTGTTAATATTCCTTGTTATTATTGTTGTTGCAGTAATAGGTTTAAGCACCCTGCTTAGTAAAAAGGTGTCTGCACTATTTAACCCAATAAGTATAGTGGCAAATTTCAAAAAAAACGACCTAAAGGACTCAGATGGAAGAACAAATATCTTACTTCTTGGTACAGATGGAAGAACTATAGGTAATATACAATCGAAGCTTACAGATACCATTATGGTTGCATCCATTGGTAAATCTTCGAAGGATGTTGTCTTGATCTCAATACCCAGAGACTTGTGGGTCCAAGGAAAAATAGGTTCTTATCAAGGTAAGATAAACGCAATGTATACATACGGAGGTATAGAAGAAACTAAGGCAGTCGTGGAAGATTTTTTAGGAATACCGGTACATTATTATGGTGTAACTGGATTTGAATTATTTAAAGATGCTGTTGACATTGCAGGAGGAATCATCGTAAATGTTGAGCACTCTTTTACAGACTACGAATACCCCATTGAAGGTAAGGAGGATGCACCAGAAGATGAAAGATATGAAGTTGTTCACTTTGATGCAGGTGTGCAAACAATGTCAGGCGATAAAGCACTTAAGTACGTGAGATCAAGAAAATCGGCTGATTCCTCGGAAGGGACAGACTTTGCAAGATCGAAACGCCAGCAAAACGTAATTCTAGCCTTAAAAGACAAATTACTAAGCCCAGAGATACTTCTAAATCCACTAAAGCTAAGAAACTTATATGATACATATGTAGATAATGTCGAAACAAACATTGATCTTGGAGCAACGCAATCTCTAGTGTTGGTAGCAAAAGATCTGGATTTCTCAAAAACCAAATCACTAATCATTGATGATAGAAGTGATCCTTCAGCAGGAGGATTACTATATGTACCTGAAAATAGGGATTTGTATGGAGGTGCATATGTACTAGTACCAAGACAGGGCACTTTCGATCAAGTCCATGCATATGTACATAAATACCTGTTTGAAGCGCAGCAAGAATGACCCTCCTATTACATGGAAATAATATACCCAAAATAAGCACACAACTTACAAGTTTAAAAAAGCAGCTACAGGATAAAGGTGCAGAGAAGTTGGAATTCGATAAAAGTAATTTTGATAAAAACTTAGTCAGAAACGCCCTAAGCTCTCCTGATTTTTTTGGTAACACCCCTTGTATTATAGTTAATCTAACTGAAGTACAAAAAAAAGATGTTACAGACTTGTATGAAGTAGTAAAAAACAGCTCTCCAAATGCCAAAATAATCCTGTACTCATATAAAACACTACCGAAAACTAATGACTTTATAAAAAACCCTGACAAGTTAAAAATAAATACTGTTGTCATTGAAGAATTTGATAACAAAGATATATTTAAATATAGTGATGGGATTATTGGGGGTAACAGAAGTACAGTATATAAAGCTATTAAAAATTTGTTGGAAGACCCAACAGACCCAGACCCAATTCCCGTTATAGCGTATCTGCATACTGTAGTTAGGAATATGTTACTGATAAATATAGAGTCTCCAAAATCCAAAGAGATAAATCCATTTATACTATCAAAAATCTCAGGTGTAGCTAAGAAAACACCTACAAATGATTTGAAGTATCTAATGAAGTCCTTCTATAATGTAGATAAAGATATTAAACAAGGCCGAACTACCCCCGAAATAGCCTTGAACTTAATAACAGAGAAAGTAATTACCTGCCTGTATGATAAAAAAATACATCAAAGATGAATCTTTCGATCCAATATATAACGAAAAAAGCAGAGCCTTTTGGGCAATAACCAGCCTTTTCCCAAAACTAGTTGTATTCGGCGGTTTGGTCTTATTGACAAGCCAGGTAGCTTTCCCACTCGTATATTTTAAAACGACGGACATAACAGTAAATCCAGGGGCCGCAGGAACAGTCTTGGGGACAACCTCTGGCTTTTCTGAATTCAGTTTTACAGAGTTGAATAATCATAATCGTGGGGGTGTAAATAACAATTATCCAAAATACTATAATCTTAGCGTTCCAAAATTGGGTATAAATAACGCTGTGGTAGAGACTAACCCCGCTACACTTAATCCAGACAGCGCGTTAGGTCATTACATAGGATCAGCCTTTCCAGGAGAAACAGGTAACGCCTTTATCTATGGACACTCCGTGCTACCTTTTTTTTATAACCCTAAAAACTACAAGACTATTTTCTCTACGCTAGATAATTTAAAAATAGGGGATATCATTCATATTGAAGCAAATGGGAAAAAATACAAATATGTAGTGGAATCAAAAAACATCATGGACCCAGAGAAAGTCGACCCGCTCGCAAAAGTAAAGCCTGACTACTTAAATGAGTCGACTATAACACTTATGACTTGTACTCCACCGGGAACTAAAGAGAAACGATTATTAGTCAACGCTGTGATGGAAAAAAACTAATTTATTATAGATCCTTATCTAAGCTTCTTATAACTTCTTTTTCAAAGGATCTTATAGCAATCCTCCTAGGACCGTACATGTAGATGAAGACACCTATACCCAATAGCAAGGAGGAACCAATTAGGGCGTAGGTTATGGAGTCAACACCTGTTTCAGGCACTGAAGATTGAGATGTTTGGGTAGCCCCTGCCAAAACAGTTCGTTGCTTCGGAGAATCTTTCATTTTATTAATTTCTCCAAATAAACTTTCTGGGTTTGAAGAACCAACTGCTACCTTAGTATCTTCTTGCTTCATATCAGTAGTGCCTGCAACTTCCGGGGAGGCGATAGTCTCTGTAGTTGCAGAAACACTATCAGTATCCTCTATATTAAACTCATCTCTGGAATCAGTAACAACGTAATATACAAAACTAAATAAAACTAAAGATACTGATAAAGTAATCAAGAATGTTTTAAAACCTTTTTTTGCTTGCTCTGATGTATTCATAGGCAGGTGGTTTTGCTTAAATTAACAAAACCTAGTACGTTAATTAAAGGTTTTTAGAGTTTCTTTGTCAAGACCTTCTGGTAGGGATTTTATGGCTTTTTCTATATCAGGATTGGTAGTCTCTAAAGTAACAAGGTATTCAGCATTAAATCTCAGGAAAATAGCAACACTGGCAATTATTAAAATAGCTAATAGTAATAATCTTTTCATAGTACCTGCTTTGTATAAATTTCTATGTCTATAGTATAAGAATACTCCTTGCCAGAATCGTTAACATCGGCAAAAAATGAGATAGTCTGGACTTTTGCAATTCGTTTCAGAGATTCAATATTTTTAATATAGAGTGCAAGATCCTTGCTACTGCCAACTCCTGTAACTCTAATACCAATAACACCATCGCCAGGAGTAACTTGAACCTGCCGTGTTTCAAACCCAACAACACCGCCAGCAGCAACTAACTCAACAACAAACTCATCAATTCTCGGTAACTCAGGACGAAGGTTATAAACATTTGAAATAGCAGAGGCATTTTGAATCATAAATTCTTCATACTCTTTGAGAACAGCGAGTTTCTTAGTAAGAGTAGTTTGTTTATTCTTAATCTCTCTATACTGAACAACCTTATCTGAAATAGAAAGAATCTGAGGAAATACACCAAACACCCCGAGAATCATAAAAGTTATAAAAGTCATAACTCCGTATACGCGTAGAGTTCTACCGTGAGAAAAAAGTAGTTCGGTCTTATAAAATAATTTTAGTTTTTGCAATAATTTGTGCATTAGTATTCCAAACCCAAACTAGAATAAACACGTTTTCTCGAAGAATCATAATTTACCTCTGATATTACAATCTGTTTAATTCCTTTAGAGGTGAGGTAGGCGTCAATAACACTAGCCACTTGCAAAGCGTTATCAGATTCCAAGTACAAGGAAATGCTCATGTTATCGTAAGTAAGTGCAATAATACGAACACCAGCAGGTAGTTTACTAATAACAGTATCAACTTTTGAATCTAAATTTAGAGATGCTTGCTTACTTGTATTGTAAAAACTAAGTATCTCAGAAAGATCCCGTATCTTAACTTCTGTAGAACCCATGTTTAAAACCTCTGTTGCTTTTCTCTGCAAAATAAGGTTCTCTGTCTTAACAAGACCAGACATTAGGATACTTAAACCCAGTAAAACCAGGTATAAGCCTATTATGGTAAGGGTTAAGATCTGAAATACTAATAAAGTTTTGGAAAAGTAAAGTTCCGTAAAAATACCAAGAGTGGTTTTAAGTCTATTCCCTCCTGTAGATTCTTGAAGAAGGTTAGGACTTAGACTTAGTTGATTTTGGTTTTCTGGATTTGGCTCCAGAATCTTTTCCGGTGGATTCTGAAGATTTAATTTCTTTAGAAATTCCGGCAATTTTAAGGGCATACTTTGATTTTAATCTATTTGCCTTGTTTTTATGAATAGCTTTTTCTTTGGAAGCCTTATCTAATACCTTCTGTAACATCTTAATTTCCGCGTCAATCTGGGATTTTTCGGCTTTTGAAGCAACAAGTTCTTTTACAGCTTTCAAAGCGTTTTTTACCCTCTTTTTCCAAAAAAGGTTGTGCTGTCTTTTTTTATCTGATTGTCTTACTGCTTTTTTCGCAGAGGAAGTGTTTGCCATAACGGCTTGTATAATAACATATAACCCGCGTTTGTAAAGCTTTGACTCAGACACAGGGTAAAGAAGTATAATCAGATAGTAAAACTTATGAAATCCACAAATGTGTTTCTAAAAAGCCAAAACTCTATAGTATCCGCTGCAATAATAATTGCAGCAACGACGGGCATAAATGCATTTTTGGGACTTATTAAAGGCAGACTTTTTACACATTACTACGGGGTCTCAGATCAGTTGGCAATTTTTTACACTGCGGATCGTATACCTAACATGGTGTATTCATTATTAGTAGTGGGAGCACTATCAACAGTGTTTATACCAATATTTTCGGAGCTGGTTAAAAAAAATAAGGATGAAGCAAGCGAAACTGCATCTGCTGCTATAAATTTGTCACTAATTACTTTCACAATTCTTGGAACTATAGCTTTTATTTTTGCTAAACAAATTATAGAAATCCTATCTCTTGGGCAGTTTGACAAGGTAAATATAAGCTTGGGGGTAGATTTGATGAGAATAATGCTCGTAGGACAATTTATACTCATTTTGAGTAGTTTTATCAGCACGGTATTACAAACACTAAGAATGTTTGTGATACCAGCACTCGCTCCTGTACTGTACAACATGGGAATGCTAGTTACTACAATTATATTGCATGAGCAGTTAGGTATATATGCCCCTGCCATTGGAGTTGTTGTGGGAGCATTACTTCACGTCCTAATTCAAATTCCAGTAATAAATAAAACAGGGATCAATTATTTACCCACATTAAAAATTACAAAAGGTATCAACAAACTCAGCCACCTGGTTCCTTACAGAATACTTGCAGTATTTGCTGCAAACTCATTACAAACAATTAACAACTCTTTTGCTATATTAATATCTTCTTCGGCAGTGATACATTTAAAATTTGCCACACAGCTCCAAGCTTTACCTGTAAGTTTATTTGGAGCATCGATGTCTATGGCAGCACTACCCACATTATCAGCAGAGAGTGTAGGCAAGACCCTAGATGACTTCAAAAAAACATTTACTACTTCCCTTTTACAGATGCTTTATATGGTAGTGCCAGCTAGTATCATCCTGATTGTGCTTAAAGTCCCTATTGTTCGAATTGTTTATGGTGTTTCTCAATTTCCATGGGATGCTACAGTGAAAACTTCTTACGCTCTAGGGTTTTTTGGTCTATCTATTATATTTCAGAGTGTTATTTATCTACTGACCCGATCGTTCTACGCTCTAAAGGACACTAAGTCGCCGGTAGTGGTAAGTTTAGCAACTATACCTGTAAATATAGCTCTAACTTATATATGTATTACATACCTAAAACTGGGTGTATGGAGTATTGCGATGACATATACAGTTACTTCGTTTGTAGACATGATGGCACTAATGATTTTACTAAATAAGAGGGTTGGCGGATTTGATACTAAGGCTCTACTTAAACCAGTAGTTAAAATATCGTATGCCTCTTTGATAATGGGTCTAGCACTATATTTACCACTAAAACTTCTAGATAACTTTGTGTTTGATACAGCAAAAACTGTAGGCTTAATAATGCTAACTGTAGTTGCTGGAACATTGGGGTTAGCTACATATCTTGCTTTAACACATCTTATGAAAGTAGAAGAAATTCAAATGTTTTATAAACTACTGAGAAAACTTAATTTTACGACCTCATCAAAAGACGTGATCCTAGAAAGTGACTCCGGGAACGAGAAATAGACGTTACCAATAGATACTTTTTTACCAAAATAGGCACAAAGATGATAGAATCCAACAGTTATTCATATGGAAACAAGAACCCTTCAAGAAAAAATCAGAAACTTCTGCATAATAGCTCATATTGATCATGGTAAATCAACACTAGCTGATAGATTTTTAGAAATTACAAAAACTGTAGAAAGAAGAAAACTCAAAGAACAGTTGCTAGACAGCATGGAACTTGAACGGGAAAAAGGAATTACAATTAAGCTTAAAGCCGTTCGAATGAGGTATGAGAAAGAAGGAGCTGAGTATCAACTCAATCTTATAGACACGCCGGGTCACGTTGATTTTTCTTATGAAGTTTCAAGATCGCTGGCAGCTTGCGAAGGAGCTATACTTGTTGTCGACGCTTCTCAAGGAATACAGGCTCAAACAGTTTCCAATGTGTACAAAGCAATTGATGCCAATCTCACTATTATTCCGGTACTTAACAAAATAGATTTACCTGCAAGTGAAGTAGAGAAAGTTTCAGATGATCTTTGCAGGACATTTGGTTTTAGTAAAGACGAAATTCTACATGTTTCTGCAAAAACAGGACATGGGGTAGATATATTACTATCAGAAATAATAAAAAAAGTACCGTCTCCAAACGGCAAAGAAAACTTACCCACAAGAGCACTAATATTTGACACTTTTTATGATGAGTTTTTGGGTGTGGTTGCTGCAATAAAAGTAGTCGACGGTAAATTTACTTTCACACCCGAAGACTATGAATCAAACAAAATAAAATTTATAGCAACTGACACTATATCTGTTATGCAAGAAATGGGAGTTTTTACACCAGAAAGAAAAAGGCTCGATGAATTAAAGGCAGGGGAAGTAGGATACATAGCAACGGGATTAAAAGATATTCACACAGCTAAAGTAGGAGATACAATAACTACGGCAACAAATCCTTCAGATAAACAGCTAGATGGATATAAAGAAATAAAACCTTTTGTGTTTGTTTCAATTTTCCCAATAGAGAATGATAAATTCCCACAACTCAGAGACGCTTTGGAAAAGTTATCACTCTCTGACTCATCACTAACGTTTGAGCCTGAAAGTTCTACCGCTTTAGGTTTTGGTTTTAGATGTGGGTTTTTGGGATTACTCCATGCAGACATAATTCAAGAAAGATTAGAAAGGGAATACAATCTAGAGCTTATATCATCAACACCAACTGTAGAGTACCATGTCGGTCTAACTAATGGAGATAATATTCTTGTTAAAGCAGCGGATGAGCTTCCAGAGGTAACAAGAATAGATAAAATACAAGAGCCCTGGATAAGTACAACCATAGTTACCCCTACAGAGTATGTAGGGCAAATAATCACCCTTTGTGAAGACAGGAGGGGTATCTTAAAAAAAATGGACTACCCTACAGAAAACAGAGTAATTTTTGAATATGAACTACCTCTTGCGGAACTTGTATATAATTTTTTTGATGATCTTAAGACAGTGTCCTCAGGATTTGCTAGCCTGGATTATGAATTTTTAAACTATAGAGAGGTTAATGCAGTTAAACTAGATATCCTTGTACATGGGGAAGTAGTAGGCCCACTAGCCCAAATCGTATTAAAAACAAAAGCTACAGAGTTTGGTAAAAGAACCTTGGCAAAACTTAAAGAAGTGATACCAAGACAACAATTTCAGGTTGCGCTACAAGCTGCAATAGGCGGAAAGATAATTGCCAGAGAAGACATACCAGCGCTTAGGAAAAACGTGTTGGCTAAAATGTCCGGAGGCCATAGAGAAAGAAAAGATAAGTTGTTGGATATTCAAAAAAAGGGAAAGCAAAGGATGAAAAGATTAGGCCGAGTTGACATACCACAAGAGGCTTTTAGAGAAATATTGCGGTCGTAGTGTTACCTTTGACAGTTTTTTAATTCTCGTGTAATATACCCTATAGTCTTTGATGTGAAAAGGAGAGAGAATGGCAAACCTAGCCCGCGATATGTGGCGTCTGGTTAGTCTTGCAATTATCGTAAGTATATCTTTTGTAAGACCTTCTGATGAGGTTATGTGGTTTCTAATTGTGCTATGTGCGGTTTGTCTGTTGATCTGTGTTCTAGCTCTAAAATCCACAGCTTCAGATAAAACACTTAAAAGCTCGCACCCATCCTTGTTTAGCTACCTAAAAACCTTTACGGGAATAATTCTTACTATCGGGGCAGTAACAAACCTCGTAACCCTTATTCTTGATACCACTAGCTTTGTGGCTACCTCAAACGAGGTATTGCTAGCAAGTGCAAAGTATTCGTTGGTTTTGTTGATTGGATGGGTTATGTATATTGTCGGAAGTTACATCAGCACGTTTAAGCCGAGTGCTCAAGCAGAGTAAGAACTGCAGATGTGCAAATGAATGAGGTCTAGATATAGAAAGGGGCGGGCGCAAATTTTGAAATTCATAATTTGCGCCCGCCCCGAATTTGTACCAAACACCAAACCCTTAAGAAATAAAACTACTTCAACTTAAAAGTAGTAATAACAAGACCCTTAAAAACAAGAAGGCATGATATAACCACCCCCGCACTTAGTGAAAACACAAAAAAAAGTATGACGTTCTGATCAGAACCCACAGCATTAGCAACAAGGCTTATCTGCCAGGTAGCCCACATATACATTGCGAAATGTACAAAAACACCAATTATAGAAACGACTCTCATAATCCGTGAAGGTACTTCCTTGGAAAAGAAATCAATTCCCCAAACATAGTAAACACCAAACCCCAAGCTAAAAACCGCACAAGCTAAACCTAGTCTTCCTAAAAGTGCGAAATCAATAGGATCTACCTGAGCAAAAGATCCAAACAGGGTAAAGATAATAAGTGCGATAACTCCAACAAAAATTGTAGTAGGACCCCAGTAAGAGGTAGGTTTCATTGTGTTCACTCCTTTGAACAGGCAAGTTTTACAACAAAAATAGGATACAAACAAATTTAATATCTTGACACTCTTAGCACTCGTGATATATTACTGATAATATGCTAAGTGACCGTCAGTTAGAATTACTAAAAGCCGTAATACAAGAGTATATAAGCTCAGCAGAACCTGTTGGGTCTAATGACCTTGTAAATAAATACAACCTTAAATTCTCAGCAGCAACAGTTAGAAACGAGATGGCAAAATTGATTGATCATGGACTCTTAGAGATGGTACATACATCCTCAGGTAGAATCCCTACCCCAAACGCCTACAGATTTTTCATACAAGAATTAATGGAAGAGGAAGAAATTCCGGTTTTACAAGAAATAGCTTTTAAACAAAAGCTTTGGCCAAGAAGATTTGAATTTGAAAAAATGCTTAGAGAAGCAATGATTTCTCTATCGGATATCACTAAAGAGCTCACAATAGCAACAACAGCTGATGGCTACCTAGTCCACGCAGGAGCAGTTAATGTACTGGATAATAAAGAGTTCTGGGACATTAATGTGGCAAAAGCAGCTTTGTACTTACTAGATCGTTATGAGTTACTAGAACAAATCCTAAGTAAAGCCCAGTATGGCGAAGACGTAAGATACTTACTAGGTGCCGAGATAGGAAATGAGCATCTTCAAGAATGTGGAATTGTTTTTACACCATATAATGCTGAAAATAAGTCAGGATTTATATGTGTTCTAGGACCAGCCAGAATGAATTACCCAAAAATAATTCCGTCTGTTAGGTATGCCAAAAACCTTATTGAAGAACTCGCAGGATCTTGGTAATCACAAATATATTTTTAATAAAATATTTTAATTAGGTTTAATAAAATATGGATCAAAACGATAATAATCAACAAAATAACCTACAAACCCAAGTAGATGAATTAACTAAAAAGGTTGGGGAACTAGACAATAGTTGGAAGAGAGCTTTAGCAGACTACAAAAATCTGGAAAAAAGGATGTTCGACGAAAAATTGGAGTTTGCCTCATATGCAAATTCGAATCTCTTATACAAGTTGCTACCAATTATGGATAACCTGGAACTACTTGATATGCACCTAAATGACATGGGACTTAAATTAGTGCTAAAAGAACTAAAACAAATACTAACAGAACAGGGTGTTACAGAGATAGAAACCAGAGATAAAGAATTTGATGCGGAGAAAATGGAAGCAATAGAGCTTGTGGATGGGCCCAAAAATATAGTTGTTGAGACTTTAAATAAAGGATATTTGATTAAAAATAAACTACTTAGACCGGCCAGGGTCAAAGTTGGAAAAGATTAATTATTTCGACTCTGTTATAGACAGAGCTAATAAATAGGAGGCTTTTATGGCAAAAATCATAGGAATTGACTTAGGAACCACAAACAGCTGTATGGCCGTAATGGAAGGTGGTCAACCTAAAGTTATTGTAAATTTAGAAGGAGGTAATACAACACCATCAGTTGTCGCACCCTCATCAAATCTAGTTGGTGTCACAGCAAAAAGACAACAAGTAGTAAATCCAAAAAATACAGTATTCTCTGTCAAAAGACTTATAGGAATGAAGTTCAACGACAAAGAGATACAAGAAATCAAAAAAAGCTACCCATATAGCATTGTTGAAGGAGCTAATGGGATGGCCTGCGTTGAAATTGAAGGAAAAATATACACTCCCCAAGAAGTGTCAGCAAAAATACTAGCAAAACTCAAAGCGGATGCTGAAAAATTTTTAGGCCAACCGGTTACAGAGGCAGTGATAACAGTCCCGGCGTACTTTAATGACGCTCAAAGATCAGCAACCAAAGAAGCCGGTCAAATTGCAGGTCTTGAAGTAAAGAGAATCATAAACGAACCAACAGCAGCAGCCTTAGCGTACGGTCTTGATAAAAAAACTGCTCAAAAAATTGCGGTGTATGATCTGGGAGGAGGAACATTTGATGTGTCTATCCTAGAAATTGGTGATGGCGTTTTTGAAGTAAAAGCAACAAATGGAGATACACATCTAGGTGGAGATGATTTCGATAAAAAAATTATAGATTGGTTAATCGAGTCGTTTAAACAAGAATCAGGTGTAGATCTATCAAACGATAGACAAGCCATGCAAAGACTTAAAGATGCTGCAGAAAAAGCAAAAATTGAACTATCCTCAGCAATGGAAACAGAAATTAGTATTCCATTTATTACGGCAGATGCATCAGGTCCAAAACACTTAAACATAAAATTAAGCAGAGCAAAACTCGAACAGCTCGTAGACGATCTGATACAAAGAACTGTCACACCTATTGTTAACGCCCTAAAAGATGCCGGTTTATCAAAGACTGATATATCTGAAATAGTTATGGTCGGTGGTATGACTAGGATGCCTAAAGTAGTTTCTGTAGTAAAAGAATTTTTTGGAAAAGAACCACATCAAGGTGTAAATCCTGACGAAGTTGTGGCGGTCGGGGCAGCCATACAAGGAGGTGTCTTAGGAGGAGATGTTAAGGATGTGCTTTTATTAGACGTAACACCGCTTACTCTGGGAATAGAAACTTTAGGAGGTGTGAGTACACCTATAATTAAGCGAAATACTACCATCCCAACATCAGCTTCCCAAGTATTCTCTACAGCTGCAGATAACCAAACCAGTGTAGAAATTAATGTTCTTCAGGGTGAAAGAGAACTTGCTGTATATAACAAATCTCTAGGCCGATTCATCTTGGACGGTATTCCCCCATCACCAAGAGGAGTTCCACAAGTAGAAGTCAAATTTGATATAGATGCTAATGGAATAATTCATGTAACTGCTAAGGATAAAGCTTCCAACAAAGAGCAAAAAATAACTATACAAGGTGGGACAGGTCTCTCTAAAGATGAGATTGATAGAATGGTAAAAGAAGCAGAGGCTAATGCGGATGCGGACAAAAAGAAAAAAGAAGAAGTAGAAATTCGAAACACGGCAGACAATCTATGCTATACCGCAGAAAAAGCACTAAAAGACGCAGGAGACAAAGTATCATCAGACATTAAAACTGAAATTGAATCTAAGATAAAAGCAATAAAAGAAGTGCTTCAAACAGCTACCATAGAGGAGCTAAAGTCAAAAACGGAAGAACTTTCAACAAGTCTACAAAAAATTGGTCAAAGTATGTACGGTCAGCAAGGCCAACCAAACCAAGACCCTAACACAGGGCCTCAAAACACAGGGCCTTCAGACGGACCGATTGATGGGGAAATTGTTAAATAGATTTCTGTTAGAAGTTTCTTAGTCATTAAGTGGGGTGGGTTTGCTGTAGAAGTAGGAAGAGGCGGGGGCCGAAGGCCCCCGCCTCTTTACAACCAAACACACACTAAAAAACCAAACGCTCTAAACCTCAAGTCACTAACATCACCACCCCAAAGCAATTGACTCAAAATACAAAATAACTCTATAATTAATCACTGCCTATGGATATTCAACTAGTACTAATAGTAATACTTGTTATTCTAACAATTAACCTAGTAATAGTCGGTTTCTATGTATTTTTAATACTTAGGGATCTCAGAGAAACTATTAAAAAAACAAACTCTGTATTAGATGATGCAAAAATAATAACCAAAACAGTTTCAAACCCACTTGGCTCTATTACAACTCTAGCAACATACCTAATTAAATCCTATAAATCTACCAAAACTGTAAATTCTTTGGTTGATTTCAAAGGAAGAAAGGGTGAATAAATATGTGTGAAAAATGTGATAATAGTGGATCATTTGTAACAGGTGCTGTTCTTGGAAGTGTGCTTGGATTTGCACTTGGGATCTTACTAGCCCCAGATTCGGGAACCAACACCAGGAAAAAG
This sequence comes from uncultured Candidatus Saccharibacteria bacterium, assembly GCA_964387275.1. Lineage (GTDB taxonomy): Bacteria > Patescibacteriota > WWE3 > UBA101185 > UBA10185 > CAYLVW01. Next base: position 100,079 of record CAYLVW010000002.1, read on the forward strand.
TTAAAAGACACAAGTCAAAAGTATATAGAAGATGGAAAAGAAAAAGTCCAAAAAATAAGAGAATCAGCAGAACCCTATCTTGAAAACTTAGAAGAAAAATTAGAAGAAGTAAAAGACAAGGTTGAGCCGTATGTTGTAGATTTCCAAGAAAAAGTAGTACCAGCGTTGCAGGAGTTAGAAGAAAAAGCTAGAAACATGGCAGATCCTATAGGTACAGAGATTGCTGAGAAAATCCAAGATCTAACTGGAGCCTTTGAGGATAAACCGGAAAAGCCAAGAAAAGCAGTAAAAAAGAAGTTATTCAACGGAATAAAGTGATGCTATCATATAAGTATGGTATTAGACTCAAAGCAGACAAGTGCTCCCACACAAAATGATCAGGCTGTAAACTCAGGGGTAACCCAGGCACCGTCGCCAAATAACTTACCTACAAACCCAGCTACCGCAACCAGAAATACTATCAATTCTTTGTATGGTGGGTATGTGGAACAGGAATCACTACAACAAGCAACTGACCTAGAGAATATATCAATAGTCCCAGAAATAGTAAAAAACCCCGAAACTAATATACAAATAGAACCGACTATTCAACAAGAACCAAAAAAATCCCCCACCACGCCAGAGGTGCAAATAGGTCAAAATGAAAAAGTCCCTAATGTAGAGGATCATTCAACTCACAAAGTGCAGCAGCACAGTGTAAATGCAAAAGCAGATGCGGTCACAAGCTTTGCAGACAAGGACGAAGAGGAATTTATTACAGGAATAGTACAACACCATGCAAACTAATGACGTAGGATACATTGTTTTTTGGATAGTACTGTATCTAACACTTCTTTTCACCGTAATATTTAGTATTGTCTATCTCATATCCAGCTGGTGGCAAAAGCAAATGGATAAAAAGTACGGATATGATTTTACGTTTCTTCAAGTTAAAATGCCTCCTTTAAATGAAATAGAAATCAAAAGTGCCGAACAATTCTTTGCAAGTCTTTCAGGATTTAGACGTTCATTTTGGGACTTTTTGCTAAAGGGAGAGTATAGGATCTCTTTTGAAATTGTATCTAAGGTAACTGGTATAGGGTTTTATGTTGTAGTGCCTGACGAAATTGTCACTCTGGTAGAAAAACAAATTAATGGTGCGTACCCTGAAGCAGAAATAGATATTGTAGATCCAAATGAAATATGGGATAGAGGGACATATACCTCAGTGGCAGAACTTAAACTTGCGGGAGCCTCTTACTACCCAATAAAAAACTACGAAGATCTAAAAAGTGATGCTCTTAGCGCAATAACATCTACAATGAGCAAGTTACAAGATAATGAGGTCTTAGCAGTCCAGTATGTAATACAATCTGCAGGAGAATCATGGAAAAGAGAGGGCGAGAGGTTCGTGTCTGATGTAAAAAACAAAGGAGCAAATCCAGAAAAGAAAACCAATATAGATACGTCATTTCTTGAAGGAGTAGAGAAAAAAATTGTTAAACCAGGTTTCTATGTCTCAATAAGAGTAATATCTATTGCAGACAGTAAAGTTGCGGCAGAGACACACATTAGAAATATTGTGTCCTCATTTGATCAATTTACAGATTTTAAATACAACAAGTTCAAACGTACTTGGCACTTTTCATCAAAAAAACTTGTAGATAATTTTATACACAGAAGAATATCTAATTTTGAAATAACAATTCCCATATTTGAAGTCAATCTTTTCAGATCTTCTTCTATTCTAAATATCGCAGAATTAGCAACAATATTTCACTTCCCTAACAAAGAGATTAAAACACCTAATATAATTTGGTTGCACTCAAGAAAATCTCAAGCACCAACTAATCTACCAGATGAAGGGCTTTATCTGGGTAAAAGTATATTCAGAGGGGTAAATAAAAAAGTTTTCATGGCTCCTAAGGATAGAACAAGACACTTCTATATAATAGGCCAAACGGGTACAGGTAAATCCGAGTTTATGAAGTCTTTAGCATTACAAGATATCGCAAATGGTGAAGGACTAGCTTTTATCGATCCACATGGAAGTGACATAGACGATATCCTGTCTAAGATACCAGATCATAGAAAAGATGACGTAATACTGTTCGATTTATCAGATACAGAAAGACCCTTAGGGTTGAATCTACTGGAAGCAGAAAACGAAGAACAAAAACATATGATTATAAACGCGTTCATTGCACTTCTCTACAAACTTTATGACCCAAATCACCAAGGTATTATGGGACCTTTGCTTGAAAGAGCAATTAGAAATGTTATGTTAACAGCAATGGAAGACCCAAATGCAACTATGGTAGATGTAATGAGACTTTTAATAGACCCAAAATATGTACAGAAGTTCATCCCCCTAATTAAGGATCCTATGGTTAAAAAATACTGGACCGATGAAGTTGCTAAAACCTCCGAAAACAGAAAAGGAGAAACAATGGGTTATTTTGTTGCTAAATTTGATAGGTTTGTAACGGACAAAACAATGAGAAATATTTTAGGACAACCAAAGTCGTCTTTCAGATTCTCGGACATAATGGCTCAGAAAAAAATTCTGCTTGTAGACCTATCAAAAGGTAAAATTGGTGAAGAAAACTCAAACTTCATTGGCTTATTACTTGTTCCAAGAATACTAGCAACAGCATTAGCAAGAGCAAAATTCTTAGGAAAAGAGGATTTCCCAGATTTCTTCTTGTATGTAGATGAGTTTCAAAACTTCGCAACACCTGATTTTGCAGTTATTCTATCCGAAGCAAGAAAGTACAAACTCAATCTTGTAGTGGCACATCAATTTATCTCACAATTGTCAGATGAAATAAAAACAGCTGTCTTTGGTAACGTAGGTACAATGACAGTTTTTAGAATTGGTGTTGATGATGCCGAGTATCTTGAATCTCAATTTGAGCCCACTTTCACAAAAACTGACCTAGCTAATAATCCAAACGGAGCAGCTTATGTAAAACTCCTTGTTAATGGGCATCCTACCCCACCTTTTTCAATGTCAGTAGATTGGGACATGATTACAAAAACACAAAAAAGCAGTGAAATGACAAACTACATAAGAGAAATGTCCCGAACAAAGTATGGAACACCTGTAGCAGAAGTTGAAGAGTATATTAACAGAAGGGCGGGTCTTTATGATAAAGAAACCACACCAGAAGCACCGGCAAAATTGCCCAAACTTCCTTTCTAATATATGAGTAAAAAAAATAAACTATTTGAAGTAACAGAAGGTACAACAAGCGCAGAAGTAAGAGAACGTACTACGTTACTTGAAACGTCTGAAGACGAAATAAAATATGAACCCAACGCTATAGCAGAAAGAATATTAGAACGCATAGAAAAAATAAAAACAGGCAATACAGCCTTGGACAAAGCACTCCAAGATGCGGCTGATAAATTGGACGCACATGTACACGGACTAAATAGGTATAGCGAAGGAAGTGAAAAAAGTAGAGATGCGTACCATGAGCTTGAGAAGGATAACCCAGAAAAACTCCAAGAGGTATTTGGAACCTACAAAACAATGGTAACAGACCACTTACTAATTGTAGAAAAGCTGTTAGATCAAACAGAAACAAATCCCCAGGGAGCCGCACTAGCAGTAGAACTTATAACTGCTTCCACTGAAAACAGAAGAGGAAAAGAAGAGGAAACAAGAAAAAGGTTAAGAGAGTTTGGCATAAGCCAAGGGTTACCTCAAGGCGGAGAAGAGCAAGTAGTCGAACTACTTAATAAAATATCAGACGGTAGAATTGAATCCTTTGCAGACTATCTTGAGACAAGTGGCTTTGATTCTATTACAGTGGAAAACTCAGCAAACACCCATAGGGAAAACCTAGGAAAAATTATTAGTCTATCGGAGCGATTTGTAGAACCAAAGGATTATGATGATATATTTGCAACAACCACAAAAGTAAAAACTAAAGTTAAGGTAGAAAAAACATCCACCGAAGCCCACACAGATGAAACACTGAATAATTTAACAGTTGAACAAATACGTGAACGTATTGCAAAGCAATGGGATACAGAAAACCAAGACGGCAGTAACCTAATAGACACAACAAGTGGACCAAAACTAGCAGAGCGAACATTTCTCGGGGGAGAAAAGCTAAGGAAACCACGACAGTTTGCACAAGTTTTTGAAAGGTATATCACTACAAAAGATAAGGATGATATAACCAGATACGATAGAGTTGATGTACCTGTAATAACCTTGTACGCCGAAAGACAATTAAGTGATTTCACCAAATCAGAAAAAATCTACTCAAATAGAAAAGACCCCGTTGTAAGGATCCCTGTTCTTAATTTTGATCCAAAAGATTTTGATGAAATAGCCTTTATGAATGAGATGTTAAAAATGGCTCGAAATAACCCTGATGGCAGCTTCGATGTATTTGTAGCAAATGATAGTGGTAAAGCTGAAACATTTAGAGTGAATGCAGAAACGTATAACGCAATGAGGTATGTGGTACAACGATCAGTGGAATCCCATGCAAAAAAGGGCATAACTTATAATCCAGAAGAGATACTTAAAAAGGGTTTAAAAAAGCTAGGACCAAATGAAACGACAACTGAAGAAGAAATAGAGATTGAAACAGAAACAATTACTACAGAAAGTCAAAACCCTAACGAATGGGTAAATCACAAGCGAGCTCTAGCTAGAATGAAAAGTTTAAGGTCTATTGCAGGCAAAAAATTAGATTTTACGGAAGAAGAAATGGATCAAACCGGAGAGTCTCTTACCAATTTGGAAAGGATATATACTGAATTTACATCACACATAGGAAGAGTGGAATCGTACTACTATATAGCCCAACAAAGATTAAAAACTCTTAGTGGAGTTTCTAAAGGACATCCTAGATACGAAGAAGGCTTGGAGATCTACTTACAAAACTATGTGTTGGAACTTGGAGAAATGTCCATAACATTAAAAAATGCTACAACAACTTGATGAATCAAATGACGCTTCTAGAATCCTATGAAGACCTACCAGAAGCTGAAAAGAAAGCGATTAGAAATCAAATAGTAACATTGCTAAGTTCAATAGATGGAATGGTCCTTGAGCAAAATCCAAACTGGAGAGGTGGTCTTAGGGAAATAAACTCTGTGGATGCAACTAACCCAAACCCAATAGAAACTAAAGACCCTGTATCACCGGCACCTATATCAGAAGACAGAGCCAAAAATACAGAAGACACAGCAACTGTACAAACCCCACAATCTGAGACCGAGGCAGATACTATCCCGCTACTACAAGAGGCAGAAGAAACAACTACTATAGTAGAACCTATAGGTCAAGAAGTGGAAAGAGCACAACAACCTGTGTTAGAAACAGTAAGCACTATAACAGAAAAAGGGCCAGTAACTGAAAACGAGCAGGAAGCACAAGAAACGACGCCAAAATCACGAAAAACTACTAAAAGAAAAGGTAAGAATATCAGAAAAGAAGCAGACAGACAAAGACGGCAGGCGCGACGGGAAGAAGCCTATTAGTTGATTAATCCATAATGCTATAATCAATTTAATGCTCAATCTACCTTTTTTTAAGACAACTTCCAAAAACAAATTCCTAACAATAGACTTCGGATCAGATAGCGTTAAATGCTTGGCTTTTTACAATGACGGAGAGATAAATAAAATTATTGGGTTTGGTAAACAACAAGTGGAAAAAGGACATATCCGATCAGGAGCTGTAGTTGATATAGAAGGCGTAGATCTAGTACTAAAAGAAGCTATTGCTCAAGCAACCCAAAATTCAGGAGAATCTATTGACCAAGCCATTATAGGTCTAAATGGAACATTTATCATCAACCAATTAGTTACAGCCAGGTTACTTAGAGGTAAAAGTTCTGATATATCAAATAATGAAATGGACGATATATATGAAAGAACGGTTAAATCATCAACAGAACAAGCTTACAGTGAACTAGTAAAGACCACTGGTAGCAATGATATGGATTTGGAACTCGTAACAGCGGAGAAAGCGTATGTGAGAGTTGATGATAGACCTATCCACAAAGATACAAAACCTGCAGGAAACAAAGTTGAAATGGCTGTATTCTCATCTTTTGCACCAAGCTATCAAATGAAAAATTTATCAAAGTTATTAAAACGCAGTGGTTTAAAAATAATAGGTGTGGTACCGGAAATGTATTCGTTGGTTAAGTCTATCAACCATAAAAAGATTGGATCAAATGATTACCTAATAATAAACATTGGTAGCGATAAAACTGAGATTGGCATAGTCTTTGGGGGAAATTTAATTTCCACCAAATCACTTCCTATTGGTGGATATCACTTTACTTATCAAATGAGTCATGTGTTAGGTTTATCAATAAAAGAAGCTGAAAATTTGAAACGTTCATATTCGCAAGGAAAGCTGCCTAATAGTGAAAGTCTAACAGTTCAAAACTGTTTTAGTGAAATACTGGAAACCTGGTTAAGTGGTATTGAATTAACTTTTGGAGAATTTACAGGAGTAAAAACTTTCTCATCTAAAATATACTTAACCGGTGGGGGAATTCATCTTCCTGACATATATGATTACCTAACTAGTGAACCTTGGACCAAATCGATACCATTTAAAGACACGCCAACATTCGAAAAAGTGACAGCCAAAGATCTACCAGGCATTCAAGATGAAACACAGATGGTAAGTGGGCCTGAGTGGGTAATGCCTGTTTCACTAAGTAATATATTTCATAATCTTGTATGACTAAAATAGAACTAGAAATTTTTGACGACCTAATAGTTACACTAAACAAAATAAGAGCGGTTAATGATTCTGGGATTGAGCTCCACATACCAGAAGGCTCTCCTATTTTGGACAACATTGTTTCATTAAAACTTCTAAAAAAAGAGGCAGAAAACATGCAAAAAATCCTGCACTTTGTTACAAAAGATGTAGCAGGTCTTGAACTTTTATCGCAACTACAAGAAGAACAAACAGATACTTTAGTGGAGCAAGAAGTAGATAAAATATCAGAAGACGGCGCAATAGGAACAATCACAAAAAAACCTGCGTTTAGATTCCCTACATTAAAACTCCCAAAACTGCACGCAGGACTCCCAATAATTGCATTAATAATTGTAGTTGTTGGGGGAATCTTACTTGCAGGTGGTTGGTATTTGTATAACTTGCCGAAGGCTGAAGTCACAATTGTGGTAAGCTCAGAATCACTTTCCAAAGGATTACCGGTTAAAGTGAAAGACGGGGTTTCTACTTCAGCAGAACAAAAAACTCTAAGAGGGTACATATTTAAATCAACCCTAACAGAAACAAAAGAAGCGGATACTACAGGAGAGAAAATTGTAGGAAAAAGCGCCAAAGGTAAAATAAAGATCTTTAATAAAACTACTGAAGAAAAAACTTTTAAAAAAGGACAAACTGTAACATACGAAGATGACGAAGAAAACGATTTTACATTTACGACTGATGAAGAAATAACAGTACCTGCAAGAGTAGATAATATTGATGGGACTATTACCTCCGGGGAAAAGGAGGTTTCTGTAACCGCATCAAATATAGGTGAGAACTATAATATTAAGTCTGGGAAAACACTTAGCGTTAAGGATCAGAAAAGCGCAGATTTTACCGCAATTTCTGTTGAAAACTTCACTGGAGGAAAGAGTGAAAAAGTTAAAGTGGTCGCTCAATCCGATCTAACTAAATTATCAAGCGATGTAACAACCGCATTAAAACAAAAAGCTCTTGAGGATTTGAAATTCAAATTAGGTCTTACCCAAAAAATAATTGAGGGAACCATACAAACTAAGGTTGTTGAAGAAGCATTCAATCATAAAGTAAACGAAGAATCTGAAAAAATTATACTTACACAAAATGTCGAAGCCAGCGCCTTGGTATATTCTTCGGTAGATATGGATGAACTGCTAGATAATCTATTGGAGAGCTTTGTACCAAGTGGGTATGTGCTATCTTCAAAAGATAAGGTTGTTAATATTGAGGTTTTAGGAAACTCAGCAACAACAGTGTTAAAAGAAAACGAAGCTGACGTACAACTTACTATTAAAACTTATATAGTCGCTGATATTACAGAGGAAGGCATTAAAGATGCGATAAAGGGAAAGGGGGTAGAAGAGGCTAAAAAAGTGCTAGACGAAGTTAAAAACGTTAACAGTTACGCTTTAAATCTAAACCCTTCTATCCCACTACTAAGTTTTATACCTAAAGACACCAATAGAATAACAGTTGATATCAAAAGGGAGTGATAATGCCCAAACTAACACAGAAACATCGAGACAGACTCAAAAAAGAGGATAAGGAAATACTACTGGGGATAGACTACGGCAATAAAAATCTCGGAATTGCGTTCGGCAGAGATGGACTTGTTAAACCACTTAAAGTCCTAAAAGCTGAAGACATGCCCGCCCTACTTCATGAAATCACAAAATTTATCTTTGAAAATAAGGTAACAAAAATTGTTGTAGGACTACCCCTAACATATGAGGGCAAAGACACTCAAAAATCCAAAGAAATAAGAAACTTTGCTAAACAAATTAAAGTATATCTTAAAAAACCTGTTGTTTTTGTAAATGAATACAGAAGTACCGAGGAAATACTTGAAGGTAGCTCTTTTGGAATACCACATAGAGGTAAGGATCCTGTAGATCACCTATCAGCAGCTGTGATCCTTAGACGGTTTTATGAAGAAGGTATAAAGTAAATAGATCATTATCTCAGTCAAAAAACAATTCAGCAAAATCACTTATAACCTTAGCGTATCTCGAAAACAAAAATGATCATCAAGAGAGCATCTTCATTTTTCTGGTGGAGATGGCGAGAATCGAACTCGCGTCTTGAAAACCCAAAAACAAAAAACTACAAGTTTAGCTGTACTTAAGTGTCAGAAAATCATGGAGTACAACAACCTAAAATCTTCCTAAGACCTTCTTCTGTGAAAGGTGGAATTACATCCTAAAAATCAAAGTGGGTCAAACTCTAATTTCGCATCCGAAAATTATAAAGTTGTGGTCTTACATCTTTCGGAGGAAGTAAGGCAACTTAACCTAAGCTCTTTGAGCTGTGGTTAGGCTAAAGCACCGGCGTAAGCTGGTACTAAAGCTTCTGATTCAACATCAGCATTTATTTTTTGCAAATTTTTTGAAGCAGTTTTGCAACTTCTACTTGTTTCTGAGATTGGGAAATCCAATCAAAGCCGATCATCCCCTTGTTAAAGTGCCCATAGAACATATTTAGTTTACAATGGTGTACCCTAAATAAACCTACAGTAAAATTTATAATACAGAAAACTAATGCCAGATACTTTTTAACTCAACCTTTAGATCCTTGTCCATCTGTTTCACCTTTTCTATATCTTTCTTCTCATATTTCTTAAGACCTCTTACTATACCAAGTTCCAATTTTATCAGATTGTGTGACAATATCAACGCAAGGGGCACCGCAGACTTCCCTTTCTGAGATAGTTCTTTTATTAAGATACTTACTTCTTTGGAAGTCAGTAGAAGTGAGCGTGTTTTTCTACTGTCTGCTTCATTATGGGGTTGTGATTGATTTGAGTACCTACCTACGTACATATTCAATATAACAGGCTTCCCTGAAAGTACTTGTACAAAACTGCCATCAAAGTTAACTTTTCCTTCTCTTATTGCCTTAACCTCATAACCTTTAAGAACGAGTCCTGCTGTTAACGTCTCGAGTATTTCGTAATCGTGGAAAGCTTTTCTATTCTTAGCTAGTAACATGTGGAGAGTATATCAAAAGACTGCTTACTTAGAAATTCCAGAAATTATCTTCTACCGCCCTTTTTTTCACCCATTATCATTGCTTCAACTTTTGAAGGAGCAGAATTCGCAAAATAGAAACCCATCATTAAAATAGCAGGTAACATTACGAGAGTTACCATACCCCCAGCTGTATAACCAAATATAGCAACACCAAAGAAGTTATCTACCCCAGTCATTACCTGAACAAAAATATTCATCGCAATCAAAAACGTCATTGCCAAGACCCCAGTCATAGCAGGTAAGCTTAGCATGTAAACTGCCATCTGCTTAAACCAATCAATGGTCATATTATCATTTCCCGGTATAGCACCAATAACAAATATTATAGGGGAGGTTATTATAGCCACTATCATTTTGACGTAAGTAAAACCAATTTTTACAGCAATCCAAAGCATCCCAACCAAAGCCATTACTGCAAGAATTATTGGAACAAGAAAGATAAAACCCACAGTCATTAAACCTAAAGAAGCCCCAGTTAAAAAGAAATAGAATATAGGTAAAGGCCCTAGATGAGAAAATAGGTCTGCTGCCTGTTGTAAGGAAGGTGTGTCACCTCCAGTCACAGCCGCTGTCATGATAATAGGAACTATACTTACCATTAAGGATCTACCGATAGTGGTCATAGTGGCCCCAATAGGATAACTGAAAGTTATTAGTATAATGGCTATAATAATTCTTGGTATTGCAAATTGAACTGTTACGATTGTTTGCTGATCTATCTTTCTCCTATTCATTATCATAAAACCAAGCACTAACATCACTATCGCTAATAAGCCGTAAGAAATGTTTCTAAACAACTTCCATGTACCTAAAACCATAGAAAGGGCTACTTGGTTACCCGGATCTCCGTAGGTTTGAGCTAAGGCTTTACCAATAAAAGGCACGTGGGCAACGGTGTCGTTAGCGTAGTAAGCTAGATTTACAGGAACCAAATCTGTGTGGGTAGTGCTGTTCACAAAACCTACCAACCCAGCAAAACTACCACCAACAGTGGATTTTGGATCCACTAAAGCGTAGTTATCAACAAACGCTGATGATATGTAACCAGGCTTTAAAGAATTTGCCAAATTCTGACAAAACTCTGCATCATATGTATCTGCTGTAGAGGGATCTAAACTGACTAAAGAGGGATCTACATCGTGAATAGCTTGAGCGCACCCACAAATTTGATCTATATTACCACCAAAAAAAGCTGCGCTAGGAATCTCTTGTATAAGAGTGGTTGCAATATTCATGGTAGTTCGGGTTATATCTAAGTTTCTGAATATATCTACAACATTTATGTAGGTGTTCTCTCTGCTGTTGCAAGTAGCAACAACCTGAGCAGAAACACTTGGAGTTAAGTACAAAGCGATGGAAGTGAAAAGCAGTGTGAATACAGAGTATTTAATTAGACTTATTCTCTCAGTTAACATTCTGAGGAAATTTTACAATAAAAACAAAATATCAACAACAACCTACTTATATACTATAATTCAGGGTATGGCACGTAATCCATTCTATACAGGATATATACCTGGTGATGAAAACGATCCACTATATAAAATAAGGCCTAAGAGAGTTAAGCCCGGTACTCCTGTAAATTTTGGGTTTAATTTTGAAACACAATTAGTGCAGGAGCTTGAACATGAAGCAGACATTCCAGCCAAAGTAAAAGAATACATTATAGACGCGGAGGTAGACGAAATTAAGTCAGCATTTAAGGTGTCGGCTGGCATAGGTAAGAAAAGCTCGCTATCAAACCAAAAACTAAACGATATTCAAAGAACTGGCGAAGAACCAGAACTACCCGGAGCAATGGGTCTTAGTGTAAATCTAATTGATCTTGTAACTAATCCGCAAGAAACTGTAGCAAAAGTTCTAACCGAGGGCTGGAAAAACATCACCAGCTGGGAGGAATTTGATCAAAACCTATCGCACAGAGCATTTGCAAGAATTTTAATGGATAAAGATGCTCCAATTGATGAAGAGAACGGGCCAAATACAGGTAAAGAACTTGAGCCAAGGCTACCTCTACAAAAACTTGCAGAAGATACATATACAAGAGGAACAATAAATCTCTCTGGTATAGAACTTCCCGATTATTCAGACCAAGGACAAAAAAACCCACTACAAATGTGGAGTGATAATAAATCTGGCTTTAGAAGAGGTAGAGGTAGATTCTTTGAAATCAAATATAAAAATTATGATGGAGACGAAGTAACAGAGAAAGTTGGTATGGAAACAATGTATAAAGAAGTTGCGGATAAAGCTTCTAAATTTGTGATGACCTCAAAATCCGCTTCAAGTAGGGATAGTGCTTATGAAGACTACCTAGCAACTTTACAAAAGGTACTCACCAAAGAGCTTGATCAATGGGACGGAACTCTAACAGATGACATGAAGGAAAGGTTAAAAAAGGCTGCAGCCATAAATCCTGCCCTTGCAATACCTGAAGATAAGGTTGTAGAGGTATTAAAACAAGCACGAAGTAATTTTGTGAATAAAGGGGGCTTAATAAACGCTGTTAGGGATTTGGGTGGAGATGAAGATAGTGGTCTGGGAGGACTATCATCCCAGCTAAGTAGGTTTGTAGTCGAAGGACGCACAGACAATACAGCCTCCGAGATGGAAAAAACCATAGCAGGAATAGGTAGTGCAATAAAAACCAGTGAAAAAAAGATAGATACACTAAGAAACGCATTATCAGGAGAAGCACTAAGCACTTTCAATAAACAAATCAGACCGTATGAAGAGTTGTTAACACAAATTAAAGGTACAGTTTTTGATGTTAAAGAAGGTGAAACTCTAGCAGTATTTAATGCAACTACAGCAAGCCCAAATGTAAGAAGATTATTAAATAATATCAAGTCTGGCGTAGCAGGCCTTGGGGATAAAGCAGATGCTACATCAATATTAACTACCATAAATTTTGTAACTAGTGGTGGATTAGACCCCACTAAAAGCCCTCTTACAAACGGTACAGTTGTAAATCAAAGTCTTTTATTTAAGTTGCAAAGAGATCTTATTGAAGGTGGGTTTGATAGAAGTATCGGCGCCAGAGAAATGGTACACCTTGATGACATTGGAGTATTAACAGACATAATGGGTGTTGAAGATGCAAACGCTTTGAAAGTCCTCACTAAAAGACTCCAAAATATGAGGGAGTGGGACGCGTTTAGAGAAGCACTACAAAACTTTGATGGAGGAAAGCTTTGGAGAAACTATTACTATGTAAAAAGAATTAGAGACAACCTTACAATTCTCACACCTTCTTATTGGGTTAACCACGCACTAAAACGGGTTCAGTACTTTGGATTTAAGATTGATGAGAAAAACTTGGCTAAAAGTCCTAAATTAATCCAATATCTAATAACAGGGTCTCCTCTGAGTGCTTTATTTGTAAACAGATTTTCATTAAATATTACTTTTGTAGGTGCTGGTAAAACTAAAGTTAAGCTTGAGGGTGGAAAACACTTTAATGGAGTAACAAGCCTATACAGCTTATACAGCTCAGAAAAATTAAGCAAAGCAGAACTTAAAAGTTTCCTAAGTTTTATAGCCTTTGATGCAAAAGCACTCTACAAAGATCCCGCAAAGAAAATAATGAATGCTGATTGGGTTGAGTGGCATAAGAAACTAACAGATGTTTTTAAAGATAAAGATAAAGCCCAAAAGTTTTTAGAAGATATACAAGGCTTCACAACTTGGTTACAAACTAAAGGAAAATCAATTGTTGGTGAAAAAGTGCTTAGAGACGCCGAAAATCTATTTAAACTTCTAGGAGCTTTGGTAAATCACGAAAGCAAGGCAGGCACTTCAAGCATCACAACGACTTTCCTGGGTGTAATAGATAAGGTAGCCATTCAATTTAATAAAGTTCAGTCCTATTTGTTAAATAAATTTGGTAAGTGGCTTGCACCAATCAGCTACCTAAAACAAGCTATTGCAGAGGGTGTGACGGATGCATTAATGGGCATACTTGCTGCGATCACAGGGGGTCTATCTGCCACTGCAACTCCTATAATAAAGTGGGTCCTACAATGGACCGTCGTTAAAACCCTAGATTTCTTCGAAAAAATAATACAAGGCATATCAAAAGGAGATTTATCCTTCATATTTAAGGGATACGAAAAAACCCTAACCAGAATATTCAAATATGTAATGTACGCTTCTATTGTCCCGTTCACATGTATGCTTCTGGTTTTGTTTGTTTTTAATGTGTTGCTTTCTTCGATAAACCCGGTTAATGTGGCTAGAAACACCGTAAGTTCTGCGTTTTCATCTGTAACAGGTAGTTTTTTTACTGGAGCTGTAGGGGCGATTGTAGGAGCACTCTTTGATGGAGGAAGTGATGGGCATTATCTATCTCAAAGAGATGCAGCATGGGCTACAGTACTTATAGGTGCCTCAGGACTTACTTTATATGAAGTTGGTTGTTTAATTGTTAGTGTTGCTATGGTGTATAGCTATTACGGTATAAATATCTCTCCAGTGGAAATAGCCCTAAATGCAGCCAATTTCGCTGGAAATAGTGCTTTACTATATATGCCTTCTATCGGTGGGCATACTTGGGCAACCGCTACATCAATTGCAGGTGAGATTGCAGCAGGAAACCCTGTAATTCTAGGGATAAACACAGGCCCTTGGGGTACTCATTTTGTAGTAGCTATAGGCATGGACTCAAATGGATGTCCTATAATACATGACCCCTGGATTGGCCCTGATAGAAATTACTGCACTGAGTACGGCAGTATGAGCAAAATATTTACTACAAGAGTACTAAGATAAGCCACTGCCCTAAACCAACCCTAAATAGGTATTACAGCCCAATTAAATAAACCTAAAAAAGACGTTAGTAAAGATGATATTAATAGGCATTAACTGGAGGGAGCCGGTTATTGGTACAGGGTTATAAAGTGATTCCAAAATTACTCAACAAATTAACCAGTGAGGCATAAAAAGTGTTAACTATACCTTGGGGGCTGGATGCATTTATACCGACCATGCCAGCAGCAATACCAACAATAGAGAAACTTCCCAACACAGCCAAAAAACCCAAGAAAGCATAAAATATTGTATCTTTTGCTCCTTGAAATCCTTTTGGGTCACCTAAGGACTGAGACATTTTAATACCACCATATGCTGCCATAATTGCGAAAACAAGGCTTGAAGAATATAAAGCTATATTTACTACCCTAAGCAAAGGACAAATTATTGCGGCAATACTTGGGGGGTCAGCATCTCCACTACCCGAACCCCAATCGACGATAGAAGGACATGAATATGGTGTGGGGCTCATCGGAACCGCATAAACATTAGGGGTCAAAAAAAAGAGTGAAACTAATAAAGTTAAACTTATTATAATTGGGTTAAAACGTTTTCTCACTTTTAGAACTCTGTATTTAAATTAGTAATATTTGGGTCAGTAACACCAAGAGCTTGGGTTATGGTTAATCTTGCCCCAATAACCACAAAAGAAATTAAAATAGCAAAAGCACCATAAACAACAGCGTTCCAAGCCTGCTGTACCCCTTTTGGATCCCCTTTACTCATAATATATAAGTAACAGGCCCATGCCAAGTTAACAATCGCAGCGCCAAACCCTACTCCCGCTAGGATATTTAGACCTACAATCAAAAAGTCCCTAATAGAATCAGGGGCTGATGCTGGATAAAATTGAGTTGCTAAGTTGTCTATTACGTTGAACATTGTTTCGTGTTTCTACCGTCCCGATTTCTGGGCGGGCCGAAGGCCCGCCCAGCTCCAAGAACAAAATTAGAATATTGCGGATCCTCCCGGTCCTGTGGCATTTCCACCGATCAAACCTGGGATAATAGTCCTCAATACTGTGATAAAGAAAAGACCCACGCCTCCTACTACGGCATAAGTAAGCCATTGTCTGGCTGCATCAGTAGCTTTAACTTCTCCCTTGGATGTAACATACTGTACAAAACCCAAAGCTAACATAACGAAAACTAAAGCCCATCCTATACCGATAATGAGGTTAATTACCATAGCGAATACCTGAGGCAAACTGGATACGTTTGGTAATGGGTTGCTCAACGTGGTACTAACCGCGGTTTGAGCATAAACTCTTTGTAATAATTCCATAATTGTTTAAAGTTGTTACACCTCCTCTTCTAAAGTAATGCTGTTATTATAACCCTTAATAATCCTGCAGACAACAAAATAAACAAAGTGCCCATAATTGCGGAGGACATCTCCTCTACAGCTTCTTTATACTTCTGTGGATTGCCTTCACTCAGTTTTATAGAATAACCGGCTTTAATTATAGAAAATATTGCATATCCTATAGCCAACGGAAACGCTACTGCATAAAGGTTCTCTATAACGGTATTAAAATTAAGGATTGTATACCACTCACTTGCTGTTCCAGTAGGTAAGGGCATTGGGGGAACAGGAGTAGGCGTAGGGGTAATTACTACACAAGTACACATCTCAGACCCGGGAGGGTTTTCAACACAGCGTATGGGATTACCACCCCCATCGGGAACCACACCGCCAATTAAGGAACCCTGACAAGGACCACAACTAGTAGGCAAGCACAGCTGCGCAAAGACACTTGGAGTGAAAAACACTAAAGATGCCAAAAGAAAAAGGAAAAACACTGTTAAGTTTTGGTATAATCTCTTCATAAGTATGACCTGCCAAAATTATCAAGCACCCCAAAATAAACGTCAAGGTTTATTGATAATGACTTTGATGATTATAACAACGATTGTGGTAATTACCATACCTCCAATGATTGTTTATGCTGAAGACGACCTTGAGGATATCCAAAAAGAGATTGAAGAAAAAGAAGAAGATTATGAATCTACATCCAAAAAACTAGACAGTATTAAAAGCCAAAAAGACAATATTGCCCAAAAGATAGCAAATCTATCAAGCCAACTTACTGTAACAGACTCCGAAATAAAAGATCTAGAAAATGATATACAAAAACTCCAGTCTGATTTAGAAGTTATTAATAAAAATCTGTTGGACAGCAACACAGCACTTCAGGATCGAATTGATCTTAGAAATAAGGTCATTAGAAATTACTCAAAAAGAAGCACCGAAAATTACCTGCAGATGTTTTTATTAAATGGAAATGGACTAAATGGTTTCCAATTTAATACCTTAACCTATATTTTTGATAAAACTTTTTCTGACGAAAGTATCCAGCTAATTCAAAGCATAAACGTAGAGATTGATAATTTCGAAAAGGATAAGAAAGAATCAGAAGAATTAAAAAAGCAAATTGAAGAACAAAAAACCAAACTTGTAAATGCAAAAAATGTGCTTCTTGCTCAAAAAAGCTCTGCACAGGGTGAATTAGATAACCTACAAAAACAGCAAAGTTCCTTCGAAAATGAGCTAGCAAAAATTAGTGCTACTCTAGACAATCTGAACAAAAAACAACAAGAGATTCTAAAAGAAAAGTATGGATCCGAACAAGAAACGGTGGGAGACAACGAAACAGACTACTCAGAACTACCTGATCCAAGCTTTTCACCAGCGTATGCTTTCTACACTTATGGCTACCCACATAGAGTTGGAATGAGTCAATACGGAGCTTACGGCAGGGCAAAAGCAGGGCAAAAGTATAAAGACATTCTAAAAGCCTATTTTAACAATGTAAGTGTTGAGGAGAAGTGGGACGATGACGATAAAATACCTGTACAAGGTTACGGAAATATAAAAATGCGCGACTACCTATATGGAATTGCAGAAGTTCCGGAAAGTTGGGCTGATCATGGGGGTTATGAAGCTTTGAAAGCTCAGGCAGTAGCGGCGAGAACGTATGCTCTTAACTATATTTATTACACTTATGACTCGAAATCTGGAACTATCAAAGAAAAATCCCCGGTATCAATTTGCACTACTCAAGCATGCCAAGTATACAATGGTGGCAAAAAAACTGGTACTTGGAAAAAAGCTGTAGATGAAACGGAAGGTGAGGTAATAACCTATGGCGGTAAACCCATTACCTCTTGGTTCGCATCGACATCGGGTGGTTACACCCGAACAGCAGCTCAGGTGTGGGGTAGCACAAGACCATGGACAAAAAACATGAAAGATGCTTCCTGCTCAGGAAACCTTTCGGACTGTGCTTATGAAGGACCTAAATATGGTAATTCTCCGTGGTTCTATAAAGCCTGGAATTCAGGATATTCTGCAAAAAATGCCTGGATGAAAGAAGACGAGGTTCAAGATATTATTAACTCTTATCTACTTTGGGATGACGACAACGACTTGATAGACAAACTCTCACCACCTTCAAAAGACGGAGATGCCTGGGACAAGGAGGAAGTTATAGAGGAGCTAGAGGACAGAGATATTGATCCTGTAGGTAATATATCGTCAATAAAAGCTTATGACGATGGAAACGGATATACCACAAAAATTGTTGTTAAATCGTCAAATTACTCAAACCTAGAGCTTGATGGATACGATTTTAGAAATATTTTTAACCTAAGATCACGAGAAAGTCTTTATATCTATACATCATTCTTTAATATCAGGGTTGAGAATTAATTGTCTTCTTGGTCTGTGTTAAAAACACGCTTTTAGCAACATAAACAAAAGAAACGCCTAAAACAATTCCTAGCAAAATGTCTAACACATAGTGCTCGGCACCATATAAAACAGAAAAACAAATCCCAAGCGGGATTAGAAAAAAGAAACCAAATTTTTTACTAACATTCTTAAATAAATAAGTGACTTGAAAAACTGTCCAAGCTACATGGAAAGAAGGCAAAGCAGCAAACAAATTATCACTAAGTAAATATCTAACAAAACCATAACCAACTAAACTTGAGTTCAAACCTTCTGTGTAAAGAATTCTAGTAAAACCCAAAGACAAGGCATCGCTCACATACCATGGAGGTGCTGTAGGAATCAAATAAAAAAAGGCTAACCCAACAACCATTAAACATATAAACCTTATAACATAATCTCTAAAATAATAATCTTTATAAACCCAAATCCCAAACGGTACTGCCAAAATCATAAAAAAATACATGTTGTACAAAATAGAAGATACATACAAAACAATGGGGTTTATACCAACTAACTGCTGAATAAACATACCTGCCTTTACACCAAGTAAGTCATACTCAAAATTATGCACCAGAAATAGGGTCGCTGATTTAAATGGCGCTATATCATCAACCACCCCTCTTGCCCAGGCATATAATAAAATTGAGCTAATTAGAAACGCCCAGTCAGAAAGAAATCTTCCAATCGCTTTATGTTTAAAAACAGCAAGTACTACTAAAAACTGAAGCAGCATAGACTCGGGTGTAGCTCTTAGCAAAAACACATTAACTACAACTAGAAGAACAACCACTAAAGTAATGATTAATTGCTTTAATAACTTAGGGGTTAACAGAGGACTCATCAGAAAATTATAAAGTAAAAGCGAACAGAAAACACTTGATATCAAAGTAGATAAAGTTTATTTAGGTAGTTTTAACCCAGAAACATCGTACTCAAAACACACCCTACCTGTACCATGAATTGTTGGATCTGGGTAAGCTCCATAATAATAGCTCTTATTATTATCCTTACTTACCTCAGTTAGAAATACACCACATAATTGGTAGCTCTGTGTATCCAAAACAGAATAACCAACTTTATTTAGAGCTTCTTTCTCCAAACCGTATAGATATTTACCGACAGCGTCCAATGTACTTGGTAGTACCTGATTATTAGAATAATAAGCGTCAATGGAGGAGGCGATACTACTTATGGAGTTTGAAAGAGTCAAATCATGTTCGGAATTCTTTACAGAGATAGGATTGCCCAAAAAGATAAAACCTAAAATCAAAACTGCAACAGTATATATAGTTAAAACAATAATACCCAAGTAAAAGTTTTGTGTGCCTCTCATTTCTCCCTAGCCTCTCGTATAAAGTATGTAAATATTATTGAGCACATAAAAATTGGTGAAAGAAAGTGCAGAAAATTAGTTAGCGCCAGATTACCAGTCAAAACCTGAAACAGCATACTCACAATATTACCCAATACAATCAAAAACGTCACACCAAGTGTAATGTACGTCAAGACCTTTCTGGATTTGAGAGATTTCAAGGCGGGATTTGCAAGAGTCTGTCTCTTAATTTTAATAAATAAGAAAACAAAAATAGGAAAAGTTATTATAACAACGGACATCAAAGCCATCCCAAAGTACTGACCAAAACTATAGCTATAAAACTCATACCATGGAGCCTCTTTTGAAGGTAATAACCTCTCAAGCAATTGGTAAGTCAACATATCCAAAGCAGTTGCGTATATTGCCATTGTTAAAAACATTAAAAAATGCTGAAACGTGTCCCACAAAGTATAGTTATAAGCTAATGGCTGGGTTGCAGTGATATCTGAGTTAAATGTAGCATAATCAGGAGTAGGAACTATATCACCAGACAAAGCTGCTTCTATATCCAGCTCATTCCAGCCCGCCTTTTTAAGGCTTTCGGAAATGGAGCTATTTAATACACCTTTTTGTTTTTGAAGTAGCACGTAGTCAAAGAGCCTATTCATTAAAATTAATACTACAGACCACGAAGATTTGTTTCAAGTTTCCTAAGGTATTTTCCTACAACAACACCGTTTAATGCTATAATTCAGCCATGGATTTTATTTTTAAGACTTTCATAAAAGACCCAAAAGACACTTGTTATGATGGTGAAGATAGGGATGAAAGAATTTTATATGTGATTAGGAAAAGCTGGATCATAATTTTTAGATGGATGATTATTTTTGTATTAATGTTAGTAGCCCCCCAATTTATTTTTCCAATAATCTTTGATTCCTTTGGTGGAGCAAGTAATTTCTTCTCGCCTCAATTTTTATTTATAACAAACGTGTTCTGGTACTTAGTAAGCTTAGGTTTTTTCCTACAAAATTTTATGAATTGGTATTTCAGCGTTAATGTCATCACCAACAAAAAAATTATTGATGTAGATTTCAAAGGATTACTATACAAAAATATTTCTGAGGCACCATTAGACAATATAGAAGATGTAACATCAAACATTAGCGGGACCTTAAAAGTAATTTTCAACTATGGCAACATATTAATTCAAACCGCCGCTGAAAAAACAGAGTTTGAGTTTGAAGACATAGATAACCCCTCTAAAGTCAGGGATATAATTTCAGACCTGATAGCGGAACTTGATAAAAACAGAAAGGATAAATAGCTTATGGATTCTTTACCAACAACAATAAATATTGGGGCTACATTTGAACTACTAATTTTTGGTATGCAGTTGCTTTATGTTTTTTTTGCTTTCTTACTAACAAGACAGGCTGCACTTATGCACAGAAGTTTTACCACAAAAGCTTCCCCGCTTTTTATGGCAATAGCTAATGTACACTTCTTTGCATCTTTCGGCGTTGCATTTCTTTCTTTTCTAATAATTTTCAAATAAATGAAAAAGTCGCTGCTAACAAAAATTCAAAAAATAACCCCTAACTACTCACAAAGAACCGGTTCTTTTTCGAACACAATAATCATAAACGCTGAAACCGAAGAACTATTGGAAAGAAAAGGTAATGTTTATTGTGTTTTTTCAATTAGCAGCTCACAAGAAATTGATGCAAGCGTAACTACAAAAATAATACAAGATTATATTCACGATACTTATTACCAGTCTGACTCTGTATCCCCAACTCAAACTATAGAAAAGTGTATTAATGAAATTAAAGATAAAGTGATCAAAATAACCAACGATACGTCTACTGAACTTAATATGGTGTGTGGTGTGCTTTGGGGTAATGTCTTCTATTATGTTTTGTATGGATCTGGGTGTGGTTATTTAGTAAGAGATGGTGTCGATAAAACGATAAACCCAAACTCAGAAGGAAGGTTCTCATCTGCCTCAGGGATAATTAAGGATCAGGATGTTATCGTACTAGCCACCGAAAAATTTGCTGAAGAATACACACCAAGTAAACTCCTAAGCACCTCGATATCAATTCAAAACCTTACCCCACTATCCGCATGCCTAATAATCAAGGCTGTTGTTGATAACTCATTCTCTGAACAGGAAAAACTAAACATTAAATCCCCGTCATCTCAAAAACAAACACAAAAAATTCAAAAACAAAAAAAACCACTTTCTCTGCTAGGTTTTCTTGCTAAAAGTAAAGCACTGATACTAATTCTGCCAATAGTAGCTACATTAAGTGCGATTGGAATTGGCATATATTTTTTCTTAAAACAACCATCTACTAACAAAGTGGCTCAAAACATCAACACCCCAAATAAAAGCACTGAGGTAATGGGGGTTGCTACAACACCTACCCCAACGCCAGTTCCAACGCCAACAGAAAAAACTACAAAAAATGATTTCCAAGTCTATTATGACCTCACCTTAGTAACCTCAGCGGTTACTCCAAGTGAAATTGCTATATTAGGAGACAATATATTTATAGCAGATAAAACAGCTGGCAAAATCTACACCAGCACCTTAGAAACCCCAAAATTCACAGAAATACCCACAATATTTCCGAGTATACGTAATTTAAGAACACGCAAAGACTCTCTAACCTTTCTGGATAACACTGGGTATAAAATAGTAAACCCAACTGATGGTAGTGTTACTTTGTCTTATAATGCCGATTTTGAGGTCTCTTCAAACTACCTAGACTTTATTTATGCTAATACCGGTTCTAGCTTATATAGATACTCAATCTCAGGAGACACACTAACTCAGACTCTATGGGGAGATAGCAACTTGTTCAATAATATGAGAAGTATGTCTATTGCAATAAACATTTATACAATTGACCAAAATGGTGAAGTACACAGATTCAGTAAAGGTGCACTCGAAGATTTTGAATTAAATGGCTTAGCCAAAAAACTTGTAAACCCAACCAAAATACTTACTCACATAGATTATGATCATTTATATATCCTAGACACGTCAGGCAATAAAATTTCGATTTTTGATAAAGATGGGGTATTTATAGCCCACGTGATGCATTCAAATCAAAACGCCTGGACAAATCTCAAAGACATAGCCATAGACCCAGACGAAACTAAAATGGCTGTTCTAGACGGCACAAAGGTCTACCTATTAAATTTGTGAGTCTCAATAAAACTCCCTTCTCCCCTAACCTTTTTACAACCTATAGTATTTGTAGTATAATAGTGGAAGGTCAAATTAACCTCAAAAGAAAGGTCACTCTGATGAAGTTTTTCCTCCTAATCGTACTGTCCACATTTATTATGTGGGTTGGGGCCAGTGTTGCCATGGGCAACACCTCCCCACAAAGCGTCGTGGAGGCTCCCGAGCAGACGCTCGGAGAAGCCGTAAACATGAGTGTGATTGGGTGTGGAGACACCCAAATATATAACAACCTCCCCATGAGGGAAGTTGTCGTCAGGAATACCAATGGGGCTGTCAATGCCTACGCCTATCAGCAAAAGGCTGATGGCAGCCGTCGGGAGTATTTTCTGGATAAGTTTACCGATATCGGGAAATACCAGGTTTCCTGGGATGCTCCAGGTGTCGGAACGTTAACGTTCGGTTTAATGATCGAGGAGATCTGCCGATAACCAACACCCCTGTTTTTAGATCTGTGCTTTGCACAAATTCTACTGACAGGGGCTTTCTATAACTATGGGGTATTTCATACTTTCTGGATGTGATAAAATTACGTATCTAAAGTGTTGGTACGAATAAGTTAAATATTGACTTTAAGCCCTGTCATCAAGTAAAATGACACTCGCTTCTCTCGTTTTGCATTTGAAGAGAAAAATAAAGGTGAAAGTCACTTTTGGTTTTTAAAAACTAATGTTAGAAAAAAAGTTTATTAAAGAAAATTTAGAAAAAACTTTTTGCTACAAATGCGGGACTAGCTTAGCAAGCGCAAAAGTAAGCCCAATTACAGAAGCATCAATTGTAGTTATAGCTCATGCGGTTTGCACAAAGTGCCAAGCAGAAAGTATGATTACAATAACTTCTAATGGTAGTGGTTCTGTGCCTCATATCTCTGATATGGGAAGTGAAGAAATTAAGAAGTTTATTCGTCTTAAGCCAGTAACTTACGACGAGATAATTGACCTGCACCTAGCTTTAAAGAAAGAAAATATATGGAAATTAATGCACAAAAAAGATCCCATCTCGGGAAAAAAATTAAAGAAATAAAAACTCATTTAGAGACACCAGCAGTTTTGTTTGGTAAGGGTCTTGAATCACAACCTTTGATGATAAACACTTTTCAATTCACTAAGGTTTTAAAAGAAGCCGGGGAAACTACACTTGTTGATTTAATTATCCAAGACGGCAAAACAGAAAAAGTACTCGTTAAGGATGTTCAGCTAGATCCAATTACTTTAAAACCAGCTCACGTTAGTTTTTATAAAGTAAACTTAAAAGAAAAAATCAACGCTAACATACCTGTAGAAATTATTGGAGACGAAATAAACCCATTAATAAAATCTGGGGAGGGTGTTGTATTAATCTTGATGAATGAAATTGAAGTAGAAGCATTACCTTCAGATCTACCAAGAAAATTTGAAATAAACGTAGCAGAAATCGCAAACTTGGGAGATGGTGTTACTTTTGGACAACTACAATATGATAGAAGTAAGGTAGAGGTATTAGGGCACGAAGAAGACGATCTGGTGGTAAAGATTGACCATGCAGGTATGGCCGAAGAAGAGGTTGTTGCAGAACCTGTATCTGAAGCGGATGCAATTGCAAAAGTAGCAGCAACTAAAGAACTAACTGAAGAAGAAAAAGCAAAAAGAGCTGCTGAAAAAACAGACGATAAGGGCAAAGATAAGAAATAAGTTAGTGTTCTTCCGACTTTTTTAAGCTCCGAAGTTCGGGGCTTTTTTTGTAAACAAAAAAAGCCCCTTGTAGATGAAAACTCACCTAAAAGGGGCATAACAAACTATCTCTCATCGAGATACTTATCCAAGAAGATCTGAAAATCCCTATGATTTCGATAATCCGACTGGGTAATACCCTTATACAAGGCTACCGCACAAAACCAACGTTCCTCTCCTTCATAAGTAGCTCCACAAACTCCATACTTCTGAAGGAAAATCTCATCTGCATCCTGCATATGAGAATCCACATCATACAAAACCAGGTTAGGGTTTAGATGAGAATGGACGGCAAGATAAATTTGCCCCACACCAATAGCACCCAACTCATTAATCTTAATGAATTCTGTACCTTCCCAACAGTGACTAAAATTACTCTCAGATTCCCAAAGAGCAAGTTGAATTCTTGTGGGAATACCAAGGCTTAAAGCCAAGGATCTTGCTTTTTCCCGCAACTCTTCTTTAGAAAAGGTACAAGAGGTACCACCATAAATCTGAGGCTTCTCCGTTCTAACCCCAGTTAGATTTACAGTCTCTGGGTCAATAAATTTACCGTCCTTCCAAAGCGCTTGGTGACAATGAGGGCCGGTAGAATTTCCCGTACTACCTTGTCTACCAATAATCTGCCCTGAGTTTACGAAAGTTCCAACATCAGGCATATCTTGACCTGTTAGGTGACCACAAAGCCACATATATTCCGAGGGGTTTGACCCATCGGGGTTGGCCAAAATGCTCTTAAGAATTACTGTAAAACCAGATACCCACAGATCTACCGCCATCCTATCAGTTTTTTCATCAATGTAACCGGATCCTACAACAACTGCAGGAAACGGTGCAACAATAGGAACATCGTAAAGACTTCTACCCACATCACTCAAACCACAAGATGTATCCAAACCAGGATGTGGTTGCGATATAGAAAATCTGTAACCAGTAATAACGGTGTTAACCCCCTTTTCACATGGAGGCATAATGACCCCACCATTGATTACAGGAACAACCACCTCAGGATCCACAGTTGAAAAACCGCCAGTACTACTAATACCAAAACCCCCATTATCAGATGCATACGCTACAATAAACTTTTTGATAGCATCCACTGAGTAAATTGAAGCATTAGGTGCAGCGCTTGAATCAAAACCAAAGTTAGGAAGCGCTGGTACTTCAACCGATACCTGAGTAGAAACAACTGTAGGTAACTGGGTCGCAGCAGTAGGACTTACAGTTAACAAACTTGTGTAATCTTTAGTAGGTGAAATCTGTGATTCACTGGGTTTTGGTACGATAGATGGGTTGGTATAAGCTAGCACTCCCATTAAAACCCCAAAAGCCAAACCAAGTACAACAATAATCTCTATAACATGAGATTGTTTGTTCATTTCTCTCTTCTCCTGATTTTGATCTCTCGTCTCCACACACCTTAAGATGTATGAAAAAGAAAGGGTGAGAAGGTTGGTTTGTAACCAAATCCTTCTCACCACAGGTGAGCTAATCTTGCGCACCCAATAACTTAAGCAAATTGCTTAAAGAAACTTGATCACCAATGGTAAAAGGGTCCCCAAACCCAGAGTAAACAGTATAGAAAACAAACCATGTACCAATAGTACCCTCAGGGTCTGTACAAAACGTATTTCCATACGACCTAGACGTTACTTGTTCGACGTAAGAATTACCATATCTGGAAAGATCCAAGTTAATTCTTAGTACTGTAGGACAGCTTGATAACATGTATTGATACGCCGCTACCCCAGGCATAGAATCCGAAGTGTACTTCACATAATCCACAACCTTATAGGTTCTATCCAGGTTTTCATCCACACCCATACCAAGTATAGAACTTGCACTCCATACAAAAGAGGCAAGGCTAAAACCAGGCATGTTAACTTCACGAGGAACAGAAGCCGTAAAAGTTACTTTTGGCGAAGCTTGCGAAAGCTTACTTCCGGCGACATTCGGAACTTCCACAATTGTAGACATTTCCACAACTGAATAAGTATCCTGAGCTAACCCAGGTTCTAGAGGATTTTCCCTCTCATACAATATATCTTCTACCCTAGCAGCATTCGTTTGAATTTGGTCCTTTGCCTCATCCAAACCAATGGATCTCAATGCATACAACGTCCAGATAGAATTACTAATAATAATTTGGTTTTCAGGACTTACATCCCATCTGGAATGATCCAAAAACAAATTTACAGTACCCTCATAGACATCAAGACCTTCTTGATCAGTCTTAGATGCTCTCCAAAGTAAGTCAGAATAATAAACCAACTTATCTGGACTATCCTCTCCATAACCACCCAACCAAGCTTTAGCAATACCGGCTTGGTATTGAGTTAAGGTATTTGAATACTGCTCAGGCGTAAGCCCAGTTGTATCCAAAAACCCAACAACTCGAACCTCCTTAACCTCTACTGTAACAATCTCGGCATCAGGAACCGAAGAGATATCCAAATCAAAATCCGGCAAAGCAGAGCTTTCCGAAATGATGTCTGTACCTCTATACGGAGTATCTGTGTTAGCAATAGCCACAACAGTCGGAATAAGAGATTCGGGCTTCTTTCCAGTCATGCCCAAAATCTGAAAAGTTCCAAAAGCAATAACAACTACAAGAAAAATCATAACGACCGATGGGGTTAAATATCTAACTACCCATGTAGTTTTCCTAAGAGTTGAAGTTTTAGGTTTGTCTTGAGTAACTGTTGGCTTTGGCATTACTTACCTCCAGATCTCTTATCATAGTAAGTCTGACCATTAATTGGGTATACCTCCACACTCCAAGAATCAACAATAAAAAACCTGTATTGCGTTCTTGCGGTAGTATCTGCGGGGACAGTGTTAACAAGAGTTGGTCTCCAACCCTGCTCATCACTACGGTAAGTAACCATAATGAACTTATCACTTCGGTTAGGGCAGGGATCCCAGTAAGCGTAGCTTACAGGAACAGTGTACTCATAAGAATTAATGGAATACAAAATTCCAACCTGTTCCCATGCATAAGCTGTAATCTCATCGGCCTTCAAACAATCGGCTTGATGAGGCTCAATAACAGGTGTGGGAGGCACGTCGTACATAGTTCTAACACCAACAGGAGCAATATCTACTTGATGGTTAGAAATAACAAAAATCCTGTAATTCTCTCTAGGATTTGTCCCACCGGGAACAGTGTTAACAAGAGTTGGTCTCCAACCCTGCTCATCACTACGGTAAGTAACCATAATGAACTTATCACTTCGGTTAGGGCAGGGATCCCAGTAAGCGTAGCTTACAGGAACAGTGTACTCATAAGAATTAATGGAATACAAAATTCCAACCTGTTCCCATGCATAAGCTGTAATCTCATCGGCCTTCAAACAATCGGCTTGATGAGGCTCAACCGGAAATTCCGTAGGAACCGGCGTTGCACTAGGAGCAATAGTAGGAGTCGGGCTAGAAGTTGGGATCAAGGTAGGAACCGACGCAAGTTGAATAACCCCTGAAAGAATGTCAGTTGAAGGCGTTGCCGTAACAACGACATCTTGAATTCTTTCAGAATAAGCAGATACGAGAAGATCAAAGTAGTCGTCTCCAAGAGGTTGGTAAGTAAATGTAATAAAGGTGCTTTTACCTACGTGTTCATTGATCTCTCTAGCAACAGCGTTTAATTCACTATAAACAGCATCCAACTGCCTTTGCCAATCCCGGGCAATACCAAGCTTATTCGTATCCCCATTAGCATCAAAAGCAGCTTTAGAAAGCTCCATATGAATACGAGAGGCTTCAACAATAAGTTTAGCGAATTTCTTGTAAAGCTCTTTCTCAGAGACTTCCAAACTAAGACCATTAATTTGAGTCTCAAAAGACTCAATTACATAACCCTCATCACCAACATATCCAATCTGATACCAAGCATCAAGCCTCTTATAGATAGACTCGGCACTAACTGTAGTTTCAGTACCGTTAACAAACTGTGTCCAATTAACTCTCTTAGCCTCAGTACCAGTAGCAGACATAAAAGCCTGCCGGTAGGAAAAAAGGTTTAGATTAGTCTTATAGACAAAGGCGCCCACATAGTTAAGGTGATATTCGATTAAACCTCTGCTCTGTGCATCAGTAAGTACAGGCAGTGATTCATTAAGATCCTTATCGATGCTGATGCGGGAGTCGATTTCAACGACATTACCAGGAACTTCAGACGCAACAACAGTAGGAATAGACGTAGCAACAACCTCAACAACAGGATCATTATAACCACGAAGGGCAATAACACCAGCGCCAACCAAAACAAGAAGCCCAAAACCATAGATAGCCCCTCTCGTAGTAAGAAATCCAAATCCCTTAACACTTCCAATAAGCGCAACTACAAGAACCCCCAAAACCAACCCAACAACAAGAAGTACCCAAAACCAAAAGAAAAATTGTGAGAAAAACTGGACAAGTGCAATAGTGGCAAGAATTACAGCAGAAACAGAACCAATAACCAAAGCATTGGTATCAAAGAATTCTTTGTAACTCCCACCAGAAACGCTACCACCACCTTTAACCTCCCAATGGGGATTAAATTCTTGGTTAGGGTATTTAACACTAAAGCAGTAGATGGCAAATCTGTGATACAGATACAAGCCAAAAGCCAAAGTGAAAGTAATAACAACACCAAAAATAAAAACCGGATTAAGAAGATCAAAACTGTACATATCACAAATGTAGTTATTCAGGATAGAGAAAAGGCTCGAAATAACAACCGCAACAAAGAAAGTAATGATACCAAATCCCTGCTTGTAAAAAACTGGGTTAAAATTAAACCAAGTATCATACTTATCAATAATAAGTTTCTTGAGTTGTCCCATGAGTCCTCCATATACTCTTTGGTGATCTAAGTTTTCAACGTTCTGAGGTTTCCCTCAATGAACCTACGAGACCTTCTCGTTGGCTCAATAAAGGGGAGCTGGTGTGTAACGCGTAGCGTGGAACACCAGCTCTTCCCTCTCCTTAATTCTTAACCAAACAACCCAAAAAATATGGGTGGAAATTCAAACTGAACAAAACACCACAAAATGACAAATGTTAGTGAAGCGTGGTAAGTGAAAAACTGAACTCTACCAAGCCTACCAGAAGACAAACCCTTTGGGGGGTATGTATAGCGGGAAACTGCAAGAAAACCCAAAGCAATAAAAGCAGCAATAAACCATTGAAGAAAATCAACCTTAGGACCCATAAAATGCCACATTGGGCCGGTATAAAACACACTAAATCCCCATGGCAAAGCAGGAAGCCCAATGATAGGATCAGCAACACCATTAAGGTTACCCAAAATGTAAGCTGAAAGATATTGAAGTCCCCAAAGAACCGCAGTAAGAGAAATCAAACCATAAACCCTCCTATAACCAAAGCTAGTGGTATTCCACAAGCCAAAGGCAATAAAATCCAAAACTTTAATGATCTTGGTCATCACGTCCCTAAAGGAGAAACTAAACTCTCTCATTTAGCGCCTCCTTGGTGCGATTCCGAGGTAGGCTCAGATCGGTTAAACAGATTCCCAAACCCTGAAAAAACTCCCTTAAACTTATCTGCAATCTCCCCAAAAGTAGAAGACCGTCTGGTATGAGTAAGGTGTTGTGAAGCAACATCAGGACTAACACCAGCATCTCTAAGCACACCAATTGCAATAGCGTCTTGCCGTGCAATACTGATGGTACGTTGATTAGCTTGAGCACTAGCATCAAGTTCTGGAGTACCTCTGTTATTTGTAATAATCCCAATACCAAGCCTATGCTCACGGATAATTCTAGTCATCTCTTCAGTAAGACCAGCAACAAATTCATCATAATCCCGAAGGAACTTATCAATACTAAGCCCATCATTATCGGCAGACCAGCGGGCAGAAAATTTAGCAACCTCAGATCTCAAATAAGGATCCAAAACTTCCTCAACGCGTCTGGGAGAAAAAGCCGTAGCTTCCTCTTCATCAGACAAAAGCACTCGGTACACTAGAGTCTGGGTCATACTCTGGATAACCCCAAGCAAATCAGTAAACTCAATCTCAAGCGAGTAGATCTTCTGACTTTCTTTAATCAGGGAATCAGAGAGTTTAAGCCAAACAGGAATGGTAACCAAAAACAGTAGAAGCGCGTACACACCCTGATTAAGGCTATAGAAGAAATTGAAAAAGGCTCCAGTAACGTTACCAACGTAGTCTACACCAGGAGTGTAATAAAAATAGTAAGTGGTATTAAGATCACGATTTGGTGCTTCTGGAAGTGTGATAATGAAAACGTTCTCAACCCCAGAGTTAAGATAGGTAACTCTACCAATGTCAAAATCTTGAAGGCTTCCGATAGGATTTTTCTGGTCAAGAGCATCCTGAATACTTCCATACACAGGATCCCCAATACCTTCTACAGGAATAACCTCATCAGATGAGGTGTCAGAAATACCCGGCTCACCAACCGTACCAGAAGGAACACATGCAACCATAAAGATACTGGTAAATAGTGCAAGGATAAAAATCAGCGCCTTATTTACCACGATGGCCTCCTTCTGCCTTCTTCTGCGGGACTGCGGGACCACTTCCAAAACCCTGCTCCGCCTGAGTATTGTAGAGATAAATTACAGCAGCAATAGCAATAACCCCGTAGGTCAAAAGCTGCATATCATTGACAGCAGTACTAATAGTCACGCCAATAGCCAAAATATCGTAAAAGAAAGGAATATCAAAGTTGCTCCTCATATTATTCATAACTTCAATGCCATTAGCCTTACCAATACCAACACCAACGGCAAGGATAATCAGAAAAATTAGAAAAGCCCCAAACATAGTGCTAAACACCCACCCCTTAATCTGCTCACGAGCAGCATACAAAGCAAGACCCAAACCAAGGGTAAGAACAACGGGAAATTGGCTAGTAATAAAATTCCAAAAACCAAAGTTAAGAAAAACCATCAATCCAAAAACTACAGCCATCAAAATCCCTCCAATAGTGAGCAAATCTCTAAACTCGTAGCGACCATCAAAAAGCCCGGCAATGCTGTCTACAACTGTTCTGTACATCTTCCGTGGATTACGGAAGAACATAAACAAAAAGACAACCCCAACCAGAAAAATCCAAAAACCCAGATCAACAAAGTTATTCTGAGCAAAATTGGAAGCACTGGAAAAATAGACACTAAGAGTATCAAGATCTCCAGCATTAAAAGGCAAAAATGCCCAAACGGCATTATAGGTTTCACTGGCACTTCTAGCCCAAAGACCTACATACTTAGCGGCCAAATCACCAACTTCAGCATTACCCCCAGATACAAATTGAGCAGAATCTTTTGCCCCATTAATAGCAAGGGGGCCACAAGAGTTAAGTGACAAGCCACAAGCAAAAAATAGGAACGTAAAGGGTACGACAATCCTATAAATCAAATTCCATGCAGCTTTCATTACAGTTTCTCCCTGTTTTTTGTGGTGTTCAGTTTTCAATGTTCACGCACAACGTAACTATCACTTAATGAATAAGAAAATACTTACAGATTGTGGTTAAGAAGTGATGTGGACTTATAGTTCCACACTATAGGACACTTTATTTGTGTTACCTACATTTACGTAGGAATAGTACACTTTGGGAGGGTATATTGCAATACATTATAGGATTATATTTTTAACCAGTAATTTACGTAAAAAGTTTTGTAAAAAATGCTTGTTTTTATTTTAATGACGTACTGATAATAGGAAATCGTTGATAATAATATGTAAATACCTAGAGGTTATAATTCATTTCTTAAAACTTCTGTGATTTACGGGTATTTTTTTAAGATTTCTAGTAGTAGCAGGAAAACACAGTGAAAAATTAGAGCAAACCATACACATAAGAGGGTGTTGATAATATTAATGGGTTGTTGGCCATTTTTCGGCTACCAATAACGTGTTTTCAGACTCTTTAGGGATATGGTTCCAAATCTCTTCAGTAACAAAAGGCATAAAAGGGTGAAGTAACTTAAGACAGGTTAATAGTGTGTACCTCAAAACTGCTAAAGCAACATCCTTATCGTCTCTTTTTTTAACTTGTTCTATGTATTTATCTGCTACTTCTTTCCATACAAACTGATAAATAGTGTCAGCTGCGTCAGCAAATCTAAACTTCTCGAGATTCTCCTGCACTAACTCTACAGAGGATTTTAGTCCACTTAAAATGACTTCATCATCGCCACTTAATCTAAGATCTAGGATGACACCAGAAGAACTAGAAAAAGTGGTCCCATTATAAAAGGGGGGCTCTTTATTACTTCTTGAGTAATATTCCTCAAACATCATCATCATAAACCTAGTCATATTCCACAGCTTATTTGAAAAATTCCTATAAGCCAAAACCCTATCTTTAGGGAATGAAAAGTCCTTACCATTAGCAGTCCCACTGATAAGCCCCATTCTAAGAGCGTCCACACCAAACTCCTCAATATACTCCTCAGGATTTATCACATTTCCCAAACTTTTACTCATTTTTCTACCATCAGGGGCTTTTACTGTACCGTGTAAATACACGTTTTTAAAAGGTGGTGTGCCATTAGTAAGGTACATACCAAACATAATCATCCTACTAACCCACCTTGTAATAATCTCCCAACCAGTTTCTAACACGTCAGTTGGATAAAAATACTTAAAATCTTCGGAATCTGGATAACCCAATGTAGCAACAGGCCACTGCCCACTAGAAAACCATGTGTCAAAAGTATCTGTCTCTTGAATATAGTTATCCCCAGGACTTTCTACACTAAAAACCGGGGTTGAATTTTTTGGAACTATCATCTTTTGTAAACCCGTCTTAATAGCTGTAATACTATTTTCTTTTAATAGCTCAGATATTTTTCCTGAAAAAACTGTACCATCTTTAATAAAAGTAACTTGTAAATCAGGGTTTTTGGTGGTGTCGTACCAAAAGGGTATTCTAATTCCCCACACTGTTTGTCTAGATATTGGCCAATCTCTCATACCTTCCATCCATCTTAAATAAGTTATTTCTCTCCACTTCGGATAAATTTGAACTTTACCGCTTTTCACAGCCTCATAAGCAGGTTCTTTTAAGGTATCTACCTTAATAAACCAGTTTGGCAACACAAGGTTCTCAATATCATGTCCTGCTCTGTAGTCCACAGGCACTAAATGAGTGTAATCATTGTCAATCTTCTCAATAAGGCCTTTCTCTTCAAGCTCTGCAACAATAGCCTTCCTTGCTTCAAGCACTTTCATTCCGGAAAATCTACCAGCCTTACTGTTAAGCCTACCGTTAAGATCTATTATGCTAACTACATCTAAATTATGCCTAATGCCCACCTCATAATCATTTTTATCGTGAGCCGGGGTAATTTTTACAACACCTGTACCAAAACTCATATCTACATAAGTATCGGCGATAACCTTTAGCTTAACAGGCCCTAAAAGTCCTTCAAAAGTTATATCCTTACCAATGTAATCTTTATACCTATCATCATTAGGATTAACTGCTACCGCAGTATCTCCAAATTTTGTTTCTGGTCTAACTGTTGCTAAAACAAAGGGCCCGTACTTCAAATAATATAGTGGGTCTTTTCTTTCTACATATTGAATTTCAGCATCGCTAAAAGTAGTACCCCAATAGGGGCTGTAGTTAACAATGTAATCATCTCTATATACTAAACCGTCTTTATAAAGTCTCTCAAAAGTCGAATAAACAACGTTTAAAACATCCTTATCTAAGGTAAACTTGTACCTAGTCCAGTCAACACTGGCGCCCATTATTCTCATTTGATTTTCAATATTCTTCTTATTTTCATGGACAAAGTCCCAAATTTTCTGGTATAGGGTGTCTCTGTCAAAATCAAAACGTGATTTACCTTCTTTTTTCAGCAGTCTTTCATAGGTGGTTTGGGTTTCAAATCCCGCGTGATCTGTACCAGGAATCCATAAAGCATTAAATCCCTGCATTCTTTTCCATCTGATTAAAACATCCTCTATTGCAATCATTAAAATATTTCCTGTGTGCATTTTTCCAGAAGCGTTTGGTGGAGGAAGCAATATCGTAAAGGGTTTAATATTTTTGTTTATTTTTGGGGTAAAAACACCTGATTTTTCCCACATCTCATAGATTCTGGACTCAATTTCTTTATAGTTAAATTTTTTATCTAATTCTTTGTATCTTGGCATAAAAACTACGAAAGTATAGTGTAAATTAAATCCTTAATCAACTAACTCTCCGTCAACAACTGTAGAATGTTTCTTTCTTACCTCATCAGGACTGGCTTTTTTTAACTGCTCTTTCCTATACTCTAAGTAACTAAGCAATAAGGTCCCCAAAAGTACAACAATGTCATCACTTAACCCTAGTGCTGGTAAAAAGTCTGGCAATATATCTGTAGGTGTGAGCACATACAAAATAGCCAACACCACTTTCCAATTTTTCTTCAAAAAAGTTTTTATATCGAATTTCATAATTATTAAGTTAAATCAATTAACGTTATAGAAATTATACCAACATGTTGATAAAATAGCGTCATTATGAGACAAACAAAATTATTTTCAAAGACAACTAAAAGCAGTAAAGAATTTGATTCAGTAAATGCTACCTTACTTACTAAAGCTGGGTATATAGATCAAGTTATGTCCGGTGTTTATACATACTTACCTTTAGGATTAAGAGTTTTAAAAAAAATTGAAAGTATTGTTCGTGACGAAATGGATAAAATATCCGTGGAGCTTAGAATGTCAGCGCTATCACCAACAGAAATATGGAATAAAACAGGTAGGCTCGATTCTATAGATGTACTCATGAAAACTCTACCTGCTAATCAATTAGCAAAAGAAAAAAATGATTCTACCTACATCCTAAACCCAACACACGAAGAAATAATCACACCACTATCTAAAATTTTTAATGTATCCTATAAGGATTTTCCAATTAGTGCCTATCAGATACTAGTTAAATTTAGAAATGAGGTCAGACCAAAATCAGGATTATTAAGAGGGAGAGAATTTTTAATGAAGGATATGTATAGTTTCCATACATCAAAAGAAGATTTTCAAAAATATTATGAGGATGTAAAAAATTACTATATGAATGTCTACAAAAGAATAGGTCTAGGAGAAGACACTATGATTGCTTTAGCATCAGGAGGAGATTTTGCAAAAGAATTTTCACATGAATTTCAAACTAAATGTGATTCAGGTGAAGATCTAATCTTTCATGTTCCTAGTAAAAATGTTTATTACAATAAAGAAGTTGCACCAACAAATACAGGTAAATTAGCCGAGGAAGGAGATGTGTTTCCTGAAACAGGAGAAAAATATGAAGTTATTAAAGCTTCTGAGGTTGGGAACATATTCACCTTAAATACAAAATATACAAAAGCTTTTGATTATTTATATACAGCTCAAGATGGTGAAAAAAAAGAAATATATATGGGTTGTTATGGTATTGGTATAAGTAGGTTAATGGGAGTGGTTGTAGAAAAGTTTCATGATGAAAAAGGTATTATGTGGCCAGAATCAATTGCTCCATATAAAATTCATCTTTTAGGGCTTGGAATGGATCAGGAAGATGTAAGAAACAAAGTAGAAGATGTCTACAAAAAGTTATTAGATCTAGGTATTGAAGTTCTTTTTGATGACAGAATTGAAACAAGTGCTGGAGAAAAACTAGGAGATGCTGATCTTATAGGATGCCCATACAGAGTTGTTATTTCTAAAAAAACCGGAGAGCAGGTAGAAGTAAAAAAGCGCTCTGAAAAAGAACCATCCAGGCTAAGCGTCACTGAGTTACTCGCACATATGAAATAATCAAAATTTAGTGCTAGTTGGAAACAGATTTTCACCAAGACAACTTAGATGATATCTGTTACAGATAACCCTGGGTTTACTACTACTTCTGAAGTTAATAAATGGATGGGCTTAAAATATGCTGCTGAAGCTATGTAAATGGCATTATCAGTACACAATCTATACTCAGGAAAATATATTGGTACATTTATAGAGGTGTTTAAACCTTTTCTTAACTCTAAATTAGCACTAACACCCCCACCTACTAAGACACACTTAACTTTGTACTTATCAACAGCCTTTTTAACTTTCACAGAAACAACTTCAACAATGGAAGATTGCACCTCCGCAGAAATATCTTCAATTGGTGCCTTTGGATTATTATCATAAAGCCTCCTAACAGCTGTCTTTAGACCAGAAAATGAGAAGTCAAAATTATCCTCATTAATAAGAGGTCTTGGTAATACACCATTTATACTACTATTATTAGATTTTCTTGCTAATTCGGATAGCAAAGAACCGCCTAAGTAATCTGATATACCTAGTAACCGTGCAGATTTATCAAAACATTCACCCGCAGCATCATCTAATGTACCGCCTAGATATTCAAATTTATAATGATCCTTGATAAGGATTAAATCTGTATGACCACCACTTATAACAAGTCCTACAGCTGGAAAACTTGGTAAGTCATTTGCAGTTTTACCTATAAAATTTGCGTACAAATGCCCGATCAAATGATTTACAGGTATTAAGGGTTTGTTCCAAGATAGTGCCAAAGCCTTTGCACTCTCAACCCCAACAATTAAAGAACCGGAAAGCCCAGGACCAACTGTTACAGCAATAGCATCAATTCTTTCAATAACTTCAGAAATGGATCCAACACGATAATAAACCTGAGCTTTCTCTAAACACTGAGCAATAACAGGCAGTATGTATTCTAGTTGCTTTCTAGCCGCAACTTCTGGCACAACACCCCCAGTTTTCTTATGCAATTCTTGAGAAGTAGCCAAAGCTGAAGCAACCTCAATAATACCTCCCTCAACAATTGCTACACCAGTTTCATCACAAGATGACTCAATTGCTAATATAGTCTTGTACATATTCGGAATATTATACTAAAAATCTAGTTATACAAATAACCCTACAAAGCTGTCTTAAGAGATTCTTTTAGTTTGGAGACAACAGTTTGGGAGGGAGTTCCACCTAAAACGTCATTTATAGCATCTCTTATAGGAATAACTTGCTTATCATTACCAGATCTACCAGATGTTTCCCCACCTTCAGCATATTTCGCATATTCTAAAACTGCTTTCAAATAAGGACTGTTATCTAGTTGGCCGGACATACTAACCAAGCTGTAAGGAGTACCATACTGTCGGTATTTTGCACTTTCATTAAACATCATAAGTTGCTGATCTTGGGAGGATAAGAAATTAATAAAATGCCAAGCAACATCTGCATTTGGACTAGCCTTAGGAACAACATAAACCCAATAGGATCCCCAGGTTACTGGATTATCTGTACGTATCTGAGGAACAGAAGAAACACCGATTTCAAAGGAAAGCTCATTAACACTCTTTAAAACATCTAATAATTTCCAGGAAGGTACAAATATCATGGAGACTTTACCCTGAACAAAAGCAGTAGTAGCTTCGGGAAACTCTGTAGACCACACCTTATCTTTAGTTACAAAATTTGTATAAAAAACCAATGTATCTGAGGCAGCAGAAGAGTCTAA
The DNA here is from genome assembly GCA_964387275.1 of uncultured Candidatus Saccharibacteria bacterium. Classification (GTDB taxonomy): domain Bacteria; phylum Patescibacteriota; class WWE3; order UBA101185; family UBA10185; genus CAYLVW01. The sequence continues at coordinate 138,155 of CAYLVW010000002.1, forward strand.
GTCCTCGGGAATGTTTAACCCAGCTTGTTTAAATAACATGCTCATGATGTCAGCGTACATCTCATTGTTGTTGGAGGTACCCATAGCAGCACCAGCCCTCACTATAGACTCATTTTCCCCTCTAACTGTAAGTTCTTGAGATAACCTTCTAAACTGCTCCCATGACGTTGGGGCTTCAGATTGACCTATCTCTTTAAAATGATTTTTATTGTACACAAGAACCAGACCATCATAATATGTGGGCAAACCATAAATCCTACCATCTGACACCTGGTATTTTGAAACCATGGGATAATATTCAGAATTTAGAGTTTCTAAACTCATAAGACTTTCAGGCATAGGTGCTAAGTTGTCTTTTAATTTTGGCGTCCAGCTTTGATGTACTCTCATAACATCTGCTGTTTGAGACTCTCCTATTCTGGTAAATACAGTTTGCTTATAATCATTCATATTTAATACAGATCTATCATCGTAAGTTATTTTTATGTTGGGATAAGTTTCGTTGTATTTTGAAACCATCGCCTTCATGGCTTCGGGATTTTCCCAAAGACCCCATACGTTCAAAGTTACCTGTTTAGTTAGATCCACATCGGATTTTGGGGCTGGAAATAGTATTGTCCCTATCAAAGGAAGTTTGCCTAGTACCTCCTGAGGAGTACATGCAGTAAGTATCAAAGCAAGTATTGGAAGTAGGGCAAGTGTTAGTAACTTATACTTCATTAGTGAAATTATAGGGTAATAAAATCACAACAGTCAATAAAAATAGGAGTAAGGCTTGATGAGAAGTAAGAAAAAAATGATCGAAAGCCATTAGCATCAACAACACAACAGAAACACTGGTACTTAAATTTCTAAACATAAAATGTATAAAGAAAAAAATAAGTATAGTCGCTACTATAAATCCAGTATCAGCAAAGACTAATGCTAATATTGAATGAACAGGCTGGATAAACCTTGAATCACCTATAGCATCACTATAGTTGTTTATATACCTAATATGTTGAAATAACCCTGCACCAAAAATTGGATGCTCTGTAGCCACATTAAAAGATTCCCCAAGCATGTAAGATCTTCTTCGTATACTGATATCAAAAATCCTTGAACCAAAACTCATCTCACCAATTAAAGGTAATAGCTGTAATAATAAAGTTAACAACAAGGAGAAAACTACCATTGGTGCTTTTAGCTCTCTTTTAAATTTAAGGATGTAAAACACACAAAACCCAAAAACTAAAACAAACCATGAATAGTAACTTAGCGTAAAAATAAGGCAAATAATGTTCGTAATAATTACCAAGTAAAACTTTCTACTAACTAGAGATTTACTAATAAAATTAATAAGTAATGTAGTAACAACAACTAAAAAAGCAGCAAAAATATTTGGGTGCCTGAATAGACCATAAGCCGGAACTCTAGTAAAACCAAAGAAAGAATCTCTAACTACACCTACTGTAGAAAATGTGTAAGGTTGTTCACCTAAAACTAAGTAATTGTTAAAAATGGATCCTTGATTTAACCATTGTAAAATACCAATTGAACCCACTATTAAGGAAGATACGGATAAAAATTTAACTACGTCTGTAATTTCAGAAATTTTTTCTATATTTGTATACACATATAGTGATAGACATGTATATAAAAATAACCTACCTATATTAATATATGTTGATAAGTAATTTCCGTTTATGTAACTAGAAATAAGTAGAAATGTGAAAACAACTGTTAGAGAAAATATTAAGTAAAAAGGTGTTTTCCTCGAGTATGATAATCCTTTTACCAACCATAGGATCAATAAAGTAATAATAAGTAAATCTTGAATATATATAGTAGGGATGTAGTAATCAACAAGTAACCCGTTTACATAGTTATCAGAAAACTCAAAATGTTTCCCAAGATTTAATGGAATTAAAAATACTATTAAATATAGAAGCTTCTTTAAATTAATCTTTTGTATAATACGTTGAATCACTTTAGTGCTTTTAGGGCAGTATGGGCGGTATTTATTAAGTCATCATCTATATTAATAAGGTGGTCTATTTTTAAAGATTTGGCAATTAGATAGTCGGCTATGTGAGGATTTTTAGAAAGCAAAGGACCGTGTAAGTAGGTACCAATTATATTTTTATATAAAATACCTTCTGTATTATCCTCACCATTATTTCCACTCCCAGACAGCACTTTCCCAAATGGAGATACAGTAGAGCCTAAGTATGTCCTACCACCATGATTCTCAAAACCAACTAAATCTGAACCTATTTTATTGTTTGCATTAAAAATGGGGTCGTGTCTAAGTTCTGGATTTATTTCACATACTATGTTTCCTATACAACGAGGTTTTTCTAAACCAAAATTCTCAGTATAAAAATCTACAAAACCAAGCCCATCTAAAATAGACCCATCAGCAGCTTTATAGTACTGACCTAAAAGTTGATAGGAACCACATATAAACAAACCCACACCACCTGATTCAATGTAATCTTCTAAATAAGATCTTTTATTTTGAAGGAGATCTTCATACATACTCTTCTGACTAGAATCGGGGCCCCCACCCATAAACACAAAATTTAAATCACCTGTTTCATTCGGGGTTACTAAATCCCTAACTCCAATCTCAATAACCTCAACATTGATACCTCGAGCTAGGCACCTTTGAACCAAAACCTCAACATTACCATTATCCCCATACAGGTTTAAATCTTCAGAGTAAAAGTAACCTATCTTAAATTTCATAGAATACTCCTTCCCACTAATATCTTACGTATCTCAAGCATAGATGAGTAATTCGGAAATATTACTACCGATTTATAACCTGATTTAATTATCTTATTAAGAATTTTCTCATGATTAATATTGATATTTAGCTTGTCTATAAAAGCTCCTGCATATTGAAGTCTAATTGCCATATCCAAGTATCTTGTACCAGAAATATAAATAGATCTTTTACCAATAAACTTAAGTAGCATCTTTGGATCGATGTCATATATCCAAGAGACATCCCTTCCATCTGGTAATTTGTCATTCAAAATAAAGTATATAGCATCGAAATTAGGAGCCGAGGTGATTAGATGGGATAAGTTGTTATTATAACTTGATGGATTCTTCGCCAGATAGATCTGAAACCCAACTTGCTTATATGTAACCTCTTCGCCTCTCCCATAAGCATGCTCCATAGAATTTAGACTCACCCTGACTTCCCCCAAACTAATATTAAAATTAGAAAGAACAGAATATGCAGCAGCAGCGTTAATACTATTATGAAGAGAATGAATTTTAGATTCAGATGTCATATTCGAGTTGGATTCAAAATAAAGTATAGGATACTTTTTACTGATAGAAGTTCTCAAACTCATAAATTCTCTTTGATCTTTATAGCAATGTATAGTTGTATAGTAAGACGTTGGTTTAGTTGTATTAAACATATCAACCCATTTTCTTAGAATGGTGTCTGTTTCCCCATATCTATCTAACTGATCTCTGGACAGGTTAAGAAGTACGATATGATTTGCCCCAAGTTTGGAGTAGGTAATAGGTAAATTAAACTCATCCACCTCTAAAACGGCGATATCTCCTTTAAGATTTCCAAAAAAGTCTGTGTTATTTAATAAAGTAGTAACTATACCTCTTTCTAAATTGGAACCAGAGGAATTAGAAATAACTTTATAACCCTTATCCCTCAGTATGCTTGTAATAATTTTTGTTGTAGTAGTTTTACCATTAGTTCCGGTAATCAAAATTATAGACTTAAATTTTCCCGAAAACTTAGTTAGTATTGAAGGAAAGAGTTTTAAGGTAATGTACCCAGGTAAAGTACCCCCAGACCCTATATTCAAAACATATAGAACCTTAGATATTATTTTTGCGATTATTGAAGTTATCCATATCATGATTGTCCACATTATAATCAATAAAACTGTATATATAAATTCAGTAGTAGTAATTATAGAGATTCTGGATATGTTGGTAAGTAATGTTATTGTTGTAACTGCTTGTAAAAACACTAACACCTTATGTTAATAACCGATCTTTTCTCTTTATAACCTCTGAAAACGCACTTATTTTTTTCTATTTGTTGTTTTATCAGCCTGCTTAGTTGTGGATTCACACTCTTTCTTGGTGGATAACTTTGTTGGTAATTTGTTAGTAACTTTTAGTCCTCATAAATTAGTTTTTTTAGATTTTGTATATCTTTTGCAGTATTTATATCCTTTACGGACTGTGTTTCCACTTTTGCTATTCCATGCATTATAGTTGTGTGGTCTCTTCCCCCTAGAAATTCTCCTATACTCATCAATGGTGTTTGAGTTAAATCTTTTATAAGATACATTAGCATTTGTCTTGGGATTACCAATTCCTTATTTCTTTTAGGTCCCTTTAAGTCTGATGATTTAACTGAGTAATATATACAAACTTGTTTTAATATCTGATTAAGGTTTATGGGTTTGAACTTAGTTTCTTTAATTATTGACTGGCCTAAAGCTTGAGCTGCTACCTCTAGGGTTATATCAAGACCTAGTGTTTTAGAGAATGTAAGTACTTGCAAGTAGGCTCCTTCTAACTCTCGGATGTTTGAGCTAACTTTTTCAGCTATAAAATCCAACACACTATTAGGAATTTGTTCCCCAGAATTGTCTCTTTTTACACGTAGTATTGCAGTTCTTGTTTCTACATCTGGAAATTGTATATCTGCAATCACACCACTACCAAATCTTGAAGTTATACGTTCTGCTATATTTTTTAAATCTCTCGGAGGTCTATCTGATGTAACTATTACTTGTTTCTGACTCTCTCTTAGGGCGTTAAATGTATGAAAGAATTCTTCTTGTGTAGCTTCTTTACCCGCAATGAATTGTATATCATCCACAATCAGTACATCTATTTTTCTATATTTTTCTCTAAATTCATAGGGAGTTTTCTTCCCCTTCCCTAATTTAGCATTTTGAATCTGTTCTATTAATTCATTTGTAAAAGTTTCTCCTGTACAGTACACAACTTTTATTTGAGGATTATCATCTATAATCTTATTTCCTATTGCTTGTGCAAGATGTGTTTTACCAAGACCTACATTTGAGTAAAAAAACACTGGGTTATATTGAGTACCAGGATTATTTGCTACTGCTACAGCTATAGCATACGCAAGTTGATTGTTTTTACCCATTACATAACTGTCAAAAGTGTATCTTGGCGCTAGACCCGCTTTTACTTTTACATCATTTGTATTTACATATTTGGGTTGTTGCAGTTGTCCGAATAGGGAAGTTGGTTCTTCAAAGATATCCTTTCTTTCATCTAACCCCTCTTTTTTTATTTGATAGATGATGCTTATTGGTTTTTTTAGAATTTTCTCAGCGGTTTGTTTTATAAATGCATTTAATTTAGTTTCTAGTCTAGACCTAATAAACTCAGATGTGCATGTTACCACTAGAGTGTTAGTATCTGCATATTCAGCCTTTGTATTAGCGACCCAAGTTTGGTAGTTACTTGGGGATAATATTATTTCAAGCTCTGATTTAATTGCTTTCCAGAGGTCTTTAGCCTCCAGTTGGTCATTGGTATTTTCCGGCATTTTGATATTACTTGGGGCAGTGAATACAAGTACAATAACTTTACACAAGTTATCCACAATTAATCAAGCAATACAAATTGCACAGTTATTAAAGCAGAAAAGTTATCCACAAATGCTATTATTTATTGTTGCAGCAACGTTTAAATAGAGTCTGTTATCTGGATCAAAATTGTTATATATTATTTTTATGTTATTAACTCCTCATGTTTTTGTTGGAGTTGCTATTGCAACTACAGTACCGAACATAACTATTTCTGTACCACTTTCTTTTATGATGCACTTTATTGGTGATTTGGTGCCTCATTGGGATTTTTATTCAAATACAACTAAAGAGCAAAGAATTACAGGTTGGAGACCTGTAGCAGTTATGGCTGATTTAATAATTGGTGTTGGCGTTGGGCTGACCTCTACATACTACTCTTTATGGTATCTAAATGACCCCACATTGGCTCTAAGTGTTTTTTTATGTGGAATTGCTTCTGTACTTCCAGATGCCCTTGAAACACCACACATTTTTTTAAAGAATGAGCCCAGAGTTTTGAAGATACTAAGTTCTTTACAAAGCACATTACAATTTCAAGCGCCTTTGCCTTGGGGGATTTATTCACAGCTAGCTGTTATTGTATTCGCAAGTTATATTATAACTACTTTTTTGAGAAGCTATTGACGTTAAGTATTAGTAGTATTGAAGCAATAAGACCTGCAATCATTAATGTTGCTTGTACAATTATCTTTTCACTAACAACAAGACCTATTAATCCGAAGAATAAGGTGGTTGTCCAGTAAAAAACTGCTATTTTTTGGATACCCCATCCCCTTTGCATTAATAAGTGGTGTAAGTGCCCTCTATCTCCTTTTAGTGGATTTTTTTTCTGAACAAGCCTTCTGACAATTGCAATAACTGCATCTAAGAAAGGTATGATTATAACTAAGACTGTGACATATATTTTTGATCCAATTAACAAAGACAATACAGCTATGACAAGCCCAATAGACATCGCTCCAAATCCCCACATCACTTTAGATGGATGCCAGTTAAATGGTTGTAATCCTAAACTGGTGCCTGCAGCTATCAGTGCTATTTTTGCAACATTGATTTGTTCTATTTCGAGTGGTAAAAATCTTAATGCTAAAACCCCTATCACAATACTTGTAATGCTTACAATCCCTGAATACTGCCCGTCTATACCGTTTGACCAGGACAGTAGATTCAACACCCACACTATCCATACAGTGGTGATTACTACAGAAAGTGGGTATATTACAAAATCCAGTATATTAACACTAAAATAATCAAACCTTATTACACCACCAAGTGGGTTTGTAATAAAGTCTATTCTTATTCCACTAAGAGCTATCATTAATGCTACAAAGGTTAATACGGTTAGTCTTAGGGCAGGTTTTTCGACAAAAGCCAGTTTTGATCTTGGGTGAGCATTTTGATAGTCATCAACTAAACCAAAAACTGCTAATAATCCACTAGCTAAATACAGCACAAAAATCTCTTTTGTTATATTTACAAAAACTAGAGATATTAATAAAAAGCATATATAAAAAATAATTCCACCACCTCTTGCTGAAGGTCTTGTTAAAGCCATTCCTGGGTGTATATGATCTGAGGGGTCTGTCACTATCTTTTTATTAACAAAATATTTTATAAAGTACGGAGCAACCAAATATACAGTAAAAAATCCTATGGCCGCCAAAAAAAGCAAGCCCAACACAAAAGGGTCTATCAAGTATTCAAATGGTTTAGAAGATATAGATACTATTCTAAATAATGATATAAAAGCCATTAAATTAAAGAACAGTGACATAAAAGTTAAGCTCTCTAAGCTAAATCTCAAATAATGCTTTTTAAGCATTTGTGATAGAACTACGTATGTAATTATGTTTATTGAAGTTAGCATCGGGATTAAAAAAAGAAGAGGTTTTTCTACCATTTGAAAAGTTCCCCATGGTTTGACGTACCATAGCGGGATCAGATTACTTACGTATTGGTACCTTAATAGGAGGTATACAATTTGACTTACTAGCGAGAAAATATTTAGTGTCAGGAAAAAATTTTGTCCTTGAAAAGCTTTTACAACATATTTGATTTGTTTACTATCATAAATAGAATTCATCGTGTTTTTGGTGTGTGATACAGGTCTTTCATCTTTTTTCCGAAAATCATTCTGGTTTGCGCTTCAATAAATGGGAAAAATGAAAATGTAAGCATATTAACTATAACCATAGGCCCTTCTGCTGCTCTTAGAAACTTTTGTAAGAAGTTCCATTCTTTTGGCATAGGTGAAGCGAGTTTTAACCTAAAATATGTTGTTGGTAAAAAGAAAATTAAATTAAAAGTAAGCAATGTACTCATGATTTTTGGAAGGCTATAAGCGAAATTAGTTTGTTTTACATACGGATTAACTAGGGTGACTATACTGAATCCAAAAGTTATTAGGTACACCATGTTTAGAAGAAGAACACGTTTTTCAAAATGTTTTAATAACCAGTTGACTTTTGAGGATAGTTTTACATTTGTATTTACCAAGAAACCTTTTACTGAAAGTGGGAAATCTATAGCTCCCCAACCCCATCTTAATAATTGTTTGTACAAACTTACGTAAGAGTTTATGTAATTTTTACCTTCTACTGCGTCTGCAGAATAGGGTATAAAATGTGGAACTCCTTCAAAATCTCCATTTCTAGTAAAAAATGCTCTCCAGTAAAACATCGTGTCATCTACACCCAAACTCACGTCCCAAAAATCAGCATCTATTAATGTTTGCAGTGATACTGCATAGGAAGAGAATGTGTCCATGGTGGATCGTTTTGATACAGTCCACGCAGATAGGGTACCTAGAGATACTGAGTCAGCCTCTATTCTCATAACCAAAGGAACTCTCCATCGGTTGTTATTAAATAAATGCACGGCGGTTGTATAAAATTTGTTGTCCCTCTTATCACTGGATAAGTATAAGTGAGTGAGTCTTGCATAGTATTGCTTATCTAGAACATGATCAGAATCTATAGTACTCATTATGTAGTTTCTAATATTCCTACCTTTAGAGATCATTTCTTCTACAGCATGTTTGGCTCCCCACGCTCTATTTGCTGCTCCCGCTCCTATTGCTTCACCTGGTATTCCTGCAGGATGGGCATATATTAAAACATCCTCAAACTCATAATTATATTCACCTAATATTCTATTAATAGTTTCTTTAGTTTTTTCTGCAAACCTTTCTTCTATTGTATATATCAGCGTCATTTGTTTAGTTGGGAAGGTTTGATTTATTACGCTTGATAAAGAATCTTTAAGTACCTCATAAGGCTCATTAACAGCTGGTATTAGTATAAAATGTCTGACTTCTGAAAGGGATGAAGGTAAAGTTTTTTTATCTGGTAAATCTTGGAAATTTAATTTTTGGCACTCCTCAAGCCAATTCATGGACATCTCTTCCTTATGTTTTTTATAACCAATAAACATTCCGTAGCTGTGTTTTACACCCAGAAAGATCCAATAAACAGTTAAGAATGTAAGGATATATACAATAACCTGCGGTGCCAGTAATCCTAACCAGATAGGTGATAGTAATAATAACCAGGTAGCAACTCCTGGGATGGATTCTAAAATTCTATGGACTTTTTTGTCGTTTTTTAAAACATATTCTCTAAACATATCTAATTAGGGTAGGTTGAAAAAGCAGACGGTGTTTTCGTACGTTTTTTGACATACATATTCAATCGGTTGATTTATTGTTTCGGCAACCTTTTGTGCCACAATTTTAACATACTTAGGTTCATTAATCTCTTTTCTGAAGGGGTTTGGGGTAAGGTATGGGGAATCTGTTTCCAGCATTATTTTATCTAAAGGAATCATCTTTATTACCTCCAACAGATGGGATTTAGTTTGATAAGTTATCATACCTGTAAACGATAGATAAGTTCCAAGTTTGATAAACCTTTCTGCTATTTCTTGTTCTGAAGAAAAGCAGTGGACAACAGCTTTAAGGCTTCTGTCAACCAGTCTATCTCTATACGCTTCTAATATTTTTAGTATTACTTCATCTCCACCTCGGTTGTGGATAATTAAAGGCAGTTTATTGTATATTGCCAATTCTATTTGCATTTTGAAAAGTTCCACTTGTCTCTGAAGAGGAGTATTATCATAATTTTCTTGTATATCTATTCCACACTCTCCAATTGCTATTGGGCGTGGCTGTGAATTTATTAAGTTTTGTAACTTTTCTTTTAATATTTCTATGCTGAAATGCCTTTCTTCTTGTGGGTAAATACCCACAGTATGAAGCGCTTCTTTATAAATTGAGTTTAGTAGCTTCGCCTCTTCTGAATCTTTTAAGCTTGTTCCAACATTTACTACTTTTTCTATGCCTTCTAATTTAGCGCGTTCTAATGTAAGTTCAGCTTCTCTGAGATTTGTTGGTAAATGACAATGAGAATCAATCAATTTCATTACGCAATATTAAAATTTTTTAACTGTATTTCCAATAACAAGGTAATTTTTTGCTAAAATGAATATAGCATGAATATTAAAACTACCATTCCTCCCTTTATCTTAATACTTGTCTCTTTACTTACGGGGTTAACCATTGGTTTTGGTATATTTTTTTATCTCATACTTAAACAACCGCAGGTTTTTCAGATGAATAAACAGCAACCCGGTTCCAGCACAAAGGATTTGTCCACTCAAATAATTGCTCTGGAGGCAGAGGTATTAAGACTAAAAGCACTTACTTCTGAAGAACCCTCTAGTAACGCTACTGCAGACGACTCAACACATCTTTTAAGAAAGCCTTTGGTTATTTTTAAACCAGCTAACTCTTTTTCTTCTTCTGAGAAAGAAGTATTAGTTGAGCGTTTAATCAATCCTTATTTTGATTTTAATAATGAAGAGGAGATGAATTTTTTGGTTATGGTTGTGAGCAAAAATACACCACCTGTTAGTGGTTACTATTACACTATTAACACCCAAACTGCTAGTGGTGCTACCGCGGAATTTTTATATAGTGCTTCCAATACAAACCAGGATTGGTGGTTACCTGAATGTTCTCAGGCGTGTAGTTTCACCGACTCTTTTAAAGCTAAATATCCTAATATAGTTTCACAATATTAATGAAATATAACAAAAACTACACATTTAATAATTTAACTGCCACAGAAGAGGATAATTTAACCCTTCTTAATGATTACGCACTTTCTTTAAAAGAAGATCCAGAAAAGTATTTAAATGAGCTAGCAATTTTATCCACTTTTACCTCGATATTACAAAAAGACATAACAGTTTTAATAAAAAAAACCAAAGAAATTTCTTATAAAAACGTGATTTTAGTGGGAATTGGTGGCTCCAGTATGGGGGTTAAGGCAGTGTGGGATTTTCTTGGGAAGAATTCTACAAAAAAATTAACTGTATTAGATACTGTAAACACAGATTTACTTACTAGTTTGAAAGATTCCAAAGAATTTACTCCAGAGAATGCTGTTGTTATTTTTGTTTCTAAATCTGGCACTACACTTGAATCTATAGTGAATTTAGAGATATTAAATCAATATGGTTACCTAACACAAGATAGGTTTTTTGCAGTAGTATCAGAAAACTCAGATATTAAAGACTCCTTAACAGAAGTTTCAAAAAATATATACTACATATCAGAATACTTAAGTGGAAGATACTCTATTTTTAGTTGGGTAGGTATACTCCCTCTTACCTTACTTGGTATTGATACTAAGGACTTTTTGCAATCAGCTGAAGAAACATTAAAAAGTTTCTACAGAGACATTAAATCTTCTGAGGCAATAGAGACATCAGTGATGCTTCACAGGTTTTTTCTTGAACAAAGATATATTTACAACAATTTTTCACTAGACCCTACCTTAAATAGTTTAATGTTTTGGTATAGGCAACTTTATAGCGAGAGTGTGGGAAAAGATGCGAATAGATATCAGTCTTATTTTATGCCTAATATAGCAACTGCAGACTACCACTCTGTTTTACAAATGTATTTTGCAAGTCCAAAGAATCAAATATTTAGTTTTCTTTCTACACCAATAAATACAGAACCTATAAAAATTACAGACCCTAGGTTTTACTCCAACCTAGATACGCAAACCACTTCTTTTATATATGAAACTCTAAATATCAGTGTGGCAAAAACGGCAGATGAATTAAGTATTCCTTGTATAGATATTTCTATTAATAAGACTGAACGCGACCTAGCACATTTTTTAGTGACAAAAATTTTAGAAGTAATGTTTCTTTGTAGATTGCTTGGGGTAAATGCCTTTAATCAACCAAACATAGAATCATATAAGAAGAATGCTAAAAACATTATTGAAAGTAATTAATTTATTTTTTCCCGAGGGAGACAGAGCTACCCCGTTACTTGATCTTACTTCTTTTGAGCACTCAAGAAGTTTTAAACATTTTATTAAGACTCACTACAAAGATCTTTTAATATTATTTATCCTATTTTTTGTTGGATTAGTTTTTAGGTTTTACTACATAAATTTTGGATTGCCTCATAGCTTTCATGCTGACGAGCCTGAGATAGTTGAGCCTGCTATAAAATACACATTTGAATTAAAAAATATTGTTCAAAATAGTGATTACTACAAATTTATTCCTGTTTCTTTTGTTTATGGAACATTTCCTACATATGTAAATACTATGTTGGTTATGTTGTATTCAAAATCTGCAAATTTACTTGGATTAGCTTTTGATAAATCCACTCTTTATGTTTTATCCAGGGGTTTTGTTGCCTTGACAAACGCTTCTTTAATTTTTCTTACCTATTTTTTATATGTAAGAGTTACTAAGGTGTATAAGGGGGCGTTACTTGCAGCGCTATTATTTGCCCTAAATTGGAACCAGATTGTACTATCTCACTACGTTAATCAAGATGCTTATACTGTTTTTCTCCAACTACTTGCTCTGTATTTTGGGTATAGATTATTTGACTCTAAAATTAAGACCTTAACGGTGGTAATTTTAGGTGTGTTAGTGGGGTTTTTAATAGGAACTAAAATAACAACAGTTATAGTTCTACCTCTATTTTTATTGCCTTTTATTGCCAAGAAAGATATTAGATCTCTAGTTGCATTTTTATTTATAGTCTTTGGATCCTTTTGCTTAAGCAACCCTTTTTCCATAATATTTTTTCAAGATTTTATGTTAAGAATTGTTGAAATGTTTACCAAGGAAGCTGGTGTAGTTATTGATAGTTATGATCCTACAATATTTAAGTACTTTTTAAGTTTGGAAAATTTAATAACAAGCTTTTTATTAATACTAAGTCTATTAGGCATGGTGCACTTTGGTTTTAGGAACGAAACGACAGGATACAAAAAAATTTACCTACTTGGTTTTATAGTAATCTATGTAGTGTTTTTTTCTATCTCATCCAGAAGAATTGATAGATGGGTTGCGCCTATAGTTCCACTATTACTAATTTTTTCTTCATATTATTTAGCACATCTTTCTAAAAAAATTGGGTTATTTTTGGTACTTGTATCAATTTCTGTTTACTTGTACAAACCTGCTTTGTTGCTGTATCAATACCAAAGATTTACTCCAAAGTCAGAGGCTTATCTTTGGTTGCAAAAAAATACCAACGCGGTGGATAGAAAATTCGTATTGACTGAGGAGGGATTAGACCCTATAAATAAGCTACCAAACTCTTCCTCTTTGGTGTTTAATCAGTATGAAAGTGAGGGGGCTTTTTTGACTTTCCCCCCAAACCCTTATTTATACGACTATATTATCCTTTCATCAAAATCACTGGATTCTTATAAGAAAGATTTTATACAGAAAGAGCACCCATATTATTTTGAAAAGTGGGAACGTTTTGAATCTTTGGTAACTACAAGTAAGGATTTTGAAAATGTTTATGAGAAATCTATCTCAAAACCAAATTTGATAAATGTGTCTGATGTTTACGTGTACAAAAGAGTTAGATAGTTTTTGACTCCCCTCCAAGCCTTTGATAACCTATTTGTATGGAAATACTTTGGATAGTTGCATTTTTATACTTGCTTGTAGGGATTGTTTACGCTTTTTATATTCTATTTTTTGGGTATGATCGGTGGTATTGGTTTCCTGTTAATGTCCTGGGGGGTCCTATCGTTTTAATTTATTTGGTTTTACTAAGAAAACAAACTTACAGAAGATGATAACACTAAGGAAACATCTTGAAGGTAAGAAGTTGGTAATTTTTGACTTAGATGGAACTATAATCAATACACATTCTCTAGTACTGGATGCATTAAACGCGACGTTATTAAACTTACATGCCTACCCAATTGATTCGATGCCAGAGGGTATCTATATGCAGGATTTAATTACTTCTACCCTAGCAGTACAGGGAATAAAAACAAAAATTAAACCCAAAGAATTATCCTCACAAGTATTTACTAAATATCTTGAAATACTGGATACCACTAATTTAGAAGTAAAAGCAGGGTTTTGGGAAGCAGTGTTTCTTTTTAAAGAGCAGTTTAAATTACCAATTGCTTTATGCTCTAATACAGAGAGGGCTGCAGTATCAAAGCTGCTAAATAAGTTAAATATTAAGAATACCTTTGATCTTGTTTTATGTGGTGACGACGTTCCAAGACCAAAACCCAGTCCCGATATTTATAAAAAGGTTTTAAACCACTTTAAGATTCCAGCCCACAAAGCTCTGGCGTTTGAAGATTCTCCAAGTGGCGCAGCATCTTCAGTTGGTGCTGGTATCGAGACTTTTGTTATTTGGGATTCTATTACAAACAAAAATGAGTTTCCTCAAGAAGTGGAATATTTTTACCCCGACTTTACACTTTTTAAATCCCGTCTGGACTTTGATATAGATAAAGACTTGAAATATTTTAAAGAGAGATTTGGATCCCGAGTAGGGCTTTAATTGCCCTACAGTGCATCTCGAATTTAATCAGCAAATTTGAACACCACTTCTTCCACAAAGAAGAATACATAACCCTTTTTTGACCAGTTAATCATGCCCCAAAGTTTGTCTACATATCCTTGAACAACAAGTTCTACTGTGCCGTCTGACTTTTGGGTAAAACCATGCGTTTTAAGTCCTAGTGATTTTGCTTTTGCAAAAGCAAACACTTTATATAAGTGATTTTTTATTTTACCTTTGATGTTTATATGTACTTTTTTCTGTTTGTTAGTCATGAGTACTCACCACCTAACTTAAACGTTCCTTTTCTTGGGGAACCCATAATCTTAACCTAATAATGTCCAAGTGTCAATACTATAAGATGTAAGGCTCTTGTGTGGGATAAATCTAACAATGTATATTTATAATATGAATACAACACAACCTAATACCCATATAACTTTTGAGTGCCCTAATTGTGGGCCTATTTCCAGAGATGATGTGATTTTTTTGTGTAATACCTGCAATCAAGAAGATGTTGTATATAAAGATGGAGTTTATATGTGCCCCGCATGTTTCACAAAAGGTGAGAATTTCCAATGTATGGTTTGTGATTCAAAGCAAGTAGTTCTAAAAAAGACAAAATAAACGCACAATCCGCCTTTCTAATAAACCCAGACAGCCTAGTCTGGGTTTTTGTGTGCGCCCCGGGTACTATAACTACAGGTTAGTTGTATATCAACACTATAAGTCTATCTTACAAATAATGTTGATGTGACAACAAAAAAGACTCTGTGGATAACTTATGGAAATCTTGCTAAATTTATTATTACCCCAAAAATGTGTTGTTTGTGGTTCTATCAGCGACTCCATTTGTACAGAGTGTTTGTTGAAAACCAAACCCTTAGAAGGGGTTATTTATTACGATTTAGAAACTAACAAATTTATAGATAAGAAAAACACAAAAGAAAATATGCTTATAAATTTTATGTTTAATTACTCTGATGTTGTGAGAGATGTGATTTTAAAATCTAAGTATTCTCCAAAAAGCTTTAATGCTTTAAAAAAATTACTTTGTTACTACTACAAAACACACAATTATTTACTTAATGACTGTATATTAGTACCCGTTCCTTTGAGTTCTCCTAAATATAGGGAAAGGGGTTTTAATCAATCTCTACTTATCGCTAATTATTTAAAAAACCTATATAGGGGTATTTCAGTATCAGATATTTTAGTGAGGGGAAGGGACACTACGGCTCAATTTAAAAATAGTAGGAATGAGCGTTTTAAGAATATTAGGGGTTCTATCAAAGTTTCAAAACATATTCCACCAAGTATGAAGACTTGCAAAGTTTGTATAGTAGATGATATCTGTACAACAGGATCTACATTATCTGAGTGTTACAAAATACTTCAAAAAGTGGGATTTAGCCAGATCTTTTGTGTCTGTGTTTGTAGGTCTGTAGAGAGATTTTAAAAAATCCCCCACAAAACCTATGCGCTATGCCTGCTCTCGTTGTCAGCACATAACTTGGTTCTGTGGGGGCAATGTCACTAATCTGCTTGGATTGTGCAACGCAATTTTTGCAGAAATACAGTGACAAGGTTTCGTCGAACGCCTCCCCATATTTAACTAACCCTTGTTGCCAGGGCAACCGCCTGTAACGTGCAGCGATTTTTGGGCGAGGGATCCTCAACTTGAAAACCAGTATACATAACTATAGGTCATTTGTCAAGCTTAGTAGTCACCAATATACTTAAAGAAATGCGTAAAGAATCTTCTTATATACATCACAAAAATTCTGATATTACAAAACTTGAGATAATTGCTACAGAGCTTAGAGAAATGGTAATTGAGATGTTAGTTGAAGCAAAATCTGGTCACTCAGCCGGATCATTGGGTGCAGCAGATATTATTACATCACTATTTTTTAATATTTTGGATATAGACTCAAAGGATCCAAAATTTGAGAAGAGAGACAGATTTTTACTTTCTAATGGACATGTGTGCCCAATTTATTATGCTGCATTAGCAAAAAGAGGATTTTTTGATAAAAGTCTTTTAAAAACTTTTAGAAAAGTAGACTCAACTCTGCAAGGACATCCTCATTTTGGAAGTATCGCCGGTATTGAGAATACTAGTGGTCCTTTGGGACAGGGTTTATCTCAGGCTGTGGGCTTGGCTTTAGCACTTTCTATGGATACTAATAGTTCTAGAGTGTATTGTTTGGGAAGTGATGGGGAGTTGCAAGAAGGGCAGACTTGGGAGGCTGCAATGTTTGCAGCAAATAACCATTTGACTAACCTTACCTGGGTAATTGATAGAAATGGTATACAAATCAGTGGTAACACCGAAAATATAAATGGAATAGAGCCTCTTAGGAATAAGTTAGAGGCATTCGGGTGGTATGTTATAGAGGTTGATGGCCATAACATCGAAGAGTTGATTAACGCTTTTAATTTGGCAAAAACTATCACACAAAGGCCGACTGTTTTGATTGCTCATACCATACCTGGTAAGGGTGTAAGTTTTATGGAGGGTAAATACCAGTGGCATGGTAAGGTTCCAAATACGGATGAGGGAAAGGCTGCTTTGAAAAGCTTACGGACTTTGGAAGGACGTCTAGAAGTTACTGAGTACTAGTATTGATATTTTGATTGTTTTTTAGGAGAATAAGGTCATGTCTAAAACAAAATCACAAATGAATTTATTGCCTGTAGCTTTATTGATTTTACTCATAATAGGTGCGGGGTATTTATTACTTAAAGGTGAAGTTAAGTTACCTGATTTTTTTAACACCGAGCCTCAGGTTAGGAGATTAAATGGTTTCCCCACGGTTTTATACACCTCAGAAAAATTAGAAAAGCAACGATTGGTGATAAAAACCCAAGAGGATTTACAGACATTTTTACAAACTGTAGATAAAACAGGAATTCTTCAGTTGCAAGAAAAGATCGACTTTAGCAGAGAGTATTTATTGGGTGTTTCTTCTGAAACCGTAGATTTTACAGGCTCTACTATGAAGATTAGAAAAGTCTATCAGGATAAGGAGAACAAAAAACTAATAGTAGAGTTACGTCAAACCCTAAACGATGAGGAATGTCCTGATATTGAAAAGGACCCAAACATAGCCGTTGATGTTGTTGCAATAAACAAAACAGATTGGGATATTGAATTTGAGCTTGTTAAAGATAAAAAAACTTGTGAGAAAGATGATAACTCCTCTGAAAGTTCTTCCAGCACAGACACAGGCAATTAAGTTTGTTAAACTGCCATGCTTAATAAAAAACTATTTTTAAACCAAGAGTTTTTTTCAGACAGGTGTGAGCTTTTACCTATCAGAGAAGGTTTTGGTTTGGGGTTGCTAGATGCTGGAGATGACAAAAGAGTGGTTGCTGTATCAGCAGATTTATCTGAATCTGTTAAGGTAGATGGCTTTGCTAAAAAAAATCCTGAAAGGTATGTTGAGGTGGGTGTAGCAGAGCAGAATATGGCAGGTATTGGAGCAGGTCTTGCTTTGGGTGGAAAAATTCCTTTTATTACCTCATTTGGTGTGTTTAACCCTATGCGCAACCTTGATCAAATTCGAGTGTCTGTTTGTTATTCGAATCTAAATGTAAAGATTTTGGGTTCTCACGCTGGTTTTTCAAATGGTAGAGACGGGGCTACTCATCAAGCGTTAGAGGATGTGGCTATTACACGGGTTTTGCCTAATATGTCTGTTGTATGCCCTTGCGATGCATTGCAAATGAGAAAACTTATTCCTATTGTGAGAGACCACTTTGGGCCTGTTTATATAAGGTCTTTTAGAGAGCCGACAAAAGTTGTTACTACAGATAAGACTCCTTTGAGGTTTGGTAAAGGGCAGATTTTTATTGAAGGCACCGATATAACTTTAATATCATCCGGACCTATAATTACCAATGTACTGGATGCGGCTAAGGTATTACAAAGCAAACATAATATAAATGTTGAAGTTATAAATATTCACACGATAAAACCAATAGATTCTGAATTGATTACCGAATCTGTTAAGAAAACAGGTAGATGTATTGTGGTTGAGGAGCATCAAGTTTCTGGTGGGTTGGGTGGTTTGGTTTGTGAGGTGTTAGCACCTTTTGGTAAGTATCCTGTGGAGATAGTGGGGGTTTTAGATAGTTTTGGTGAATCAGGTTCATATGAAGAACTGTTGGATAAATATGGCCTTAGTACAAACACTATTATTGAAAAAGTATTGAAATTTCATCAAATCTGATAATATTTAAATATGATGGAAGAACTTACAAGATATCAACAAGTTGACCAGATTCTTAACTCTTTTGCACTAACACCAGTTATTGAATTTGCTGCTATAGCTTTTTTAGTAATTATTACTTACCTTGCAGTACATAATATGAGCTCTCATTGGCACAACCTGGTTAAGTTTACTATTGCTATTCTTTTTGGGACCATGGGTTACGTTGTTGGGAAGTTTTGTTTAATCATTATTCTTGTAAGCCCTTTATTGACTTTGTACAACTAAAATCTTCATAATGATTCATGCCCCAATTTGATTTGTTTTGTATAGGTGATAGTGCAATTGACCAATTTTTACGAATCGATCCTTTGAGCTTAGAAAGCTCCACAGGGAGATTTTGTTTTACTCACGGGGCAAAAATACCGGTAGATTCCTTTTCTACCTCTATTGCAGGAAACGCTATTAATGTTTCTGTGCACGCTTCTTTTTTAGGAATGAAGGTAGGTGTGTATACAGTTGTTGGTAAGGATCCTAATGGTGAGAGGATAAAAACAGAACTGTCTGCTAGAAATATTGATGTGGGTTTAATAGATATTATGCCAGGGGCCAATACAAATGTGCACGCGGTTATATCTGCTAATGAGGAGAGAACTATTTTTTCTTATCACGAGAAGCGGGATTACAATGTTAGTATATGGCCAAAAACAAAGTGGTTATTTTATTCATCTTTAGCGAAAGGTTTTGAGGTTTTTCAAGAAAAAATTGTATCTCATATTAAGGACAATCCTGATGTGGGTGTAATATTTAATCCTGGTACTTTGCAGATGCAGGCTGGGGTTTCAAGACTTACCAATGTTTTATCAGTAACGCATGTTCTATTTGTTAATGAAAATGAAGCAATGAAATTGGTTGAGGCAGATATAGCCGGATTTAGTCTAAGTAATGAGTATCTCTTGGATTTGCATAAGAAATTAAACAATCTAGGTCCAAAAGTCTCTGTTATTACCTTGGGTTTGTATGGGGCTTCTTGCTACGATGGTAAAGACTTTATTAGGATGAAAGCTTTTGATGATACTAGA
This sequence comes from uncultured Candidatus Saccharibacteria bacterium, assembly GCA_964387275.1. Classification (GTDB taxonomy): domain Bacteria; phylum Patescibacteriota; class WWE3; order UBA101185; family UBA10185; genus CAYLVW01. The sequence goes on from CAYLVW010000002.1 coordinate 157,920, forward strand.
CCTGTTGTTGATAAGACAGGGGCCGGTGATGCCTTTACAGGGGCGTTTATTGCAGGAATGTACCACAATAAATCTCTAAAGGAATGTATGAAGTGGGGCAGTATTAATTCCTCGGAGACAATTCGTGTTGTTGGTTCCATTAATGGCACTTGTAACCTTAATACCCTAGAAACTTTATCCAAGAGTATAGAGTTTTAGTTATGAAGTACTTTATTGTTTTTGCAACACTAATAACATTGTTTTTTACAAAAACTGTTTACTCCCAAGAATACTACTGTGAAGTGAGAGGTCGGGTTATGATGAAGACCTTTGCAAGCCTAGATAACAGGGTAGTAGATGAAATAAATTTGCGTGTAATAGAATCAAAAAAGGCTAATGTTTTGGGCATAGTTTCAGAGGAAGTCTTATGTAAGGAGGGTTTCAATCAAGGGCAGGTTGTAGTAGTAGCTTATCCAAAAAGAGAATTGGATATTTCTTCTGGAGATATTGTAACTGCTGTTGTTAGATCCAGTAGTTACGGAGGTACATTCGGTCTCTACAAAGAGAGTGATGGTATTAAAGTAGTAGAAGATATAGGAAAAACCAATATTGATATATTAAGTTTAACCCAAGACGCTTTATTCTTGTTCTCTTCGTTTGTAGAATTTAGTTTTGAAAAAATCGCAGATACTATAATTGCTGCTGAAATTGTTATTTTGAGTCTAAAGAAGTAATTTTATCCAAGCAAGTTTTACGCACAGCTTTTTCTAATTCGGAAATTTTTTCTGCTAAGTATTCTAATTCTTCAAGGGTGATTTCGTAATCGTGTCTATATCTCGCATCAACATACGCTCTAACTAATTTATCAAAAACAACTCTATCTTCTTGAGACTTTACTCTGAAGATATTTTCTAAGCCTTTTATTTCTTGAATTACTAAAGATCTTAGCTTTTCTAAGTTGTGGGTTTTTGGTTTGTAGCCTGTAAATACCAGCAAAGTAGCAACATACAGTGTTTCTGCAACTTGATGTAGATGAAAAGCCGCATTACTAAATTCTTTATCTTCAATGTTATGGTTGAAATCTTTTAAAAAGCTTTGCGATTTTTTGAACCAGAAATCAAAATCTCTTTTAGCATTTGCAGAAACCTCGGAAGCTGTGAGCTTTTTTGGCTCTGTTAACTTGTACTCGCCTGAGTCATATAACAAAAGTCCTTCGTTTTTTATATCAATATAGAAATAGTTTCCTTCCTTGAGCTTTTCATTTACAAAGTGGATAGTGTCTATTACCAAACTGACCGGAGTTTTTATAGTTAGGGAGGTTTTAATTTTTTGCTCTATATCGTTCCACAGACCAAAATTCTTACTAATTTTTTCTCCTTTAACTACAACTAATATATCGTAATCACTAATGTATTCATAAGTAATGTGACCTTCTTTGTACCTGTCAGAAACCCAATCACCTCTAGCATAGCTGCCGAAAAGTAATATCAGTCCTACATCTGCAGAATCTCTAATTATATTAGTTATAAGCTTTAGTTCATCTTGTTTTTCTTTTGGCAAATATATGAGTTCTGTTTTCATATGAGGTTAGTGTAGCATAGGGATGTTTTGATTTGGAGGGCGGGGAGTCTACGTCAATATCTTATAGGGTGTCTGTTGTAACTACTTTATATACCCAACCAATTGTTTGGGAAGTCTCATTATGTTGATAAGCACAACGGTTTTATTTGGCTCATAAAATTGTCCCCAACCGTAGAGAGTTCTCAATGGTTGGGGTTTATGAAACTATATTTGCGTAACCAAGAAGGTATTTTTTAGATGTACTTCTAGTTGGTGCATGTCTCCATTAAATTGTATTACTTCTCTCCATCTTCCAGGGCTTGTGTTAATTAAAGTTTCTGGAACACCATCTTTAATAATCTTTTGCGTGTTTGCATTATCACAAAGTACAAATGTAACTCCATACACCGCATCATAGTAAGCCGCAATAATAGATCCTTCAGGTCTATCGGTTCTTAGCATTTTTTCCCAACATCTATAAAAATCAGTACCGACATACAGATTGATTGTTGGTTTACTCATTTCTCCTCCATTTTTCCTGATAATTTATAGCAAAAATAAATCAATTTGCCTATCTTAGAAAATACCTTTGACTATTTTAAATGATGGAACTACTATTAATAGTTCATATAGCTACTTAGAAAGGACACTTGTGTTATCTGCTCAGATTGAAGTAAATCAAAGTGAAACTGGTAAAAATCTAACTGCTCTTGCCTACGCAAAAAGTATAGGTTTTTCTATGCTAGAAAAATTACCAAAATCTACAGGATTGTCTCAGACTTTGAATTATCTGGGTGAGATTGGGTCAGAACTATTTCATAGAGCAAGGAGATTGGGTGAGACTTTCAATTTTTCTTTTGAAACCCTATCTAGAGATCCTCAGATCCAACTATTTAAACAAAACGAACAAACTCTTCTAGACTATTTATCTAGGGAGGTATTAGATCCTTGTAATAAAGATGAAATATCACGTCGTCTCAAGGGTGTTATAGAAAACTACCTACCATTAGATACTAGGGAACATGGGTTATCTAGAGAAGCTTATAGAAGTTTTATATGGCCAACATTTTGTACAAGAATGGCTGCTATTGCTGGGGTTGGTGTTTATGTTGCTGTTGAAGCTGGTAGTATTGAAAGAGGTGTTAGTTTTGTCCGTGAGCAGCTGCCTGGGTTGAGTTTTGATACCCTTGGGTTACTTGGCACCCCCTGGCTGTCTTATGGTGAGTTGGGTCCTAACCTTTTGTCACACTCTTTTTTGCAAAATTCTCCAAGCGGTGAAAACGCTTCTCATAATAAAGAACTTTCAAATATGCGGAGTTATTTGGAGTCATTGGGGGTATTGGAACCCGATTACTCTATAAAATATGCAGTACGTGGTTAGATTACAGAAAATTATTAATATGTGTTTAGAGTTAAGTTCTTTATCTAAGGAAGAAAAAGCCGATCTATGTTACGAGTTGCATAACCATATATTATCCTCAGCTATATTCTCCTTAGAAAGCAGCTTGAGTTCTACAGAGCGGGAAGAGCTCGCCATCTTACTGTCGTCTGATATTTCACCAGAATCCATGGTATCAAAATTGAACGCTTTGTTTAGCAAATCTATAGCTTCAGAAAAACTGTTAGGTACATTGATACTAGAATATGAAAAGGCTGCTAAAGACTTACTATCTGTTACTTACAAAATACTGCCTTTAAAGGCCCAAGACGAAGTTTCCCATTTGGTTGAGAGTTGGTTTTGATAAGCACTCTGTTTATGTGTATATTATCTTTATGCCCATAAAAACTAAAAAAATATTGAATTCTGAACTTAGTAAGTCCTTAGTTTTATATTCGATTCATATACCCATATTACTTTTATTATTAGCATTCGTTGGATCTTTTACGCTTGCTCAATATTCTTCAGAAGACTCACTGGTTGGTCAGGTTTTAGGTAAAGATAGTGATGATAACGACGACGAAGAAGATAAAGATGAAGATGAAGACAGGGATAGAGAAGACTCTGATGATAATGAAGACGAAAAGGACTCTGATGAGGATCGTGGTTCCAATAGCAACTCAGGGTCTGGTAGTTCGAGTAATTCCTCAGTCAAACCCGCAGTTAAAAATAATGAAGTAAAAACAGAGGAAAGGGTGGAGAATACAGATGGAACGTACTCTATTATTGAGACTAAAGAGAAAGATGGTGAGGCAGAGGTTGAGATAATAACATATAACCAGAATGGAGATAAATTACGAGTTGAGAAATATGAGAATAAAGAAGGAGAAGAAGAAGCCCGGGTTTCTGTTTATGATGGATTAGGCAATAAGATTAGTGATTTTAGATTAGAAACTGAAGATGGTAAGGAGCTTGAGCTAAGGCTTAAAGAAGGGGAGACTGAGCTATCGAGAGTGAGATTTGATGTTGAAAAACAAGAGCTTTTAGTAAAAACTAAGGAGTCCAGTGGTTCTGATGGTTCAAATAGTAGTAGTGATTTAAGAATAAGGTTATTAGGAAACGACTTTGTTTTAACTAGGTCTGGTATTAACGCTCTTTCTAGATTTCCCCTTGTTGTAGATGATGCAACCGGAGAGATTGTTGTTCAAACCCCTGTTGGAGAAGTTAAGCTGGGCGCTATGCCAGATTCTATAGTTGAGAAAGCAAAGGCATCTAGTGGTGTTGATGATGTTTTAGATCTTGAACTCCAAACAACCTCGGAATCTACCTCTAGTTCGTCCTCATCTTTAGAGTTTAAACTAACTGGCACAAAAACTGAGAAACTTTTAGGATTGTTTAATTTACAAATACCTACGACACTAATATATGATGCTAATACAGGCGGGTTTATTCGTTCAGAGGAACCAACCTTTGTAACCAAGATATTGGACTTGTTTAGTTTCTAAATAAAAGTGCCTGTAGGGCAAGATACCTTACAGGCACATAGTGTTTATATTCCTCGACCTCTTCTTAGCATCATAACAATAACCAAAACAACAAGTACAATTACTCCAATTATAGTTGCAGGACCTGTAATCATAGATAAACTTCCCAGAAAATTACTCAACATACTCTGAAAGTTAACTCTCATAAGATTAGGGCCAAGTAAGCTTAATACTACAACCACAGAAATCAAAATAAGGACCAATATGAGGATATATTCTAATAGACCCTGACCTCTTTCTCTTTTGTTCACGCTTGACCAATACCCCGGTTACTATTAGCAGGTCGCAACTTATAGTAGACGGGTTTATTTTCTTGCAGAACACGCCCTGTAACAATGTAAATCACATTCTTTATTTGAATTTCGTCTCGTTCTACAGGCTCTACCGGAAGATTAATCATACCTTTCTCTATGGTATCTCCGTAGGCATCCACAATAATATATCCAAATTTTGTCATATTTTCTCCTTGAGAGGTTTATACACCAAAAGATCTTCAGAAGTCAACCTATAGGATTTGATATGAAAATGCCGATTGAGAAACTTAAAGTTTTCCAATCGGCAGGCTTTTGCCTAACGCTCTCTAATACTAATCCCAACCCAAAGCAGGAAAAACAAAAGAATAAAGTTTCTGGTCATCCCGGCAAGCCAGTACCCATTAGCCACTTCCCAAGACAAATAGTGTTGGGTAGTGAAGAAGTTAACCCAGGTAAATTGAGCAGTAGCAACCCATGGATTAAACAACAGATCAACGTAAGCTGCTACTGTTGCTAAGATACTAACGAGGACAGATACTATTAAAGCTTTAATTGCATTGGATTTGATTCCCATCTTTTACAGCCTCTTTCTCCAGGTTTTGTTTCCTTTTGGGCGTATGATACGAGCTTTTTTGTTGTTACGCAATCTAGGAGATATTACTATACTAAGAGTATTCCACGAAATCCTCGCGCAGCATAATAGGAGGATGCTCCATTGTGGTATACAAAAATACTGTTGTATCTACGATCTGCAAACAAAGCCCCTCCGAGATCTCTTATAGTTTTAGGAGTGGCTATCCAACTTGATGTTTTAGTGTCAAACTCTCCTAGTGTCTGCAGATGTCTGTATTGAGACTCTGTAAGAATCTCAATACCTATTGTGCCTGCTACTTCCAGGGCGCTGCCTGAAGGTTTTGCTTCTTTTCTGTCGTCTAGTGATTTTTGGTCGTAACATAAGCTTCTTCTACCACTAGGGCTTTCAGAAGAGCAATCACAGTAGATAAACTTCTTTTTTTCTTGATCCCAACCTATCACATCTGGTTCACCTCCAGTTTCTTCCATTTTTATTAATATTTCTATAGAGTGTTTATTACCCTCTAAGGCCTTAAGTATGTCTAGCCATTTTATACTTTTGTGCCTGTCTACATTTTTTTCAAAACGTTTTTGTAGTATCTCTATTTGTTTTTCTATCTGTGATTTATTAAGCATACGGAGATTATATAAGATTTATTACCAAATAAAAAAAATCTCACAGTAGTTTCAGGAAGTTTTGACTTCTCAGAACCTGACTGTGAGAACCATATTTTTTACGACGCCATTTGTTTCATAAGATTAAGAAGAAAATGAGCGGCTACAACCCCCGCAATTACGCCAAACGGTGTTAGCATTACCGTAATTATCGAAATACTGATAAAATCGATAAAGCTATAATTTTTCGTATAAGCCTCCATAAACGCCGGATCCTCTCTACGCAGTAATTGTTCAACCCTATCTTCTTCCACTCTATCGTCAAGATCCACCTTAGCAAATACCCTTGCTCGCAGTAACTGGTATTTATTACTCATGTTGGCCCAGAAATAGTATCTATAGATTGGAACTAAAGTTAGACCTACAGTCCAAGCCATAAGAAATCCCAAAAAAGCCATAAGAGCATAGATAATAGTTTCAATATGTTCGATCATCTCTTTCTCCCTGTTTTTCTAAGCTTTTTTGTATAGCATTGTCACTGCTACATGGTATCCTGCAGCAGTAGCTTTTCTTTCACGTTTTAGATCATCAGCATCCTCAGGAGATTTAATAATCTCAAAAGCCACCACTTGACTTAATAGCTCTTCAGGTATTTGGGCAATTACTTCTGCTATTGATGGCTTAAAGAGGCCATAGAAGCCGAATGTGTGGTACGTAGTTATAGATTGTAGCTCAGCAATTCCCTCAACAGCTTCATTAGTAGCTGTTGGGTCCCATATATATGAGACATTTCTAGGATCCACAGATCTAATATAGCGTTTTCCTAGGTCTGGAAAGGTTACAATAGGTCTGATTCTAGCGCATAGATCAGCCAACTTCCTATTTGAGATAGCAGGAATCCAACTTTTTCCCATCTTGTTCCTCCTCCTAAAGACTTGCTATAGGACTATATAGTATTTACGCTGTAAATTCAACCTGCCTCAGAAAAGTACCTATTGCGTTCGGCTGGGTGCGTTTTAGTACTATATTTGTGACTATTGTTCTGTAGTGGCTTTATATTAAACCGGTAAAAAGTAAAATAAGTGCACACAGTGTGACTATTGCAAATACACCTACAGTTCTTCCGAAAAGACTAAGAGCCTCTTTCTTTTTGCCCTCAATAAATAATTGAAGCGGTTGATAGAAGAACAAAAAAGCCATAACCGATACTGAAAGGGTAAGTACTGATAAGAAAACTATTGGAGCGAAAAAGGTGTCTGGTTTGTTTCTAAGTGGTGCTGTAGCAAAGCTCATTGTTGAGACAACGAGAACTATGTAAGCCGAGGCGGAGACAGCATTTATTATAGGGTTTTTAGACATACTCTTATTGTACCAGAGTGTTTTTGTGTTTGATTTTTGGTAGGATTTGGCCACACGTTCTTGCCTACTGGCAATATGCGTGACTTCGGATTGTCACAACCGCGGTTTTATCTTTTGAATACCCAAGTAATATAAAAATACCCGCAATTCTTGCGGACTTACAAAGATTTTTATGGCTCTACATAGCAGAAGATGTTAGAAAGTGTTTTGTTTTACAGTAAGGATTTTAAAGCTTTGATAGTTCTTTTATCACGTCACTCACAAGAATATAAGACATTGATACAGCTAGAGCTGCTGTAACATAGGTTAACAGTTGTCTAACTTTTCCTCTAATAAATTTTGGCAGTAAATTTTGATATTTAAGTGTCCACAAGTTTTGCTGAATAAAATTATATAGAAAAAACCAAGAGATAAAATTAACAAGACCTAAGTATCGGTTGGTAGTTTTGGTTGTAATGAACTCTAAACTGCCGAGTATCAATAACCACTCCATGTACTCAAACCACACCTTTGCATATTTGCCATATTTGAAATATTCCTTAGCCTCAGTTTGCCAAGAATATTCTGAAGTATCTTTTATCTTTTGCACGTTTTAATTATAACTTAGTAAATTGAGCTCAGGACGGTGAATACTCAAGTATTCGTTACAGTTAGCTCTCCGTTATCTCTTCAGGTTGGTTTGTTAAAACTCTAATTTGCGATTCATTGAATAATGATGATGCTTTGTCAGTATATTTTTCTATAACATCGGCACCAATTCCTGATTCTTTTAGGCTTAATAAATGTTGATAAAATCTCTCAACTAGTTGTGGATCATCTGCTCCCTTAGTTTTATGGGACATTTCTAGTAATTTCAACTTATGCTCTCCTGATATCTGTTCTTTTTTATCATAAAAGCTAGTCAGTATTTGTTTGTTATTATTAAATTTATAGTTTCTATCCTCAGCAATAATTATGGCGTTATCTAAGTGATTAGAACTTATAAGCCTTTCTATAATGATGTCTTTAATGGCTTCATCAAAATGTTCCTTCATGAGATTGTAGATTTCCAAAGACCTTATCGAGGCACTCAAAACATTTTCACTGTTTTTTGTAACGACTTCTTTTCTCTCTTCCTCATCGAATAAAGCATAGCCTGTTGCATAGTCTGCATCAGAAGCAAAATTAGTAAATATGGATGCCTCTAATTCGTTTGCTCTTGAATTATGCGGATAGAGAGATATTAGTCTTGCTAATCGGTAGATATCTTTTTTTTCATTCCAAACACCTGCTTGTTTATAAAATGTGCCTATTGTTAAGGTTAAGTTTTCCATTTGCGGTTGTAGTACCACATCTAAAGTTGGGACAATCCCTTTAAAGTTCTTAAGTATCTCATATGCAAATACGATCAACAGTTTCCTTTGCTCTCTCATAGGGTTGCTAGATTCTGTAGAAAAGATTTCATCAATCTTCCTAATAAATGTTTCAATAGATTTTTTATCAAAAATCTCTAAGAACTTTTTGATGATTTGTATCTTATTTTCGAGTAAGGATATATCATCTATGTCGGTGTTTTTAATCCCTGCAATGAATTTAATCAATGTGTCCTCGAGTATAAACTCTCTCCTATCGGAATTATCTGCAAAGATTTCTAAGTACTCAGTTTGATAGTAAGCATTATTCAGTAAGTTCCTGATTTCACTTAAATATAGTTTAAAATAATCTTTGTTTGTGGAAATATATTGGAATATGTCTACAGCATTATCTTTCGTTATAGTAGGTTCCTTATCAGGTTCTTTTGCTCTGAGTATGTCAACATATTTTGCTGCTAAAAGGTTGTTTTGGTTTGGATTAATATTATTTTTTATTGTATCGACCGTTGGTTTGATTCTAAAGTTAGGATATGTGGCTAGATTATCTAGAGCCTTAATTATGGCGTGGTAAAGCTCATTAGCTAAACGATTGTTAACATTAACAGTTTCATCTCTGTAAAAAATTTCAATACAGCACGAACTTACAGGTTCATATCGAGTCTTTTCACCCGCTGTTCTGTTTTGCTTAACATATTCGGCAGCCAATTCAAGGAAAATGTCCAAATTCTCCTCTTTTACAAAAGATTTGAATAACTTCTCAGCACTTTCAACATCTCTATCTTGTGCAAAGGTTATAAATTGATCCCATCCATTTAGTCTTTTTTCTTCTGCAGATTGCTTAAACGTAATAAACAATACTAGGTTTGAGCCATACGGAACTATAGACTCAGTATCTACAAGAAACTTTTCGCCTCTTTCATTAATTATTCCGTTATCATTTTTTGCATCTTCAACAAAACTATTCCATGAGGTGGCTTCATATAATGCTTTCTCTTTTAACTTTGCATAAGTTGCAGGGAACTTCTCTTTGATAACTAACAGTTTAGCAATGAAAGCAATATTATTTTGATCTGCGATAAAGTTAAGGTCTTCAATATTGCCTTTTGCTATTCTGCTTTGCACAAGTAGTAGTTCTGCAATTAAGTTGTTTATAAACTGTTTTATTTCCCTAGGGCTATTTCTGTAGGAGCTTGTAATAACTGATACTAGTTGAGAGTTGTTTTGAAGTAGTGGGAATTTTGAATTCTCAATTTGTTTTGTAACAAAATGGTCAAATTCCAAACTGTATGGTTTAGGAATTCTCAAAGTCAAATTAAAGAATTTTTTCAGATACTCGTTTGCATAGTCGTTTTGTTTTGTAGAATCTTTGTTATTTCCAAGGTAAACCTGTTCTATGTGTTCCTTTATAGCCTCTTCATCACAAGGTATTAGAAATACACAGTTATTTTCTCCTAAAAAAGTTTTTATCGTTGTAAGAAATGCTGACGCTTTGTGGTGAGCAGTTCTGTCTAGGTTGTCTAGTATAAATAATATCTTCTTATTTCGTAGCCTTTTATCTGAAATCAATTTTTTGAATTCCTTTTCGAATTCATCGGGCAATGATAGTTTGTCTTTTGTTAGAGTAATTTCATCCACTACCAAAACTTTATGTGGTAAGTCAATTAATATTGGTTTGAGTAAATGTAACTCTAGTACAGATAGTGCCCCCGAAATTAGTGTTATTAGTCCCCAATTATCAGCATTTTTAAAAAAGTAATTAAAAATTAATATTACAATTACTAGAGTTAGAACAAAAAATGGTGTGAGTAAGTATAGGCTTCTTACTAACTCATGTGAACGGAACTTGATCCCGATATCCTCTTTTTTCTCGATTGAATAGGCAAATGCTTTACTAAGTTCTTTGGCTTTTTTTTCTCCCAAAAGTTCAGTAGCCGCTGTTAGTAAAAATTGTCTTCTTAAGGAGTCATTCTCATACTTCCATACGTCAAAGTACACGACTTTTATATCTGAATTCCTTAGCTTATCCTCGATAAGCTTGGCTATTATTGTTTTGCCTGTACCCCATTTACTAAATAATCCTATGGTAAATGGAGGCTTTGCTGAAGATACTATTTTCACTAATGTATCTGCTACTTCCTCATGCCCAAAATCTATATCTGTTAATGAAGGATCATCGGGTAATAGTTCAAAGTCTATTGTATTCTCATTGCTGTTGGATTTTTTCATATTAATATTAATTTCTATTCATACTAACCGATATTATAACTCCGTTAGGTATTTTTTACTTATAAATGGCAGTTTTGGCAGGTTTACGTCTGTCTATAGTAATGAGGACAGTCTTCTTAGATCCTTAAGGCTTTCACAAAAAGCTCCATAGCGTTTTTCGAGCTTTGGATCGTCTTCAATAATGCTAGAAATTTCTGATGCTAATCTATCTCGCCATTTCTTTAATTCATTCCAATCTTTCGTATCGAAATGATCTGCAACTCTCCAATCAGTAGAATTCCCAAACATATTTAGAAGAAAGTTAAAACTTCTTTCAGCAGTACGCAATTCGGCTAACTGCTTTGCATCCAAGTGTTTTTGACTAGTTATTTCTTCTAACAAATCATCTAGAAGTTCAATATAATTAAGCAAAAATTGTTTGTATGCTATTGGGTTTTTATACATTCTAAATTCATTATAGTACAAGCATATCTGCTGTCTATCTAGGCTATAATGTAAGTATGTCAACAATAAGACAAAGGAAAGCCATTCAAAAATTATCTGAAAACCTACGAAATGTAGATAATAAACCTATTTCTATGGGAAAAATTTTACGAGAGTCAGGTTATTCAGAGGCAGTATCAAAGAAACCGAAGCTAGTTACAGAAAGCTTAGGGTGGAAAGACCTCATAGAGTCCTACCTTCCTGACGAAAAACTGTTACAAAGCCTTGTAGAGATGCTAAACATGCCTTCTATTACTACTGTCCGTAACGACAAAGGTAAAGTGATTAGAGAAGTCACTGAAACAAATGGGTCAATCAAGGCTAGAGGGTTGGATATGATTTTGAAAGTAAAAGGTAAGTATGTAGCGGAAAAGGTAATAACAGAAGATCCTTATGCAGACATGAGTGACTCTGAAATAGAGGCTAAGATCAACAGATTGCATCAGGAACGCAACTCATTTAATTAGGTTATAGTTCTTGTACACATTTTCCCAATAGCCTGAAAGTTTATTTAGAAACATGGAAACTATGTCTGTGGCAATTGGATTTATAAAAAATGGCTTATCCTTTGTTCCCTTTATCAGTATTTTATCAATGTTTTTACCTAGCCATTGATTGAGAAGTATTATTGCAACTCCCTCGAGTCCTTTTTGGCGGTTACCACCGTTTTCATATGCTTCCAAGTAATCTATAACTTCTTTTACTGCATAATTCTCAGTACTCTCGGTTCTTAGACCACTCATTATATGAAGGGCTAGTCTTTTACTTTGCTCCTGAGGAAAAAAGCTTTCTACTGAGGCTATTCCTAAAGCAATAAGAGCAAAGCTTAAGTTTAAAGCACAAAGGTTATCATCAAGGAAAACAAAGTTGTTGTTGTAAAAATTATTTTGAAAGTGTTTCTTTATTTCTAGCCATGCTTTGTCACTTCCTTTTACACAATCTAATACAAAAGAAGCGGACGCTACTTTTTCATCTAGATTTTTCTTAGATACCAAAAAATTAAGCATATTTACATTTCCATAGTTAGGGGATTAGCAAAACAATAAGAGCTCCCCACTAGTCTGAACCCTTTCGGGCTCACATAATCGTTTCCGACTATGACCTGATCAAGTAACTAAATGGAGAGCTTCCATTTCTTGATCAGGTTTTATCGCCATGCCTTAGACGAATCTAAAGTTTAGGCAACATTAAGTTGTGTGCTTATTTTACTACAGAATGCTTTAGAATAAAGAAGTATGAAGGATAGATATGGAAAAATGATGAAAATAGTATATACGCCTGATTTCAAGAAATGGCTTGATAAATGGAAAGCTTTTGTATCTAGTAAAAACATTCCTAGCAAAAAAGATTTACCTAACAAGTGCGAAAGTGAGTTATTAACTTTGCTTAAATCTCACAATATCGGCTATTCATGGAAAGACCCGCTGATAAATTCCCTGTTTCTTGAATTACTTGATTTACCGTTGGATGATGGTATTCACATAGAAGTAGGCGGTACGGCGATTACAGAAGTGTCTTTAACAGCTAAAACTTTTGTGGTTGATGAGGGTAGAAAATTGGAAGGTGTGCGTATTGTTATTACTAAGGATATATCCCCTCATGAACTTAGTAGTTTCATTAAAAAATACCAAACGTTGTTACATGGACTTTATAAGCACTTAGGATTACCTGCTTCTGTGAAAGAGGGTTATGATGTGAACATCGTTAATGCCATAGTGACTATGCGGGATAAAAAGAAAATGAAATTCAAAGATATTGCTACGTTTCTATACGACGCATATTCAGAGCAGGAAAAACCCAAACAATCCCTCGAAAGATTTAATGAAACTAATGTTCAGAAAATATACAGCGATTTTAAGAAGTCCCTACCAAAAACCAACAAAAAGTGAACTGCTTTTTGTTGTGTAGTTAACAACATCTTGCACATAACATTGCATCAATATGAAAGATGCAATGGAAATCACACAGAAAAATATTCCCGTTTCAGACTTAGGTTTAGTAGCTGCCCTGTCCTTGTCATTCCAATATGAAGCTTATAGGCAACCAAACGACGCAAAAGTTTATTTCCTATTTGAAAATGTACTCTCGGTAAGGAAAGCTATCGAGGACTATTGGGAAGGAAATCTTATAGTTAGTGCTAGGGCTTATTCGGAACAGCTTAAAAACACTAAATCTAAGATTTATGGTGGAGCATGGAGAAACTAAGCAAAAATGCAATAGTTTCATATAGATCCATATATCAAAAAAAGTATGGTGTGTTACTACCTTTTGAAGTAGCGAGAACACAAGCTGAAAATTTATTAACCTTTCTATTTCTTAAAGCCAAGTTGAATGTAAATGAATATGTACGAGAACCTAAAAACACCCAATAACATTAAAGAATACCCATTTACACCTATACCGCATGTGATTTTGGATGTACTTATAGCAGATAAGAGGTTTGATAAAAATTGCCAAAAGGTCTTATTACTTATAATTCGGCTGACGTACGGTATTGACCTCAAAAAAAAGAGAAGGGGTAGGTGGGCAGATATACGTAAAAGCCAATTTAGAGCCTGTGGTATTTCCTCAACGCATATAGATCCAATTTTAGAAAAACTTCTCGCTATGGAGGTGATTAGAAAAGAACCGCCAAATTATTATTCGATAAATGTAGATACCTTTGAAAGTTCTTTAGAGGGCTATCTGCTGTCAGATTTGTTGTGTCTGCATATTAGTCAACCGAAAGCAACTGCGGATACATCTAGTGAAAGGCTTATAAACTTGAGTTCCCAAAATGGTATCTATTTAGAGAAGTCAGATGTGGGATAAATGTAATATTGTCAGTCAGAAATAGGTGTCGATCCTGTTACTAAAGAAAGAAATAAATAAAAAAATAAATAAATCAAAAAAAAGTGGAAACAGTCCAACAATATTTGAACTTTTGTATTCTTTAGTATTTAATTAATCTGATAACCACAATACATTAAAGTCAGGAATGACCGTTCTGTCATGCCTTTAATGGTGTGGTTATCAACAGAACGGTCATTTTTATGCAAAGATCTAACAACAAGTATTTCTTATATGTGCGAAAGTCGTCAGAGTCCGAAGATAAACAAGTTCTTTCTATCGATTCTCAAATAAATGAACTAACAGAATTAGCTAGAAGACTTGGTTTGGATATTGTTGAAATCTTTAAGGAAACCAAGTCAGCCAAAGCCCCCGGAAGACCCGTATTTAATGAAATGATAGAAAGACTTAAAAGAGAGCATGTAGCAGGGATTCTATGTTGGAAAGTGGATAGGTTAGCGCGAAATCCTGTAGATGGAGGAACAATCATTTGGGCTATTAAGGAAGATGGTATTTCTATAGTCTCATCATCTCAAACCTATACCCCCGACTCTGATACAAGCCTTTTGATGTATGTAGAGTTTGGCATGGCTCAAAAGTATGTCGATGATTTATCTAAAAATGTCAAAAGAGGATTGAAGATGAAACTAGAACTTGGATGGTATCCTTTTGTCGCTCCCCAAGGCTATCTTAACACTCCCGATAGGCAAAAAGGATACAAAATTATAGTTAATGATTCTGAACGCTTTCACTTGGTAAGAAAGATGTGGGATTTAATTCTCACGGGGAGTTATACAGTGCCTCAAATACTTTTTATCGCAAACAACGAGTGGGGGTATAGAAGCATCAAGCGAAGGAGGAGTGGCGGAAATCCAATTTCTAGAAGCTGTCTTTACGAAGTTTTTACTAACCCTTTCTATTATGGTGAATTTGAAGTGAATGGAACTTTTTACAAAGGTAGTCACAGTGCAATGATAAGTTATGAGGAGTTTGAAAAGGTTCAAGTGCTCTTGGGACGTAAGGGAAAACCACGTCCGCAAAAGCACCTTTCGGCTTTTACGGGGTTTTTAAGATGCAGTGAATGTAACTGTTTTGTAACAGCAACTCACAAAGCTAAATTTTATGAGAAGACCAAAAATTTAGCTCACTACGATTACTACCATTGCACAAGAAAGAACAAATCTGTGAAATGCACTCAACCAACTGTAAAAGAGTCTGATATGGATAACCAAATGTTTGAATTACTTATGAGTGTCAGGGTTGACCCTGCATTCAAAGATTGGGCACTTACATACCTCTCAGAAATATTCAAATATGAAAATAAGAATAATGAGCAAGTACATGAAAACTTATATAAAGAGGAAAAAGCCATCAAATTTAGGTTAAATACTCTGTTTGAAATGCGTTTGAATGGAGAGGTTACGGAAGATGAATACAAAGAAAAGAAAGTCGAACTAGAGGCGACTCTCAAGTTTTGTAGGGAGAAAATAGGTGATTCTAACCATCAATTTGACTCTTGGTTAAAGAAAGTAGAGGAAGCATTTAATACTGCTGAAAGAATACAAAAGGTGGTCGACGATAGTGGTAATTTGAGTCTGTCAAAAACAAACCATACAAAGCTTTTAGAAATCAAAGAACTAATCCAACGAACAGGCTCGAACTTCTTCTTAAACTATGGGAAAGTGCAGTATGAACTGAAAAAACCCTTTTATGTATTCAAAGATGTTTCAGATGGAAAGTATACTGATACAAGTCGGCTAGAACCTTTAGAATATGCTGATATGGTAATGAAAAGTGGACTTGAAAAACCTGAAAGTCTTTCATGGCTCCTCCGGTAGGATTCGAACCTACAACCTCGAAGTTAACAGCTTCTTGCTCTACCATTGAGCTACAGAGGATTAGTGACTCTAAATATTGTTTTAAAGCAACGCTATGTTACCAAAAAGACTTTGTCGGATCAATTAGTTTGCACCACAAATTTTTAGCTTTTCTGCCTTTTAAGCATAAATAAGACCTATAGTTTGCATTGTTGACTACGTTTGGTTATAATCATTCCAGCAATCTTTTCAAGGAGAGAGAGATCGTGCCAAAGTTTTTGAAGGCTGCTGGGATGGCTTTATTTTTACTGATTTGTGGTATCACTTATTCTGAAGGTTTTGAACTGTCTCTTAGTAATCCGGAGTCAGTTAATTTAAACGCTTTGATTATTCTGAATATCTTAGTGATATCTCTTATGCTTTTGGGATCTTACGCCTATGGAATCAAAATACGAGTCTTGTTATATGTGATAGCTATTTCCTTTGGCGTGCTTTTTGGTACTTCTTTTATTGGGCAGTTTTATGGCATGTATGTAAACTCTAATGTAAGGGTTTTGATAATCGAGGGCGGTTATTTGGGGTATTTTTTGGCTATGTTTAGTACTTTATTGCTATACATTCTTCCTTATTTAGTTGCTGTACTAAGTGTGTTTGCTGTTTACGATAGTACTTATAGGGCTGTTTCTGTTTAAAGGTTTTGGGTCTGTTGCACTTCTGTGTTTTTGTGTGTCAGACCCTTTTTGTTTAGTTTGTATATTACAAAAATAGCAAGACCAATATTTATTACAAATAAGATACTTTGGTAGTTTGGGACGTTTGGCTTAAGTATGATAATGAAACTTTCTAGAATATACGGAAGAGTTGTTGTATGGAGAACTATCTTTAAAGTGTCCATGAATGAGTAACCAGTCTTAATAACCGAAGAGATTATGAAGACTACCACCGCACTAAACAAAGCATCTAGAAATTTTATAGATATATAAAAAACAAAACTTATTCCAAGTACAACGAACAAACCTACAGTAGGTATGATGTAAGTTAATTTTTTTAGATTTTGGATTTTTTCTTCTACTTTATTTTTGTCCAACATAAAATCAGGAACATTCCTTGTTGGTCTGGTTTGTATTTTTGATGGGTCTTTCACAAGAATATTGGTTGAGTTTATTAGAATCATGGTATTGTACTTTTCCATGTCATCAATAGTGCCTTTCTTATCAAACACTATTAAGTTATCAGGGAATTTCGTATTTTGCTCAGTCTCATACGACAGACCAGATTCTTTTATATAATCAGGCGTTTTTATTATGTAGGGGTCCTCCATGTTTGTTGTGATAACCCCATCCACAGATGTTATTACCAGGCTATCCGGATAAAATTTTGACACTTCCTGTAATGTGAGGTTAATTTTGTCGGTTATTCTATTTGCATCAAATGCCATGAAAGACCCTGCATATATGAATGCAATAATCATGCTTAATCCAACAAAATATTTATATGAGAAGCTAAATTTTGTTTCTAATATCTCGCTATAGTAGTCTACTGATACTAAGCTTTTTTTGAACGAATAAAGTAATGCCTTTATGTATTTCATATATGGTATGAGAGTCCATGTGCTATAAGGCACATATCTTCTCCAATTTCTTTGCAGTGGTATCTAAGCTTACCTCCAAAATTGTATAACTGCCTGTTTAACTTTATTATATCCTATAAACTGTAGGGCGCAGGCAATAGGTTGATTGTAACATGTCTGATATAATTTTTTTGTTGATGTTAAGGATTTTATGCTGAACTTTCGTTTGAAGTTCATACCACTCGCTGTGTTTATAATAACGGCTTTTTCAGTCGTGTTTCCCCGTGTAACTTTCGCTGCTTACGATGTTGCATGCGTTGCTGAAGGGGTTGCTGACTATATGGATGGAGTTCTAAGTCGTGCCACTCCTGGTAAGTTTAAAAACATTAGGTTTTTGACTCCAGCATTTAATATGACAGAGCCTCAGTTTGAAGAATTAGTCAGCGAGATTTCTGCTCTGTCCGGCACTTTTGCCAGATCAGATGTGGTAGTTAGTGGTAATGCTTACAATGTGGATGGGGCAAGTGTAGTTGATTGGATGGAAAGGGTACGTTCTACAGAAATTGCTAATAGGCCTGTTATCCTTACTGAGACCGGTTGGTATCCGCATGCAGCAGGCCAGGGTTACACAAATGAGCGCGGTGAATCCTTACGTGATGCTTTGAACCAGGCTCGTAGCTCTCAAGGCCCTCTCGTTGGTGCTTTAATTTTTAACGGCTTTGGTACAAATCCTGATATTAATTTTGCAGGTCAGGTAATGAGTAATGAACAATTCAATGTTGTTTGTAACAGCGGAGCATGTGGTTTTATTGGCGTAAATTCTGCTGCAGGATTATTTGATAATTCTAATAATGATAGAGCTGCCGGCCTTGGAATGAAGATGACACTGGGGATTATAAATAATGATCCATCAGGGGTTGCCAGTGGTTCTAATAACGCATTAGCTAAAGGTATTACCCCAGTTCTTAGAATCGGTGTTGGAGATTCTAGCGGTGGTTTCGACACACCAGCAGCTCTATATAGTTTTATGGAAGGATTGGACCCATTGTTAACCGGTGTTGTTTACATCATAGTAGGTCCTAACGAGCCTAATGCAGAGGGTTGGGCTGATCCTGACGGCCCTGGTACTTGTGACAGGGACCAGCCAGATACCGGAGGCACTGCCGGATTTGTAACTGTAAGAGGAATGTTAAGAGCCATGAAAGGAACCCGAACTTTAAATGACGGTACTACCGCTCCTGTGACAAATCTTGGTGTTAAGAATGCGGCAATAAAAATTTATGAAGGTGTTCCTGATAGTCAAACTGGGAAGAGAAGGGGGGATTTAGTGAATCCTCCTGATGTTGCGACTTCCGGGGTAATCAATTTGACCCGAACTGATGAAGACGGATTTTTTGAGATACAAATGAGGCGTGGAAGTGGTAGAAATAGAATGAATTACTTAGTAGTTTTTTGTCAAAATACAGGCACCCCTTCAGATAATATAACTACAATTTATGCATTAGATTCTACAAAAAATCTCGACGGACTTATGCTTTATGAAGATTGTCCTCAGGATGTAACTACCCCAGATCCTCCCGATGAACTTCCTTACGTGTCACAAACAGATTTCTTATCTTGTGATCTCCCTAGTGTCGGAGATGAATTGTACAATTTATACAAAGGCTTTAACCAAGTTGCAAAAGGTTTGAGAACTTTTATTAATCTTGACGGTGTTACTGATGGTTGGTGGGTTGGTAAGGATTTGGATACTGTTCCAAATCCAAATGATGGTGTTCGTCAAGATGAAGAACTTACGCATGCCGAGATTGATGGGAGATATAACACAAATCAATTTGCTTTTGATGTGAACTCCATATATGGGGCGTTAACATGTTTGACTGTGGGTTGTTTAGATGGTGATCAAGTGTTGAAAAGAGGTAATGGTGGTGTATTGCCATCATGTGATGTTTACAGAACTGGAAACGAAGCTTTAAACGCAAGGAATATGTATGGATTTGCAGAAAGTTTAGCTTCTCCAAGTTTTGGTATTCAAAGTGACGATGTAAAAAGATACATTTCTGTACGTCTTGACGGTACTTTAAGAAATAGAGAGATTTGTAATATTGATGGCCATAATTATACTTTTAGAGAATTTGCTATACCAACACAGTGGAATCAGGATGAAATTGCAGCTGCTATAGGAGATCATGTGTGTAGTGAGGGTGAACTTTTTTGTTTACCAGAAGAATACTTCCCTTGGAATAAATTAATCAATTTTTATAACGAATCTTTAGAGGCAGATACCAGGACAACAACCGAGAGGGATTCCTTTAACTCAGTTGAAAGGGATCGCGTTTTTGATGAAGCTAACAAGGGTTTGGCTCTAAGCTGTGACGGTCCTACTACGGATGAGGGTGCTTGTGCTACACCACCAAAAGCTTTTGCAGGCAGGGATGCTGTAGTATTACCAAAAGGCAATTTAACTTCCCCAATTGCGGCTGCAAATTCTGTTACCAGAGGAGCAAAAACTCCCGGAGTTGCTTCTCCCCTGGAGCTTATTTATGACCCAAAAACTGATGAAGATGAACAAAGCCTGGCAGAGGGAAAAATTACAAAGAAATTTACTACAGTTAGCTCTAGCAGTAGGGGTATCCTACGAATTGGTAAACCAAAATCTCTTTGTATTTGTCCTTGGCCCCTTAGAATCTTGGATTTATGCGGTAGTGCTACAAACGATCAACTTATGAACTTTTTTGATACTAGTGTTACAGGGTATCTAGACACTTCTGCAAATTCATTAAGAACCTTTTTATACGGTGCTGGCTATTCTTATGTAACTAAGAATACCCTTGTCTCCGTAGGTACCGACAGTTTGGGTCAGTTTTTTGGTTACAACGTAGATATACTTACCGCAATTGTGCAGCAGATTTACGACAATATAATTGCACCATGGTTTGTGGGTTCTGACAGGGTGCCTTATCAGTATGGGGCTCAGTGTCAGGGTCAGTGGGTAGCAGCTTCCGAAGAGCAGGCAGCTGCATGCGCCCCTAATTGGCCTGATGACCCTGCTTGTATAACTCAAAATGGCTGCGGTGGTTGTAAATGTGTTGGTTCAAGTGCTACAACTTGCTCACAGTGGCAAGTACTCGTAGATGATTATACTTGTTCGCCCTCTGTAGATGTACCACCAATTGACCCAGAGGTCTCTACCTCCATTCCACTTAGAAATCTAACTAATGCAGCGGGTAATTTTATGGCTGCCTTTAGAGGTCCTATAGATCCAAACCCAAGAATCCGAGATGCTGCTGCGGTTGGCACTGAAGCTACTGGTGTTACTACTACTAATCAGGCGAAGGGTAACGATTTAAGTCTGGGGGAAAGTATTGTTGATTATTGGGATCAGTTGTCTCAATCTGTTTCTGATCCTAATTTTTCAAATAAGTTATTTACATGGCGTAAGGTAATCAGAAATAGAGCGGCGCCTATAGCAATGCCTACAATAGAAGATACCATGTGTCAATTTGGTACCAACGATTCCTACAGAAGTATTCCAAACCTTCCAGATAATCTTATTGAGGTGTTAGAGGTAGCCGGAGATGCCTATCATGTACCTGCTCCACTTATACTCTCGTATATGTATGCAGAGGGTAGTTTTAACCCCACCTCCTCCAATCCCTTAAATGGCATGTGGACTGAGGATAATGTAGATTCTTGGATCAACGAAGGCATGGAAGAGATAAACGGTGGGGAGTACTGTGATCCTAATTCGGCTTCTCCGAATAATCCCTACAACCTAATCAGATCCAACTGGGATGCAGGATTAGGAAATGCTGTTTTGATAGACTTTCCAAATAGATCCCCTAACATATGTAATTTCTTAGATCAGACATATGCTGTCGCTCAGCTTATTTCCCGGATGAGTTATGTGGTCACAGAAGATCCTATTTGTTTTGGGATTAATCTTGGTGAAGGGCTTCCTTGGCCAACTTCTTGCTCTGATTGGACAAAACAAAGACTAGTTATCGCTGCTAAAGATTACACAGCCTATGGTTATTGTTATGATAATATCGAGAGTGGATTTAGAGGTTCCGGGTGGAAAGAAGGGGACAGGCAAACCTTTGATCAGTGTTTCCCAAATACTAACAGTTGCAGGACAGTGTCTCTAAATGACCCCAATATACCAGATGCTAGTTACATTTTTAATGTTATAGATGTGTTTTGGCACTATACTCTCCCATCAATGCGTAACAGGATTTTAGGTTATACGTACCCATAGTTACTTTTTGACAACTAATAACATATAGATTATGATCTATATGTGATTGATGGAAGATCCAAACATTTAGATAAATTTGTGTGCACTCATTGCTTTAGAGCACTTGGTGTGCCTACAAAGCTCGAGCTTTATACTTTTATTAAAGAACAAGGTAGGGTTAATGTAAAAACTTTAGTTGAGTTTATTCACCTTACACAGCCCACTGTTTCCCACCATCTTCACGAGCTAGAAAACAGCGGACTTCTTAAAAGTGAGAAGGTCGGTAAAGAGGTATTTTTTCAAGTTACTGGTACTTGCAAAGTGCATAATTCTACATGCATTTTAAATGATATTAAAATTCCAATGAAGGATTCCACGGATGTTAAAAATAGCTAATCTTAAAGTATCTATTCCAGAAAAAGAAATTTTAAAGGGTGTTAATCTGACCGTTGGCGAAGGTAAGACCGTAGTGTTGATGGGGCAAAATGGATCTGGTAAGAGCACTCTTGCCCAAACAATAATGGGCCACCCTTCTTACGAAATTACTCAAGGTACAATTACTTTTAATAACACTGTGCTAAATGATCTAGAGCCTGATGAAAAATCTAAACAAGGAATATTTTTGTCATTCCAGTATCCAAGTGAGGTTCCAGGTGTGACAATTTCAAGTTACTTGAGACTAATTTATAATAAATCCCACAATACCAAACTATCTCCTGCACAGTTTAGAAAAATCCTAAGTGAAAAAATGGCTTTTTTGGAAATGAACGATGATTTTGCAACAAGATATTTAAATGAAGGTTTTTCTGGGGGAGAGAAAAAAAGAATGGAAATGTTACAGCTACTTATACTTGAGCCTAAACTTGCAGTTTTGGATGAGGTCGATAGCGGGCTTGATGTAGACGCTTTAAAAGTAGTTTCTAAATCTGTGAACTTTTTAAAAGAATCTACAAACATGTCTGTGTTAATAATTACTCACTACACCAGAATTCTAAAACACATTGAAGCAGATGAAGTCCACATAATGAAAGAGGGTAGGATCATTAAATCTGGAGACAAAAATTTAGCTCATGAACTTGAGGAAAAGGGCTATATTTATTAACTAATATTATGGGTAAGAAGTTAGATGATTTAAAAAAGCGCCCTGTAGTTGCCTCAAAATCTAAGCAGATTTCTGTTAATTCCAATTATGAAGAGAAGTATGGTTTCCACATGCCTGAGAACTTTGTCTTTAAATCTAGAAAAGGCATTGATGAAGAAATTGTTAAGGAGATCTCCTTCCACAAAAATGAACCTGAATGGATGACTCAGTTTAGACTTAACGCTTACGAAATTTTTAAGAAAAAACCAACTCCTGAGTGGGGAGGTAATTTAAAAGATATCAAATATGAAGAAATTTACTATTATTTGAAACCCACTGAAACAGAAGAACGAAAATGGGAGGATGTGCCAAAGGAAATGAAGGAAACTTTTGATAGACTAGGAGTTCCAGCCGCAGAAAAAGAGTACTTAGCTGGGGTAAAAGCTCAGTATGATTCAGAAGTTATATACGGATCTTTACGAAGTGAGCTTGAAGAAGAAGGCGTGATATTTTTAGGAACAGATGAAGCTTTGAAAAAATATCCACATTTTTTTGAGGAGTATTTTGGTAAAGTTATTCCCCCACATGACAATAAATTCGCCGCATTAAATAGTGCTGTCTGGTCTGGAGGCTCTTTTGTATACATACCAAAAGGAGTCCATGTCAAAAGACCCTTACAGGCATACTTTAGAATTAACGCCAAAAACATGGGTCAGTTTGAAAGAACATTAATTATTGCTGACGAGGGTAGTTATGCTCACTACGTTGAGGGGTGTACCGCACCCGTATATTCTTCGAACTCATTGCACTCGGCAGTTGTGGAGGTTATCGTTATGCCTGGGGCAAGGTTTAGATATACTACTATCCAAAATTGGTCCCCGAATGTCTATAACCTGGTAACTAAACGAGCCCGAGTTGATAAAAACGCCGTTATGGAGTGGGTTGATGGAAATCTTGGATCAAAACTTACTATGAAGTACCCAAGTTGTTACCTGGTTGGGGAAGGTGCAAGAGGCGAGGTTTTATCTATAGCTTATGGTGGGAAAAACCAGCATCAAGATGCTGGCGCTAAAATGGTCCATATAGCTCCAAACACATCAAGCATTATCATTTCAAAATCTGTAAGCGCAAACTCCGGAAGAACCAGTTACAGAGGTTTAGTTGAAGTGTCTCCTTCTGCCCACGGTGTTAAATCTAGAGTTGAATGTGATGCATTGATTTTGGATTCAGAATCAAGGTCAGACACCTACCCTGTTATGAAAATTAATAATTCTACTGCAAATATTGAACATGAAGCAACAGTCAGTAAGATAGGTGAGGAGAAGTTATTTTATCTTATGAGTAGAGGATTAACTGAAGCTGAGGCGATGGGCCTAATTGTCTCTGGTTTTATAGAACCTATTGTAAAAGAACTCCCTCTTGAATATGCAGTCGAACTAAATAGGTTGATTGAATTAGAAATGGAAGGGTCTGTAGGATAATGAAGTCTTTATTAATAAATTCTAATGAAAAACCCCACGTTAGTATTAGTGTTGTGGAAGATACGCAATATATTATTAGCCCTACTTCATTAAATCTTAATTTGGAACTAATTTTTGAAAAGAGTGACATTTCTGCGGAGATAATTTTTTTAGGAAAGCTTGGAGGTTCTGAAGAAAACTCCATAGTTACAACAACTGATCATCGTGTTCCAAGAACCTCATGTAATACATTTGTTAAGAATGTTTTAATGGATTCTTCAAAATCAAAGTATGTAGGAAAGATTTTAATTAAAAAATTAGCACAACAAACAACTTCTTTTTTGCAAACTAACACCTTAGTTATTGGTGATAAGACTTCAAACAACTCCCAGCCTATTTTAGAAATAGAGGCTGATGATGTTAAAGCGTCTCATGGATCTACCACAGGTAGGGTAGACTCTTCTATGGTTTATTATCTGCAAAGCAGGGGCTTTTCAAAGCAAGAAGCAGAAAGTCTTATAGTTGAAGGTTATTTTGCAGAAACTCTAAATAAGATTTATGATCCAACTATAAGAAAAGAGGTAGCAGAAACCCTTGGTATTATTTTATGAGCAAGATTTTAAATCCAGAAAAAATTAAAAAAGACTTTCCTATACTTGAAAGAGTCATTAATGGAAACAAGTTGGTTTACCTAGATAATGGGGCAACCACACAAAAACCAAAACAGGTAGTTGAGGCTATTTCTGAGTATTATTTAAATCACAACGCAAATGTTAACAGAGGAGTGCATACATTAAGTGATGAATCCACAGAGCTTTATGAAACGGCTCGTCAAAAAGTAGCAACTTTTATTGGTGCTAGAAAGACCACTGAAATCATAGTTACAAAAAATTCCACTGAGGCTCTTAATTTGGTAGCTGGGGGATGGGGATTGAGGAACCTAAATAGAGGGGACATAATTTTGATCTCGTCTCACGAGCACAATAGTAATATTTTACCCTGGAATGAGGTGGCTAAAACTACAGGTGCTGTAGTTGAAACATTTGATATAGATGAAGATGATTTTCAAACCCTCTCGCAACTTCGAGCGCGTTTATCAAAAAAAGACGTTAAGGTGTTTGTTTTTTCGCATGCATCTAATGTTTTGGGCAATATCTCTCCAGTTAAAGAAATTTGCACTATAGCTAAAGAAAACGACGTAGTCTCAGTAGTAGATGGTTCTCAAGCAGTTCCTCACCTCCCGATTAATGTAATATCGCTTGGGTGCGATTTTTATGCATTTTCTTCACATAAAATGCTTGGGCCGATGGGTGTCGGAATTTTGTATGGCAGGGAGAGGCTTTTAGAAGTAATGTCACCTATAAACTTTGGTGGTGGTATGGTATTAAATTTTGATTTGGAAAATCCCACTTGGCAAAAAGTTCCGGAGAGGTTTGAAGCAGGTACCCCCGATGTTGCCGGACTGGTGGGGTTAGGTGTTGCCATTGATTATTTATCTAAGCTTGGGATGGATGTTATACGGTCTCATGAAATAAAGTTATCTACGTACCTTATTGAAAAATTAAGCCGTATCAAAAATTTACACATTTTAGGTACATTAGACCCGGAAAAAAGATGCGGGTTAGTATCATTTCATATTGATGGAATACATTCCCATGATATAGCTGCTGTTATGAATGCTAACGGAGTGGCTGTAAGATCCGGAATGCATTGCGCTATGTATTTACACAAAAAACTAAGCATACCTGCTTCAACCAGAATTAGTTATTACCTATATAATTCCAAAGAAGACTTAGACAAGGCTTTAGTATCTTTGGAGAAGTGTATAAAAATTTTAGGATAATTTATGTCAGTTGATTTTTACAGAGAAGAGATAATGGACCACTTTAAGCATCCTAACAATCGTGGAAGATTGCAAAATCCAACAGTGCACGTTAAGGAAACTAATCCAATGTGCGGAGATGAGATAGATCTGGATCTTGTTATAAATGATGGTCTAATTCAGCAGGTTGGTTTTGAAGGTCAGGCTTGCTCTGTTTCCGTTGTTTCATCCTCATTTCTAACAGAGTATATAAAAGATAAGCCTATTTCTGAGCTAAAGAAATTAACTAAAGAAGATTTACTGACCATGATGGATTTAAATTTGTCTACAAGTAGGATTAAATGCGCAACATTAATTCTTGAGGCATTATATAATGCTATTAATAAGTATGAAGAAGCAAACAAACACTAAAAACTTAAAAGAAACACCAAAGATAGCTAAGGATATGAACTTAGCTAAGGTTATAGATCTCTATCCTGATACAGCCGAGGTATTGTTGGATTATGGATTACACTGTGTTGGATGTTTTGCAAATACCTTTGATACAATAGAGATGGGCGCAAAGATACATGGTATGTCTGATTCTGAGATTGCTGAAATGGTAGATCGCCTCAACGAAGTAGTTTTATATAATGAGTAGTTGAATCTTTTAACAAATTCTATAAGAAAGGATCATATGAAATATCAAATTCAGTCCGACAATATGGAATTAACTCCAAGTATGTCAGAACTAGCTAAGTCCAAGTTAGAAAAACTTTCCAAGCACTTTCAAACTGCTGGAGATAGTTCATACGTAAGAGTTGTTATGAATTCTGCACCGGTTGATTCTTTTGAAGTAAAGATAAACATCGAGATAAATGGTAAAACTTTTTTTGGTGACGATACAAATTACTCCCTAGAATCGGCACTTATAAATGCGGTAGATGAACTGGGCAGGCAATTAGATAAGAGTAAGGACTTAGAAGAATCTGAGTGGAAAGACAAAAGAGAGGCTAAGAGATCTCTTGATGTGCTTGAAGAGTTGGAGTAGGAAAGATATTGCTAGAAAACTCATAATACTGATAGAATCACCGGCGTGTGGTAAAATCTCACTACGATTTGGGTGTTTAGCTCAGCTGGTAGAGCAGGCGTCTTATACACGCCCGGTCCTTGGTTCGAGTCCAAGAACACCCACCAGTCACTTAGCGAATAAAATGAGCTTAGTGAAATGGGGTGCAAGGCCACCAGTCACTTAGCGAATGGCTAATCTTTACATATATCAAAAAAGCGCCGTGGTTATTAATCACAGCGCCTTCGTTTTTATTCACTAAATTGATTTGTTTATAGAATACCAAACTCAGTCTTTTCTTCTTCCGTTGTTTTCTTTATATATTGTAAATATCTCTCAGTTGTAGACACTCTCTTGTGGCCGGCTACTTTTGAAACTAAGCTTAAGCTTGTACCTTGTGATAAGTGAAATGCAACAAAAGTATGTCTTAAGTCATTAACCTTAGCACTTTCAACACCAGCTAGTTTAAAAAACCTGTCAATGGTTGATCTTATATTTCTGATAAGAAGTGCTTTACCTGTTTTTGTAGTAAATAGGTATTCGGTAGGCTTGTCTGTTTTTTCGGCAAGATACTTGTTTATGGCTTCTACCACAGCTTTATTTAAAGGTATGCTTCTCGATTCTTTACCGTTTTTCTTAGGTATAAAAAGGTTACCCAACTCTTTATTAATAGTAAGGTCAGAGATTTTTATTTCAGCAACTTCAGATATTGTAATACCTGTCTGTAACAAAACTTCAACCATCGCGAAAGTTCTTGTATCGTCTTTTGCGGCATCTCTTAAAGCTCCATATTCCATTCTTGTTAGAATTCTAGGTGCTTTTAAATCGACCTTAGGATGTTTTAACTGATCTGCAATATTTATGCTAATGTGACTGGATTCTACTAAATATCTAAAGTAAGTTTTAGTAGAGTTAGTCTTTCTGGAAATAGACTTAGGCGTGTAGTTTTCCTTAGCCAATTTAGCCATGAATTCTTCTAGGTGTTCTATGGCAATTTCAGTTACCAAATTTACTCCCTTATTAGAAAGGAATTTTGTAAGTTGATCTATATCTTTACCGTATGCAGTCAATGTAGACGAGGATTTACCCTTATCTTCTAGGTGCTTGATAAAGTTTTTATGTGCTATATCGAGTTTTATCATAAAATATGGGGTTTTTAGGGGCAAGGCTACAAACCTATAGTGTAGGATACCAGTTTAGTTTTTACTTGTCAATGTTTGCTTATTTTACTAGTTTTAAGACCTTATAGGATTGTAGGTAAATTTTTTGAGTTTTTAGCCCCATTTTTTGATCTGCTCCTAGTGTTAGAATACACTTATGCGGTCAATATCAAACCTGAAGTATATAGTAGGGGGTTTTGTACTTTTGCTTATATCAATAAGCTATATAAAAAAGACATTTGAGATTCTCAAAAGCGGTGAAAGACTGGCCGAAGTAAGAAAAGAGGTGGTAAATCTTAGCTCTGAAAAAGAAAATTTAGAATTTGAACTTTCCTACATGCAAAGCCCTGAGTATATTGAGAGGTCTGCCCGAACTGAGCTAAACATGGTAAAACCTAATGAATTAGTTTTTGTGCCTGAAACATCTCTCAAAGAAGATCCAAAGACTTTAGAATCAACTTTAGTTGTGTCTCCAGAACCTGATAAGAGTACCAAAGATATAAGAAAGAAAGATTCAAAAATTGGATTATGGTTAAAGTACTTTTTGTATTAGACGTGGTTGATATAAATTCATGCCTCTGCTATCATGCAGTAGCTTCTTAACTAATATCTAGTTTTCTGAAGCGGGGTGGAGGAGTAGTACCTCGTCAGGCTCATAATCTGAAGACCCCGGTGCAAATCCGGGCCCCGCAACCAAATAAATCCCCCACCAGCAAAATATTTTTACCAGTAGGGGAAGGGTTGTTAGATTTTTCCGCCAGTTATATCTTTTATCCAGTTTGTAAGTGAATCCTTAGCCTCTTTACCCAAGATTTTGATTAGATCTTTACCTGTTTGTAAAGTTTCTATAACTAAAAATCCTGTAAATGCCCAGACAATAAATCCATTCCATAAACGCTCCTATCAATATGTAGTAAAGTCTTTTTCGTTCTCCAATCTCCTTACCCCTCATTATTTCTATAAGATCTAGGCATAGCAGCGCTAATTCTTCAAACTTGCCATCTTCTAAGGCAATTAGAACTGTAGCGATAAGGGTTAGTCCCTCTACCACAATAGTTATGTAGATAGGTATTGCCCAGAATGGGTTTTGTATGAGTCCAAGAGAGTTTATTAGGAGTATAACTAGCCCTAATTTGACTACCGCACTAGTGACCATCCCAAAAGTTACCAGTCTGGTAATAACACGCAGTTTTTCGCTCATATCCCTTCTCCCGAGAGGATAATACCAGATTGTGGTTGCATTATAAACTCATGTTTAGTAGCATGGTGTCGTTGTGTGGGTCCTACAGTATAATTTGATATAATTCAACTTGTTTCAGAGGTTACTGCTTTGTTTAAATACACCAATGTAGTTTTTGGTTGTTTTTAAGGGTAGTGTGTGTCTGTTTGGGCTAGTAAATAGTCACGTGTGTTTGTAGGTTTTTTAGCCAACGTAGCTCAGTGGTTAGAGCGGGCGTTTCATAAGCGCTAGGTCGGAGGTTCAATTCCCCCCGTTGGCACCATAATTTTTTCCAAAACATCATTAGAATATTGCTTATTTTGATTAGGGGTTTTTCATAATATAATCAATAAATATGTCAAAACGAATTCTTACAGGAGATAACACTACAGGCAAATTACACCTCGGTCATTACGTTGGTTCTCTCGAAAATAGGGTTAAGCTTCAACACGAATACGATACTTTTATCATTTTAGCTGATATGCACGCTATGGCATACCCAAAGTATATTGGTGCACCTGAGATTGTTGCAACCTCTGTGCTGGATGTTGCTCTTGATAATCTTTCCGTTGGTCTTGATCATAAAAAAGTTCATATTTTCTCTGAGTCATCAATACCTGAGATATTTGAGTTAGCTTTAATATTTAGTATGTTGGTTAGCCATTCCAGGGCTCTTAGAAACCCTACTATAAAGGACGAAATCCGTGATAAGGGTTTAGGAGACAACTTTTCTTTAGGATTTGTAAATTTTCCAATAATGATGTCTGCTGATATTTTAAGTGTAGGTGCTGATTTAGTGCCTGTTGGGGAAGATCAACTTCCTCATATTGAGCAAACAAATGAAATTGTTCGTAGATTTAATTTGCTATATGGCGAAGGTGCTCTAAAGGAAGTGCGAGGTTTAGTTGGTAGGGTCAAAAGACTGGTTGGTACAGATGGTAATGCTAAAATGACCAAGTCTTTAGGAAACTGTATATTTTTGTCAGATGACACTGCTACAGTTAGGAAACAGGTCATGGGTATGTACACAGATCCTAATAGAATAAGGCCTACCGATCCTGGAAAGGTAGATGGTAATCCAGTTTTTATATACCATGAGGCCTTTAATACCAATGTTGAGGAAGTGGAAGATTTGAAAAAACGCTATCTCTTGGGTAAGGTGGGGGATGTTGAGGTCAAAGAAAAATTATTTATTGCAGTTGAAAAATTTCTAGAGCCTATTAGAGAACGAAGGGCTATATATGAACGTGACTTAGGTATGGTAAGAGATATTATTAATGAAGGTAACATCTACACTCAAGCCATCGCTAGGGATACTTTAGAAATGGTTAAAGCTAAGATGAAATTGAGTCTTAAGTAGTATATAATCCCTAGGCAAAAAATTATGACTATAATGTACACAGAGAAATCCAATATAGATACTTCACAAAAAGACTCCAAAAAGAATTTGAGTAAGGGTGGGTCTTTTAGTAAGAAAAAAGTTAATAGTAATTCTCCTTTGGGTCCGTTTAATAATCCAAGGCAGTTTTTTGTAGACAACTTATTTTATCTTGTTTTGATAGTAATAGCTTTAATGGCTTTTGATTTTTTTGGCAGTGGGGGTATTGGTGCTGAAACCAAGCCGATAAGTGATGTTTTAAGACTGATAAATGATGATAAGGTCCAAAATGTTGTAGTAGATGGAGATACAATTAAGGTTCAGTTGAAAGATGGTACAAACATTAAAACTGATAAAGAATCTGGTGTAAGTTTTGATGAGGTGTTAAAAAACAACGAGATAGACCCAAAAAAAATTTCCGGTGAGATTAAAGTAGAACATAGTATATCTTTCGATCAAGTGATATTACCTTTACTTAGTTTAGCTATTCCTGTTTTAATTTTATTTTTTATTTTTAGACAGATGCGTTCCAGTAGTGGTGATATTTTTTCTTTTGCTAAATCAAAAGCCAAGATGTTTAACAAAGAGAGCTCCAAAATTACTTTCTCTGACGTAGCTGGAAACGAAGAAGCTAAGAAAGAAATGGTTGAGATAGTGGATTTTCTCAAAAACCCAGAAAAGTATAGAAAACTAGGAGCTCGTATTCCAAAAGGAATTCTTCTTGTTGGTCCCGCTGGTGTTGGTAAGACCTTACTTGCTAAAGCAATTGCTGGTGAGGCCGGGGTGCCCTTTTTTAGTGTTGCTGGTAGTGAGTTCATGGAGATGTTAGTTGGTGTTGGTTCTGCTAGGGCAAGGGATTTATTCAAAATGGCAAAATCCAGCCAACCAAGTTTAGTATTTATTGATGAGATTGATGCAATTGGTAGGCAAAGGGGCATGGGTATAGGTGGGGGTCACGATGAAAGAGAG
This sequence comes from uncultured Candidatus Saccharibacteria bacterium, assembly GCA_964387275.1. Taxonomy (GTDB): domain Bacteria; phylum Patescibacteriota; class WWE3; order UBA101185; family UBA10185; genus CAYLVW01. The sequence goes on from CAYLVW010000002.1 coordinate 189,833, forward strand.
CAAACCTTAAACCAGATTCTAGTTGAGATGGATGGTTTTGATCCAAGAACCAATGTTATTGTTTTGGCTGCTACAAATAGACCCGATATGTTAGATCCAGCTTTAGTTAGAGCTGGTAGATTTGATAGAAGGGTTAGTATATCCCTCCCTGATCTAAATGATAGGAAGATGATTCTTGAGATTCATTCAAAAGGTAAGCCTCTTGCTTCTGATGTAAATTTTGAGAGAGTTGCAAAAAAGACTGTAGGATTTTCTGGAGCTGATTTAGAGAACATGCTAAATGAAGCAGCAATACTAGCTGCAAGAGCAGGTAGGGATTCTATTCAAAACATTGATTTGGAAGAAGCTGCCTTAAAGGTTACTATTGGTGCTGAGAGAAGAACACTTCAAACTGAGGCAGAAAGAAGAATGACTGCCTACCATGAAGCAGGTCATGCCTTAGTTGCTACTTACGTAAAAGACATGGACCCTGTTTATAGAATTTCTATTGTTGCAAGAGGTGGTTCTTTGGGTCATACAAGTTTTCCTCCAGAGAGAGATCGTTACAATGAAACTAAAACAAGAATACTATCGTTAATTTCTACAATGCTTGGTGGTAGAGCAGCTGAGGAAATTATTTTCAATGAGTTAACTGTTGGCGCATCCGATGATATTGACAGAGCTACTAAACTTGCAAGAAAAATGGTCACAGAGTATGGTATGAGCTCACTAGGGCCTATATCTTTTGATGGTAGGAATGGTAGTTTTTGGTTAGCAAGAGAGATGGGCGAAATGCCTCACTATAGCCAGGATGTGGCTTCAAAAATTGATGCAGAAATAAATGAGATCATTTCTTCTTGCTATACAGAAGCTAAGAGAATTCTCACAGAAAAAAGAGCTGTATTGGATAAAGTATCCGAGGCTCTACTTACTAAGGAAACTATCGATGGGGATGAGTATAAAGCCCTGTTAAGCTAGCATCCGTTATCTCTAAACCTGCTAATTACAAGAATGCTGTCACTTTTTCGGTGTGTATTCTGTGGTATATCCTGGATTTTCTGATGGCCTGAGCTTATTTGGGTACTCTATGTCAGTTTTTACATCCATTGAAACACCTTTAAGCATTTTAAATATCTCATAGGGGCTCTCAATATTTGCAAGTGCATAAGGCTTTGATGCTATACCATTTTTAGTAGTTACAAATGTGCCTGCACTGGAGATTTTTATTGTACCTGTTTTGCCTCCCATTAGTATGGTATCTAGTATTCCAACGTTTACCTCAGCATTTGTTATTTTATCGAAGTCGATCATTTGGAAATCTCTACCAATGACACCTGTTTGTAAAAGGACTCTCCTGTCTGTAATAGCATATAAGACATGTTTATAAACCAGTAGGTTGTATATAATAGGTCCAAAAGTCATAAGAATGCCTACCCAGAAGTGTGGCATTAGAAAAATTGCTACTCCCGGGTTTATTCCTATTATGGGTGAGGCTTCTGCGCCGGCCATCATAGCTACAATTATGAAAGGAAAGAACATTCCCAACCAAATTATTCCGAATACAGATATAGCAATGTTGCCTAGTATGAATGGCCAAAAAATTGGCTTACCTTTCCATAAGATTTTTTCGTTGATATTTAAGATTTTTTCTAGTTCCGGCATAGCTTCCTTAATAAATAATTACTCTACAAACGCTACATCCTGTGTTAAACAGGTTTTTTCTCTGGCATCGAGTTCTGCACAGATTTCATATCCACTTGAGGTCTTTACATATTCATAGTCTTGGCCTGTATCTGGGTTTTTTGACACAGAGTTTGTGTATTTAGGTTCTAAGTCTTTTAGATAGTTTGGGTAGTCTCCAGAATCAACTCTATATTGTTCTATTGATTTTCTGATTGATGATATATCCGAAATCTTTTTAGAGTTTCTTGTCATGGCTAAATAATCATTAGGGTTTTTAGCTATAGCCATTGATGCTGTTATGATGAGACCTAGCAACGCTATGGCTCCAATAACTGCAGCTGCAATAAGGATTGCCTTCATGTTTCTGGTAGAAGTAACATCAAAGTTACCTTTTTTGACTTTAATAAATTTAAATAGTTTGTAGTTGAAGATCACCATTAGAGGGGTAAGAAGCGGGTTTAATAGGTAATTTGTAAGAAGTTCAAAAAGTTCTTTATTATTTGTGATATTTACGCCTAATATGCTTATAACTACACCAAATATAGCTCCAAATACTATACTCACAAGCACCATAAAAACTAGTTTTCTAAATACGTTCCACCAGTTGCCTTGAACGTACATCTTGCTTTTGATTAAAGCTTTCAGTCCACCGACATTTTCTTCAATTACTATATATGCAATAAATGAAAACCACACACCAGCTATTATTGCTGGAACTATTAATAACATTGTAGCCAGCATCAGAATTAAACCACTAAGTAAAGAGACCCAAACCAAAGGAAGTATTTTAAATCTAGCGTCTTTAAACGCTTCTACCACATTTGGGTATTTATCTGGGTCTTTGATATAGATTAAAAGAGCAATGTACCCTAATAACTGAAATACTCCTGTAACTATTAGAAGTAGGGTAGAAACCAGCATATTGTTGTTAAAAACAAAATATGCGAGAAAAGCGGGGATGGCATGTATTCCAGAAAGTACTATTACTTTTTTGAAATGTTCTTTATAAAATTCAATAGACTCTTTTAAGATGTCTATAGATTTTGGTATTGAATTTGTTGTTTCTGTGTTCATATTCTTATTGTATACCCGTAAACCTGATATATACATATGGTTGTGGGTATTTTAGTTGGCGCGCCTGGAGGGAATTGAACCCCCGGTCCCAGCGTCCGCAACGCTGTGTTTTATCCACTAAACTACAGGCGCCAGTAATTCGTAATTTTTAACGTATGTTATACGCCAGTTAATACTGGGGAGGCCATAATAAGTCTTAGAAAGTACTGCGAAGTGATTATATCAAAGTATTCAGGTTTATTTCTGCTGGGTGAGGCCCTTGAATTTCATTTTAAGGTTATATTTACCGATTTTTTAGGTGTTAACCTGATGTTGGGTACTCTCTATCCTAAAAGGGAAGGTGTGGGGATCTAGCCAGTAGTTTTACTTAGTATTTTCTAGATTGAGTTTTGAGACAGCCTTTTTGTATACTGAGTCGATGACCGTTTGTGGTTCTTTTTCTAATTTGGTGAGATGTTTTGAGAATACTTCATCTGCCTTTACTTTATCTTTCTCTTCTATTAGTAGAAAGAGTCTAGCAGGCAATCTTTTATATGTATCAATTGCAAGTATTTCTTGAGTACCTTCTTTGGTAAAGAAGTATCTGGAGAGGTCATTCCATGAGTAATCCGTCTGACCGTATCTTATTCCGTGGGATGAAACTTCAATATCTACTGTTTCGGGTTGCATTTTTGATAATGCATACGTCATGTATAAAACGGCTACTATAGCAAATATTAGTACAAATTCTTGCATCAGAGCCAGGAGAACGCAGAAGACAACACCGATAACTGCCAGAGTTTTTTTACCTTTTGAGCTGTATTGGGAAAACATTGTTCTTGAGGGCGACACCCATTTTAAATACACTTCCTTTGGGCCTGTGGGTCGCACTGATCCCTCATCTAAATTTTTTGTCTCCGGTTTATCTTCGATTTTTTCTTGAGGAGTATTTTTATTTAAATAAGACATGCCTAGAAAGCTAAGAATATTGTCGAATTTCATGAGTAAAGTATATAGTACTTTTGTTTTCTAATCCACATATAGAAGTTATTTAGGTTTGGGTGTGATTTAGGTCTGTTTTGGCGGAGGGTACAGGACTCGAACCTGTGGACGGTTTTTAACCCGTCACGGGTTAGCAACCCGCTGCATTACCGCTCTGCCAACCCTCCATACTAGCTGACAAAATTCGTATCGAGATTATACTTTATATTATTTCTAAAATCCATCAACAAACCCTTATAGGCTGTATGTTTTTGTTTATGTACAAGGTATATACGTATGGTCAAACTAATGTCTCTGCTGCGCTTGCACTATTTGGCCAGTTTTTTACAAACTGTAGAACCTCTTCTGGTGTTGTGCAGATTTCTAGAAGCATTTCTTCTCCGTGTCGCAAGAGCATATTTTTTTTAATTACTGTGATGAACTCTTTCCAGAAATCACCGTAAAGTATAATTGGTTTATGGTTTGGTTCATGAATCCAAGAAACTACCCAACTCATTCCTAGTTCGCTTAGGGTGCCTATACTTCCGTTAAATACTACATGAAGATCTGAGTTTTGAAGCATTACTTTTGTTCTGTCAAAATAATCTAAAGTAATAATTTCCTCATCGAATTCATTTTTTGGGTCGACGCCTTCATAATGAGTCTTGGGTTTGTTTGGATGGTACGTTATGGCAAGAGATCTACCTCCTCCGCTGTGAGCCCCTTCTGTAGCTGCTCTCATAACGCCCGGACCCCCTCCGTTTACTATTTCATAGCCATTTTCTGCAAGCAGTTTTCCTACAGCTTTTGCGTCTTCAAAAGGCTGATCGCCAGGCTTCCATTGAGAACCTCCCAAAAATGCTACTTTTCTTATTTTCTTAGCGTTCATAGTTATTTGCTTTCTTTAGTAAATTAATAATATTTTTTTCAATATCTCCTGTAAATAGCGCTGAATTGGGTGCTACATAGTCCGCACCATGTTGTAGGGCAACATCTATTGTATCAGTATTTACATGACCATCTACTTGAGTAGGGAGTTTGGGGTGTTTTAGTTTAAATGCCTTGATTTTACTTAGCACTTTTTTATCAAAGTCCCTGCCAGAACCACCCGCTTTTACGGTCATAAATTGAACGTAGTCTATCTTACTAATAAATGACTCTATAGCTTCGAAACCGGTTTCTACGTCAACTGAAAATCCAACCAGATAGCCAAATTCCTTGGATTTCTTAATGAATTCGTTTAGATTGTTCGCCTCAACTTGGGTACATATTTTAGTGACGTTAGGTATGTAGCTGTTTAGTGCTATGAGTGGGTTTTCTAACATCAAGTGTAACTCTACTTTTGACGTAGTTTTAATTTTTCCTATCTCATACATGTCAAGATAAGTTTTTCCGTCCACAAGTTTTCCGTCAGCAAAATCTACCTGTATGAGGTCAAAGTATTTTTCAGCCTTTTTAATATTAGTCTTTATTTTTTCTAGTGACTCTTCAAATATACTGGGTATGATTGTGGTGCTTGGGTATCCTGTACCAAGTATGTCTATCTTATTAAGGCGTCTTAAATGTCTTGCCTGGCTCTCGAATTCTGTTCCTAGCCAAGTGTTTAGAACCTCCAAAGATCTCTCATTACTTATAAAGTCTGCTGGTAGACACAGAACATTTGAGTTATCATCTGTTCTTGATGTCTTAGCTTGCTCTGGGGTTGCTATAAGAGCTGCTCTTATTCCTCTATACTTGTTTGCTGTGATTGATACACCTACACCGTTTCTACATATGGATATAGCCCTTTGATTTTTTGTATCTTGTTGCAGTTGTTTAATCATGGGGATAACGTAGTCTGGGTAATCATCCTCTGGGTTATGAGTGGTTGGGCCAAAATCTTGAATCTCAAATATACCAAGAGTTTTTAAGTAGTTGATCAGATATTCTTTTAGTTTTAGTCCTCCATGGTCCGAGGAAAATAGTATTTTCATTGGGCAGTTATTTTTTCTACCGGTGTCAAAGCTAATGATTTCCACGTGCAAGCGTTTGGATGTGTTAGCTTTTCTCAAGAGAAGAGGGCACCGTAGACGTTCCACCAGTATTGATAAATTTCTCTGCAACCACAGTAGCTAGCAACTTCAGCACTACAATATATGAGAAAACACACCACATACATATGGCTTTAATTACATATATTTCTAAGTACGTTAGATAGGTAGAAAATACGACACCCCAAATAACCCAGAACATTAAGGCATTGTCCATGAACTTGATGTATTTAGTATCCAAATCTTTGTACCAAATCAAAACTGTTAGTATTAGGTAGTAAAATACTCCCAGAAATGCTATAGGGATTCCGTAAAAATTAGCGTATTCACTACGTTGTACTAAATCACAGTCCCCAAATTTACAGATTATTGGTGAGAATGTGAGTTTTGTGTATGTGAGGTATAGTGAAATTCCTATGCCAGTTATAGCAAGAGCTATTCTAATTGTTTTTAGGTTTTTCGGTTTTAATAATGTCTGTATAAATTGCATAAGAAACGCCTGCTATGAGTATAGATATAAACTGTGCTACATTCAACCCAGCCACACTCCAAGGGTTTATTCTAAACCCTTCCAGAGCAAATCTTATTGCTGCGTACCCAATAAGGTATAGGTGTACTAGTTTGCCCTGTTTGTATTTATCTCTTTTGTACAGAAATAATAGGGTTGTAAAAAGTATTACATTAAGTACTGCTTCGTAAGCAAATAACGGGTGATATTTTAAATTGTTACTACTTATACTAATACCCCAGGGTAAGTTGGTAATTTTTCCGTAAAGCTCTTGGTTAAAATAGTTTCCTAATCTCCCTATTGCTTGTACTAATGGGGCAACCAGCGCTAATGTATCCAAAATTCTACCCAGTTTTGGAGAATTCAGCATTTTTAGTACCAGCAAACAAGCAATTAAAGCCCCATAGATACCTAGCCCTCCTTCCCATAGTGCGGGGATCTTATGTACGTTTTGGCTATAGTAGCCCAGGTAATCTATTACATGATATGCTCTTGCTCCTATAACCCCACTAACTACGAGCCAGAAGATTGTTCTCCAGTAATATTCACTTTCATAGTAACCCCTTTCTTTAAGAAAGTGCCTAGATATTAGTAGTCCTAAGATTATTCCAATTACAATTAGAAGTCCGTACATTAGTAAAAGTAGAGTTGTGTAACAGAGAAGAACAGTATACCCAGTAGTACCAACGAGTATATAACAATAAATTTCTTATCCAGTTTAAACTTGAACGCCCAAAACCATTCATCGATTTGATCTTTAAAGTAAAATTCATACATTCTATATATAGAATTGAGAAACGCTGATAGTACTAAAGCTTGAACTAAGGCATTTGTCCTTGCCGCAACGACAATCAGACTTGAAGCAGCTAACGCAATTTGAAATAACCCGCTGTTTAAAATTTTGTCCTGAATAGAGTTTTTATGTATTTCCAGGTAATTAAAAGCATTTGCTAAATCTCCGTGCTTGATAAAAGCTCTAAATGTTTTTGAAAAATCCTTATCAGTATCAGTGAAGTAGGCATATATAAAATAATCAAGATCTAGTATGAATGTTCCTGCTAAGCAACCTACTATTATAAGCCCTATTACAAACGGCTCTTTTACAACTAATAACGCTATAAGAGAGATGCATATAACAGCCGAAGCCAGTAAGGGAATCTTGTAGTGATTAAGCAGTTTTATAAGCATTGAATAGATTCTATTTGTTTTTAGTTTCTGTTTCAACTTTTTTATTTTTTTCTGGGTTTTTTAGCTGTGATAGCTTCCACATAAATAATTTTCCTTTTGTGGTTGCATTTTCCGATCTCATTACATATTCTCTTGCTACTTCAAGTAGGTTCCTGTCTTCATTTTTCGCAAGTTTTATATATAGAGTTCTTTTTTTAGTATCGTGGAGTTCTTCTGCGAGTCTATTTCCATAAGCTTGGTACTCATATGAGTTTCTTGCGTCTTTTTTTAGCCCTTTTTTCTTTAGTATTTCCGATATGTTTTGCATCATCCGTAGATTATACCTTAGTCTGCTGTCTGAAAGATTTGAGAGTTTATAGGCTGGATGTGGGACATGTTTTGTGTTTTTTTGTTACGGAGGTTCTGAGTAAGGGGGGGGGCCTTCGGCCCCCCCCAATAAAGTCAAAACTTACTAACAAAAGATTACTGTTTGTTTACAAAATCTTTTGCTATCTTTCCTAACACTGGAACTTCAAATTCCTTCTTATTATAAGCTTGGAAAGCTAAGAATAAGAAAAGTAAAATGCTACCTAATGGTAACAATGCTGCAATAATCCAACCTATGATTGGTACAAAACCTGCTACTATACCTACTATAAAAAAAGCAAGGTTAGTTACAATTGATTGTACTGCATGAAATCTAACGAACTTATTATTCTTTTCTAATAAGAAGACAATTATTCCTGAAAGAGCTCCTAACACATACGCAAGAGCTGCCTCTACATTAGGTTCAAGGTTGTATGGTTTTTCGGAACCATTTGTTTGCGCAGAAGTAGTAGACTCTGTTTTTGTTTCTTCCATTTTTCTCCTATCGCTCATTTAATGAGCTGGTGCAACGCACCAAAATAAATATTCCTAAAATGATTATATATTATTTACAGATTTTTACTAAAAACTGCCTGTGTTAGAAAGTATATTGTACATATCGGTAGATTTCACAGGCCATACTCTAGGTTTTCTTTAAGGCTTATAAGTGTACTTGCAGATATTCAGAAACCTGTTATTTACCAGAGTAATACGCTCTTTTCTGAAGCTTTTGTAGGTCCACTATCTCATTTAGAGTAGTAATATCTTTAGAGCCTTTATCTGCTCTAAATTTTAGTAATCTTGGAAATCGTACAGCGTAACCTGCTGAGTGTGTTTCTGATGGTGTGATCTCGTCTCCAGCCATTTCTACTACAATTTTTGGGTTAACCCATACATCTGGGGTATAGATTTTATCGGCAATTACATTCTTTGGCTTCTCTTTAGCTTTGTTTTTGTCACAAATTTCTTTTAAATATATAAAATCTTCGTCTTTTAACCCAGTTCCGATTTTAGTTAACGTTTTATACACTTCTTCTTTTTCATCCCAGATGCCCACTAAGATGCCTCCCACGCCAAATCCTGCCCTAACTCCACGTCCAAAATAATACCCCAGGATCACTGCATCAATTGTATCGTCCAAAAGTTTTTCTTGAGCTGCCTTTAGCTTCACCCAGTTGTAGGATCTTGCCCCGGCTTGATATGGAGATTCTGGCTTTTTGATGACCAAACCTTCAAGATTTTTACTCTTAGCGTCCGTAAATACATCGTTTAGTTCATCTTCTGTACTTGTTACAAAATATGTAGATGGTTCAATTACTTGGCCTTTTCTCAAGATGCCTTCAAAGATTTTTCGACGTTCTTTCAATGTTTTTGTTGTAAGATCCTCACCATCTAAATACAAAATATCAAAGACAAAATATTTTAGTGGAATATTCTGTGCTGTTTCACTAACTCCGTGCTTTCGTTTTCTTTGTATGGTTTCTTGAAAGGGTAAGAATTCCCCTGTATGTTTGTCATAACCTATTGCTTCTCCATCAAGTATTACTGATTCTGCATTCAATTGTTTTAGAGCTGCCTCTACTATGTCCGGGTATTGATTTGTTGTTTCCTCCAGATTACGAGTGAATGTTTTAACAAAATATTTTCCACTGCCGGTATCAAAAAGACTCTCCTGCGTTATTTTTGAGAGATCTTGTTCTTTATTTTTATCCATATGTAGTTGCACTCTTGTTCCATCAAACTTAAATTCAGCCCAAACTTCACCCATCTTCTCAATGGCTTCTTTTGCATCAGAAACCCTTTGGCATCTTTGAGCGAGAATTGGTATACCTATCTCAATGCCGATCTTTTCCAGTCCTGTTATTCCAAATTTTTTTACTAACTGCACCAACTTCCCTATATTTGGGTATGTTGAGTATCTTTCTTCAATCTTTTTAGCCAATTTTTTATCTCCAATCATCTCAGCAAGTCCGGATATAATTGTTAATTCAGAAAACCCTAACCTGGTTTGACCTAGTATCATTCGAATCACATATTTAGCTTCTTTTGGAGATAACTTTCTCAATAATATTGTAGTTTTATTTACTTTTAATTCTTGAGAACCTGTTCCTGATATTTCAGCAATTTCCACTAGACTTTTGTGCACATCTTGTATAGATAAATAGGATGTTTTATTAGTATCACTCAGTTTTTCGTATACCTCACCCATGTCCCCAATCTCCCCATACTCTTTTTGCACGTTTTCTTTGGTTTGATTTTCAAGAGAATTTACCAAAATCCTGATCATCATTTCCTCTGCAATTGAAAACTTTGGGTTTTCATAAGGAGCTTTTAGATACCCAAGGATTAGAAAAACCGCAGTTTCTATCTCATCTTCAGTAAGTTCTTCCAATAACTCGCTAATTAATGAGGTTATCTCCAATCTTTTAGTAGTTGCATCTATTTTAGTTAGATAATCGGTTAGTTTTGAGAACTTCACTCTCTAATTATAGCAAGCTTCCAACTAAATCTGTTTCTTTCCCTCTTGTGTAGTGAGGTGACTTATCGTATGAAACTTTTCTAAGCTAATTCATATCTTGATGACTTTGTCGTTCCTACTTTAATCACTACATCTTGGGTTATTAAAGCTTTCAAATCTCTAAGTACCGAATCTTCCGAGACATCCGGAAATATTTTTCCAAAGTCTCTATTGTATAAAACACCATAATCTTGAAGGTATTCTACAATTCTTTGTTGTCTTGGTGTTAGTTTGTTTTTACCGGTCGCTTTAGATATTTTAGTTTCCCTGGATAGTAGTTTTACCTTTTCTTTAAGATTATTGGCTTCGTAGTTCATGTTGTCTATGAAGTACTCTATATATTCAGTGAAATCCAAATCATTTTCAGATATTTTGTACACGATTTTTTCATGTGTGGTTCTGCTTTTATTAAAATGTTCTTCAAAAGAAAACCAATTATTTATTTTATAGTTTTCACTATACAAAACATAATACGCAGCGAGATTTGCTATAACGTCATTAGTCATCTCAAAGGGTATTATTCTTTCTATTTGGGCTTTAGTTATTGCTGCTTTAATCAGTGGGTGGGTCTCATGAGCTTCTGCTGAAGCATACCAATCAAAAAATTCCACCATTTCTACCAAAATTTCCTCAGGGTTTGGTGAACCTGGGATCTTAATACCCCTATAGGCTCCAAGTTTGTTTTCAGGGAGTAATTCTTTAGATAAGTTTTTATGCGAACTTTTAAGAACCGCCTCATCAATTTCAATGTTTGCAGGAACTGCGTCTAGATTTTGAATCTCGTTATATAGGTTTCTAATTTGAATAGACGGATGTGCAGATATTCCATCTACAAATTTTTTCAGTTCTTCATATTTTATGGAGGTTCCTAACTCAATTAAGTTACCGTTTAGGATTCTAATCACAGCTTCTTTTTTTAGTTGTTTATCCCAGGAGGGCATTACCACAGTATTTTCAATTACACCTTTTGCATACTCAATAGAGCCTATCCCGTTAATTATCTTTGTAGTTACTGTGTATTCAGGTATGAACATATCAACAAATTATGATACTATTCTCGCATATTTACCGCAGTTTTGTAGTAGGTTTAAAGTTTGATTATTTTTGCTTTAAAAAACTCAATTGATTCTGCTGAGGTTATTATGGTTTGTCTGTCAGAGATTACTTCTAAAACATTTTTTTTGTGGGTTTCGTCGAGTTCTGAAAATATATCATCTAAAAGTAACACTGGTTTAACTTTAGATACGTATTCAATGTAATCAATCTCCGAAAGTTTAATAGCAAGTACCGCCGTACGTTGTTGTCCCCTTGAGCCATACTTTGAAACGTCCCTGCCACTTCTTAAAATTTGAAAATCGTCCCTTTGAGGCCCAATTAAAGTGGTTTGTGCTCCAAGTTCTTTATGCCTATATTCTTGGATTCTTTCAGGAGTTATAAGGTTTGGGAAATAGTTTACTTCAAATAAAGCGTTTTGATTATCTAGTACATTTCCATGTTTCTCAATCTGAGTTTTTAGATATTGCATAAATTTTTTTCTTTCTTCATGGATAATTCCTGCATTTTTTATAAGTTCGTTGTCCCAAAACTCTAATTGATCATAGCTATTTTGTGTTTCTGCAATTATTTCAAAAAGCTTGTTTCTTTGGCGTATTACTTTGATCAGATTTGAGTGTGATTTTTTGTACTGGTAACTTATTTGACTCAACACCCCATCCATAAATTTTCTTCTTTCAGATGGTGAGCCAGTAAGTAGTTGTATGTCTTCCGGTGTGAAGAGCACTGATTTAGTGAGTTCTGTGAATTTTGCTAGTGTTTTTGGAACTTTGTTAATTTTAAGTTTTCTTGTAATGGCATTTTCGAAAGCTGGGTTAATTTTTAGAATCATTTCTAAGTTGTACAAGTCATCATTTTCTATTTCTATTAGAGCTTCTATTCTTCCAAATTCTTGGTTAAAGCTTACAATGTCTCTAAGGTGCTCTGCCCGAAATGATTTTCCGGTTGATAGCAGGCTAATAGACTCAAGAATGTTGGTTTTGCCTATGCCGTTGGGTCCTAAAATCAGAGTGTTTTGGTTATCAAAATCTATCTTGAAGCTATTATGACTACGGATATCTTTCAGTGATAGAGATTTTATATTCATTACAACAACCTTTTTTGGTTACCTAGGGGCTGGCATACAGGACAGTGGTATGTACCTCTACCGTTTAATTTAGAGAATACAACATCACTACTACAACTAGGGCAGTGCACCTTGCTGTATATTTTGAAATGGTTTTGGTGTGACCCTTCATTACCAAAAGCATCAATGTACATTTTGTCATCTAGTGTAGAACCTCTGTGGGTTATGCCTTCGAGTAATTCTTGCCTTGATGTTTCTAATAACCTAGTTGCGGTTTCAAGGTTAATGTCTTGGGTTTGAGTGTATGGATTGACCCCAGCCTTAAATAGCGCATCAGTAGCGTATATATTACCAAGACCTGATACTATACTTTGGTCTAGCAGAGCATTCTTGATGTTTGTTCGCTTAGATTTGATTTGTTTGTAAAAAACTTCTGGCGTTGTGGCGGCTGATATAGGTTCTGGCCCATATTTTAATTTGAAGTTTTCTATCTGATGCTCTTCCATTGCAACTACTTTTCCAAACATTCTCATATCACAAAATTTGACGTGGTATGTTTCATTTTTTGAACTCTCCATTGTGAAAATCATCCGCACAAACTTATCTTGTTTATGTTTAGTGTCCCTAATTAACACCTGTCCTGTCATCGCTAGGTGGATTAGTATGTAGGATTTATCTTCTATATGGAATCTAATGTTTTTAGCAATTCTATCCACTTTCGTAACTTTTTTTCCTTTTACACTTTTTAGCAAGGTGCTGTTATTTGGAAGGGCAGTATATCCGCCGAAAATAGCTACATCTATGATGGTGTGACCGGAAATCTTTCCATTCAGGTCCGTTGATATTGTATGTACTTCTGGTAATTCAGGCATTTTTCTTTTCTTCTACAAAGCTAACGAACTTGTTTTTAAAGGTTTCTTTATCAAAAAGTGCAGCACGTTTTTTGATCTCCGTTGGATTATATTTTTGCGAAGAAATATTATTATCAAATTTTGTAAACGCTACTTTTAGAGATTCTGTATTTATTTCGGTAAAAAACTCACCATCAATGTTTTCTCGGATAGTTTCAATAACCCCACCTGATCTATGGGCCAGTACTGGTTTACCGTGCGCTAGGGCTTCTACAGGCACAATTCCAAAGTCCTCGTCTACTACTGGGAAAAGAAGTCCTAAGCAGTTTTCTAACAACTCATGTTTTTCTATTTCAGTTACTTTTCCCAACATTATTACATTTTTTGGGCATAAATACTTAAGTCTTTCTTCTTCCGGGCCTGTGCCTGCAATCACCAAGGTTGTGTCTAAGTTTCTAAAAGTTTCTATTAAGAGGTCAAAATTCTTATATGCTGCAAGTCTTCCTAGGGCAAGGTAGTATTTTTTGTCTATTTTTTTTAGAATCTCTGTTTCTTTATTTTTGTAATTAACTTCTACCGGTGGGTATATAACTGTCGCCCCTCGTTTGTAAAACTTTTCAATTCTATTTCTTACTTCAATGGAGTTAGCAATTAAAAAATCAGGTCTCTGAGCTGCAGCAAAATCCCAAACTCTTAAAAAGGCGTCTAGTACACTTACTATTGGTTTAAAGTACCATTTGTCTCTAATTTGGCTTTCAACACTGTACCCATATAAGAACCTTGGGGGAGTATGAATATACGCAATATGCAGTTGGTCTGCGTCCGTTATTACACTTTTTGCCCAAGCTGTGCCGCTAGAGATGATTAGATCATATTCTCTGAGGTCAAAACTCTCAAAAATCAAAGGCATTAAAAAAGTGAAGTATTTTGGAAACGATAGTAAGAGTGAATTTGTGGGACTTATGATCGTGTGTTTTTTTATTTGTTCTGATACTGCATTTGGATTATAGATTCCTGTGTAAATTACTGCATTGGGGTAGATTTCCAACAAAGATTCTAAGGTTTTTTCTGCGCCGCCGTATTGGTTTAGATAATCGTGAACTATTGCAACTTTCATAAACCGATTATACAACACCTCTATTGAAGTGATTTGCTAAGCATACTTTATTAAAATGAGCTTGGGATACTTATTAAATTTCAAAACCATTTCATACACGAAGCAGTGCCCTTTAATGCCAAATAAAAACCGAAAATTGAGTACTAAAGTTACTACCAGTTTTTATTGTATCCGTAGCAAAAATAAGCAAAAAAGTTGTTGACACCACCTCTGTAATATGAGTTCATTTTCATATGAGAAAAGGATTCACTGTTCCATTAATTTTAGTACTTGTATTAGTACTGGTTTTGGTCCCTCTCATATTTTGGATTTCTACAAACAACTTCAATTCCTCATCTAGTAATGATGTGATGGGCACAGCAGACTCAAAATTACCAAATAAGCCTGGTTTTAGTGTTACGGTTAATTCGGGTGTTGGTGTTTGGGATTTATTACAGACCGGTTGCGTTTCTTTAGAAGAGTGTAAGCAATCAGTGTCCAGTGGCAGGCGTTTAGCTACTGCTAGTGGTGGTAGTGGGGTTAACAATACTGTTAATGTTTACATCGACCCAAATTGGAGTTCATATGAGTATCTAAAGCTATATGTTAGGGCTGGTTGGGGAGCAAATACACAGGGTTTTGATATAGAATCTTCGGGGGAATTAGATAATGTCGAGGTAGTTACAATGAGTGAAAGCTCTACATCTTACAGCGTTGCTATACTTCCTATTAAATCTATCACTGAGTTTGTAGAAGGCCCTGTTTTTAGTAAATAACCTCATAATTTCCTAGCGCAGGTCTGTTTGTTTTAGTTTGTGCGTGCAGTTTTACCTAAGCAAAGCTTGGTTATACAGTGCAAAGAAATTAGAAAAGCCCCATGTTTTAACTTGTGAGCGTTTACTTTGCTGCAGTGACATTAAAAAGCCCCGCTCCCATCCACATAACATAACACGATAAATCTGTGTTTGTTTTTGTGGTTGGGGCGGGGTTGGTCTGGGAAGGGGGGGGGATTAGCGCTCGGGCTGCCACTCTTCCTTTCCCCAGACCTTCCACCAGGCGCGTTTCTTAGGCTTCTTGACCGAGCCGGTCACCCTGGGGGTGGGCTTGGGGAAGCCGGCGCCAACGCTGGTGGACTTCGTCGTACCATTCTTCGCTGGGTTGGTGTCCCTGGTTGTCATCAGACCTCCTATTGAATACTCGCTGCCTCGATTTAGACAGCAAATTTGCTTATTAGTATATTACTACTATCCTATAGTTATGTCAAGCGTGTTGATTTGACAGCTTGGGACTCTAAGTTTGAGGAAGTTGCCTTACTAATATAGTTTATTTGTTGTTTGTAGTATTTGCTGTAAGTAGGGTTTGTTATAAAGACCTTGTTGTAATGTAGGTGTTACTGATAAAGCCCTTTTTACCTTCTATGTATTTCCTAGTATAAGAAAATCCAATACAATATTTAAATGGAACTTGTTGGTAGGAAATCTATACTATGGAATTACTTATCTGTTGAGATTAGGGATTTGATTACTGATGGTGAGGTTTTGTTGAGGTTAGCCGAGGAGTTGCCCAATAAAAACGTAATATCCGATTATTCTTATTTAGTGTTTCCTTTTTCTAAGGGTTATGAGGGGTTTTTGAAGAAATTATTTCTAGATCTTGGAATGATTAAAGAAGATGAGTACTATGGCGATGACATCAGGATAGGAAGGATATTAAACCCAAGCTATATCCATGAATTAACGTCTGTATATAAAAAACTTAGCGGAGGTAAGGATAGTAGAGAGGATGTTGCTTCGGAGATGTGGGAAATGTGGCGCAAAGGACGAAATCAAGTATTTCATTATTTTCCTCATAATTTTAGAAAACTAAGTTATGATGAAGCACTGGCAATAATTAAAAGACTGGTCGGTGTTATGGAGATTGCTGTAGCAAGGTGTAAGCTTACAATTTCATAGCCTAGAGACGGTCTTTATTTTACTGTGGGTTTCCCAAAGATAAACTTGGTTTTAAACTAGGGGAAATTGTAGAAGTCGCAAGTTTTTGTTTAGCTTTTTCCTGTGTATAATCCTTCTCGTATGGCAGTAGCAGCTCCTGTAATAAAAAAAGTAGCTATAGGTCTTAGTGGAGGCGTAGATTCCTCTGTTTCTGCATACCTATTAATGAAAGATGGCTACGATGTAACAGGTGTGCATATAAAGTGTTGGGATTCAAAAGGAGATGGTTGTACTGCTGATCAGGACAGAGCAGATGCTGTTGCAGTAGCTACAAAGTTAGGTATTAAGTTTGAGGGGTTGGATTTTGTAAAGGAGTACAAAGAGAAGGTAATTGAGTACTTCTATTCTGAATACACACTTGGCAGGACACCCAATCCTGATGTGCTTTGTAATAAGGAAATAAAGTTTGGGATGTTTTTGGAGTGGGCTGCAGGCAATGGCTTTGACGCTGTAGCTACGGGTCATTATGCCAGAGTTGTAAGAAATAACTCCTACACCTCCTTACACCAAGGTGTGGATGCTAGCAAGGATCAGTCATACTTTTTGTACACTCTAAGTCAGGATCAGTTGTCCAGAGCACTATTTCCGGTCGGAGGTATGAGGAAATCAGAGATTAGGTCTATCGCAAAGGAGCTAGAGCTTGTTACAGCAACTAAACCGGACAGTATGGGTATATGTTTTGTAGGCAAGGTAGATATAAAAGATTTTCTTAAAAATAGATTACCTGAAAAACCTGGAGACGTTATTAATACCAAGGGCCAAGTTATTGGTTGTCATGATGGCGCCCATTTCTATACAATAGGGCAGCGGCATGGTTTTGAAGTTACCAAATACGTTGGGATGCCTATGTATGTGCTTTCCAAAGACATACCTAATAATATACTTGTTGTTGGTAGCTACGAGCAGGCAAAAAGAGATTCTTTTGAAGTAGAGTTACTGAATCAAATTAAACCCGATTTAACCTTTCCGCTGAAATGTTTGGTTAGAATTAGGCACCTTGGTGAGTTACTAGAGTGCGTTGTTTCTAAAGATAGCGTAACCAACAACCTTACAGTATCACTACAAAATAAGACTTTTGGTGTAGCTCCTGGGCAAAGTGCAGTATTTTATGTTGGCGATGAGGTTACATTTGGAGGAGTTATTCTTTAGTTGTTATCAAAGCTTCTTTAAATATTATCCTATCTAGTAGTTTATAATTTTGCTGATTATTTGGGGTAAATTGTTGTATTTCACCTAAATTGCCTTCCGTATCTATGGTTGTATAGAAAATGCTGCCAGTTATTTCAACATTACTGACAGGGGCTCTATATTGTTCCCACGTTGTTTGACCATCTAATGAGTAAATTAGTGACGTGTTTTCTGGTTCTGAGTTGTTCTCATAATATAAATAAACTATATTATCCAAGTAAGCTAGTTTTACTTTAGTAGTAGGTATCTGTTTTGGTTTTGCAAATACTGCGTAATCTGAAAGGTGGCTTAGTTGAGCGGACACTGTTTTTGTTAGAACATCTAGTGAAGAAACTATAGCCTCCCAAGTGCTTGTTTGATTGTTATATGTGTATATTTTTATACTTTGAGCATCGTAGTAGCTTAGTATAGCGTCTGTTATATCAATTGTTAGTGTTATTGGTTGAACCAAAGAATTTATATCATTACCCAACATATCTATAAGCCTAATACTTACAGAAGTACCTTCAATAAAAGAGAGTGGAGAGTCTTTGGGCAAAAAGCTATTTGTAATTTTCCATGTTCCTTCTTGGCTATTAATATCAATTGTTTTATTACCTAATACTATATTTTTGTTTGTTTCTTCAATTCGTTTTGTTACTTCAGGTATTTGTTGTTCCCATAAGTAGCTGCTTTCAGAACCTTCATGGTAGCCTAGTACATCTTGCCAAACATAGTATTGCCAAGGATCATCTTTGATTGGAGATAGCCAGCCAAATGGGTCTGTTTTATTTCCTGGGTAGTCGTCAAGAAAGCTTCCATTTAAGTTTTTATCTATTTGTACTGCATAATGAATGTGCGGTCCTGAGGTTTTTCCTGTCATCCCTACTTTACCTATCACATCCCCCTTGTTTACTGGGACAGCGTTGTTATAAGTACTCGTTACTAAATCTTCTTTTTGTAGATGCATGTAGATGGATTGGTAACCATTATTGTGGTCAATTTTGATTGTATGGCCACAATCCTTGCAGTAGTAGTAAGATGCTGTTCCTGAGTTTGTTGCAAGCACTTTGGTGTCAAAAGGAACTTTGAAGTCGATCCCATCATGTGAAGAGTAGTACAGCTTCGGTATTGGTTGTGTTTCACCTAGGAAATTTGTTGTAGTGGAAGCTATATCTTGAATCTCTGCGTAATAATTATACCCAAGTAAGGGATACTCATGATCAAAATAAGAAGTTATATAGTCTGTAAATGTTTCCGGGTTTTTGATATCCCATGGAAGTCCCATTATTGGGTTTGCGGAAGGCTGCGGTATTGGTGGTGTAACACTGTGTATTCCCGAGGTTTGATCAGAATAGAGTATTTTAGGGCCATTATCATAATAGGCAACTAAATTTCCGAACATGTATAGTTTTGGAGATAGAGAAAATACCTCCCATCTATTTCCATCTCCCATAAGCAGCCTTGTTTCATTGGTTTCTCCGGGGTAGATGAGAAGTATGTATATTATTCCTCCGAGTTCTGATATGTCTCCTACATTGGCATTTTCTGTAACGGCTAGTTTGCTCCAGCTATTTAACCCATCTCTGCTGATGTATGAACCACCGTAGTTATGAGTTCCAAGTATTGCTATTGAGTCATCTATGTAGGATGTTCTGATTCTTTGGCCGGATAAATACAAATTTTTTGTAAAGGTAGATCCCCCATCTTGGCTAATGAATGTTTCAATTTCGGTATTTACAATTAGCTTATTTCCAAGGCAGGTAACTTTATATATTTTTTCTACAAAGTTTGTTCCTAGGTTTAGGGCTTCCCAAGATTTAGTGTTGAAGTTTTCTTGAGTTAGTTTGAATAATCTTCCACTGCTACTTCCTTGATAGTAGGTGTTATTACAGTAGTCTGCACTGTAGGTTGGTAGTATCTTTCCAATGGACATGAATGTTTCTCCCTCGTCTTTTGATATGAAGAGACTGTTTTCTATTCCAACATCCGTGTAGGCGGAGGATGCTAGTAGTGTTTTGTCTTTATATTTAAGTTCCACTACACCTGCTTTTGCAATTTTGTCTGTTTGGGCGGGCCAGTACGTAGTGGGTTTTGTAGTTTTGAAAAAGCCGTTTACTCCAGAAGTATAAAGCCAGAATCGGGTATCAAACTGGCCCGCCCCAACAAAAGAGCTACCAGCTACCAAATCCTTAACGTGCTGCAAATTACTTACTTTAACAGCCTCTAAGACCTCTGCGTACGTAACATCTACCACGAATCCCCTAATACACAATATGCAAACGGCACAAAAATAACCTATAATTTTGTTTAACTTGCTTTGCATGTGTATAATTTGCATCAAGTGGACTGGTTTTTGTAGCTACCTATTTCTACTAATAAAAGATATGTCATTAAAAGTTGTTGAATCAATTAAATCTAAAATTCCTGAGCTTCTAGGAGCTGAGATAGAGGGGTTGTTGTATTTATTGAGTAATACTATTACTCCTACAAATGAACAGTTGACGGTCGAAACAGGGCTTCCTGTTGAGACTATTAGGTATGTAAGAAAGCTTTTAGGAAGTGAGTCTTTACCTACTAATTTGAAACCATACTCGTGGAAATCAATAGCTTTTTCGGATCCACAAATAGAAGAATATCTCATCAAGATCAGAGAGACTAAAGGTCCTAAACCCATTAGAGATTTTGACCAGTTTTTTGCTACCCCTCAAAGTTCTATTACAAAAGCTAAAATACTTATGTCTAAGGGGTACGGGGAAGAAGGAATGAACATTTTGTTACTAGGAGACGATGACCTAGTGTCTATTGCGCTTGTCTTGTTGGGTGCGAAAGCCAATATTTATGTTTGCGATATAGACCAGAATTTATTAAGCATAATTGAAGAAGAAGCAAAAAAACTTTCTGCTACGATAAAGTTTTTTCTTTATGATGCAAGAAAAGATCCTGTATTGCACACAAATTTTTTTGATTGCGTGGTAACTGATCCCCCCTATACTGTACCCGGTGTTGATCTGTTTATTTCCAGGTCCTTATCTTTTTTGAAAGATCCAAAAAAGTCTTATACTAACAGATTATTTCTATTTTATGGTAATAGTTTTAAGTCGCCGGAGAAGTTTTTAAAGATTCAGGAGCTTTTTGGTAAATATCGTTTGTACCTAGAGGAGAAGTATGACAAGGTAATATCTTATACAAATGCTGATTCTATTGGTAATTCCAGTTCATGTTATATTTTAAGGGTAACGCCTTTTAGTACCCCTTTAAAAGACAGCGCAAAGACCCATATCTATACTTTTGAGTCTACTAAAGAGGAAAGGTTTCCATTCGTAGACCATATAGTATATAGGATCAATAAGGTGCCTAACTCCACCTTACTTTCTAAAAATCGCTTGATGTCCTGTCTTGGGGCTTTCTGTTTAGAGCATAAGCTTAAGGTATTAGATACAAAAGTAACTAGTTTTCCAAAACAGGGAATGACTATAACTTATATATTGTCCAATTCAAACCTTGTTGCTCACACATGGCCGGAGTATAACGCTATCCATATAGATCTGATTACGTGCACGCCTATTTACAAAAAAGAAAGCACACCAGTGACTTTAAGCAAGATTTTTGCTACAGATTATATTTCGTACTCAATAGTTTCTTAAACCCCATTATAGAAGTAAATAACAAGTTTATAAATAAGTATGATTATTGTTTTTGAGTCCCTTGTTGATTTAAAAAAAGCACAAACCACTCTAATGTGTGATTTGTGCTATAGCACCTTACTTCAGCGGTTGAACTCTGTCGTACTCGATACCATCAATAATAAGTTCCTTCAATGAGTTAACTGACGCACGTCCGACAATTGTATAACCACCAAGCTCTTTAAACATAGAAATTGCATCTCTCACATGCCCCATCCCGATTAGTGTTCCAGCCTTTTCCATTGCTTTAAGATACCTATCCTCGTCGAAGGGGTTATCGCTAGGTTGATTTTCAAACCCAACCCACTCCGCATCATACATATTTCCATTAACTTTGAATGGTGGTTTACTACAAGTGTACTTCAATCGATATTTTTGGTCTCTTGCATCCCACTCAGCGGCAACGATAGCGGTACCTTTAGGGATTCTAAGAGAAAATCTTGGGCTTGCTACTTTAACAACAAGTAGTGAGTAGGTTTTGTAAGTGTAGGTTTCAACTTGGGTCATAGTGACATCAAGTTGATCCGTTTTTCCCACCGCCAAATTCATGCTGTCTCCTTTTCCACAGTAGGGTGCTTATTGTAGTACAAACCCCCTTGACTGTAAATTGCTATCCTGATAAGGTGCTGTTACTTGAGTTGATGGGGTTATCACGATCCATTTCTATAATAGGATTTGTTTTTCCGTATAACTATCTAGATTTTTTCACATTCGTGTGTTAAAGTTTAGCTCGTCAATTTCAAGATTGAATCGAACTTTGATAATCGAATAATTTGCTAGTGAAAATATTGCGTGTAACAACGTAATATTCTCATCTTCTTAATACACACATTAAGAAGAGTAAGGAAATCAGACATTAGAAACAGATGTTTGATAAGCAAGAAGGCTTTGCAGATTTTCTGCAAAATCTCCTGTAAGAAGGAGATCTTTCAATCTTAAAAGCCAATTCGAGATTTGAAAGGCAAAAAGAATGTTTCTTCGCTTACCTATCATATGAGTAAGCGAAGCATACAAGCTAGTCTTGTATGTTTATTTGAGAATTTGATCCTAGTTCAGGATGAATGCTAGCGGTGTGCCTAAGGTATGCAAGTCGAGCGGAGCAAGGTAGTAATACTTTGCTTAGCGGCAAACGGCTGAGTAATACATAGGAATCTACCTCAAACACAGGGATAGCCCCGGGAAACTGGGATTAATACCTGATAGTCTCGCAAGAGTAAAGGCGCAAGCCGGTTTGAGATGAGCCTGTGGCCTATCAGGTAGTTGGTGGGGTAATAGCCTACCAAGCCTACGACGGGTAGCCGGTCTGAGAGGACGGACGGCCAGAGGGGTACTGAGAACGGACCTCACTCCTACGGGAGGCAGCAATCGGGAATTTTGCACAATGGACGAAAGTCTG
>CAYLVW010000003.1:0-149474 GCA_964387275.1 uncultured Candidatus Saccharibacteria bacterium
CCCCCCCCCCCCCCCCCCCCCCCCCCCCCCCCCCCCCCCCCCCCCCCCCCAACACACCAGTAATAAAAACTATTTTAAAACTCCCAAAAAACCTATAGAAACTGTAGAAAGCACTAAAGTGATAAAATACAAACAGAAATGCCACACCTACTATACTCAATATGGGGACACCCCATTTACAACAAAACAATATTCCCACCAAGATTAGAACTTTATGACGAAGCGGTAATATTTAGAAAAAGAGGCTTATTCTATGTAAATGAGTTTACATTGCCCTATAGCCACATCGTACAAGTAAATCTCCATAAGGGTATAATATTTGCGTCCCTTGAAATTGTAACGAGTGGTATTCAAAACCTCGAACTACGCTACGTCTTTAAAGATTATGCATCTAAAGCAAAGAAATTAATTGATAAAAAAATCTACTACGCTCTTGCAAAAGAAAGACCCAAAGAAACACACCAGCCAGAGGGCATTCACATATACGAAAAATCTTTAGACAGATTAAAAGAACTTTTGAACCAAGGCAAAATAACAAAAAGCGAGTTTGAAAGAAAAAGAAGAGAAATCTTAAAAAAGACTGGCTACTAAATTGTAAGACAAAAGTATATAGATCAAAGTTGTTGTGATAGAATGTCTTGTGAAATCGAGTGAGAAGTTAGTAAGAAAGTAAAGTATTACCAGGTTAGAGTAGTAATCTAATGTATAGTTTTCTACTTTTCCTAACTGCGAGAGTTGTCACTTCGTTGAGCACTCGCATTCGTTATACTCGTGCGAGAGTAAGCAAGCTTGCTCTCACTCACTTCGTTCGCGAGAGTAGTTCAGTGGTAGAATGTCTCCCTTCCAAGGAGAAGGTCGCGGGTTCGAATCCCGTCTCTCGCTCCAAAATAGTTACACGTGCAACAAACAATAATATATAATTCCTAAATGAATAACAAAATAGCAGTAAAATTTATACTAGAAGACTTAAGAAATGCACATAAATATTTAGAACAAACAATGGAAGGGGTAGACGAGAAAATCGCCCACCACAATCCAGAAGGAACAGCAAACCCAATTTCAGGAATTTACGCACATTTAATATTCTCCGAAGATTTCTTTCTTAATTTCTTCTTAAAGAAAACTCAACCTTTATTTGAAACCACATGGAAGGATAAAACAGGAATAAGTAGCTTGCAGCCAACTGAGTGGGTAACCGAATACCCAAAATGGCTTAAAGAAGTAAAAATTGAGATTCCTAAAGTTTACGATTATGCAAAAGCTGTATTTGCTGAAACAGAAAAGTATATTGAGAGTCTTGAGGATTCTGATTTAGAGAAAAAGATAGATATGAGTATGTTTGGGATGGGTGAAAAAGAGCAAGGTGATACGGTACACATGATGATATTAGGGCATATATGGAGCATTATGGGAGAAATCTCTGTGCTAAAGGGAATCCAAGGTTTGAAGGGCTATCCTTTCTAGTAAAACCTACACTCTAGTTAAGAGAGTCCTGGTATAAAATCAAGCACCTTTGAAGCTCTCAGAACTGACAGCAGGAAATTTTGGATTCTTTGGTTCTTTAGTGTAATTAATCATTACCTCTACCTGTTTATGTAAAAACTCAACTCTTTTTCGCCACTCATAAAGAGAGTCGAAAGTATTTTCTTTCCAATCGGAAAAACTTGGAGATTTTTTTATTAGCTCTGTATATCTATCTGGATCTTCCCAAGTTAAACCCTCCACAGAAATATTTCCCAAACTGTAACCCCCAAGATGTGCAATTAGACACCACTCAGCACAGGCACCAACACCAGTTTCTTTTGCGTTTAACGCTATTTGTTCCGCAACACCACGTTTTGCAATAAAAGGACCATTCATTAAATCAACATTTTTACCTAGAATTTTTCCGATTATTTTTGTAACAATGTATTCTGTCTCAAGCCAAGACTGGGGGTATGTTTCACGAGCACTTTCACTTCTTGCAACTATATTCAAATCGTATTTGAAATCTCTTGAAAATAAGTTTACGAACTCGTTCTTGTCGGTTTCTATCCAGTGTAGAAATTTATCAAAGTCGCAGACAAAAAAAGTAGTTTCGTTGGTATCTTTTAGACTTTCCTTGAGCGCTGAATTTCTCCCAAATCCATAGGGACCTCCCTCAATCAATCTAAAACCCATATCTTTTAAAAGGTTGTATACACTAAGAGTAGTTTGCGGGGTTACTGCAATTACAGAACCTTTTACATCATCAGGAATATTTTGCTTATTCCTTTCAAGTATTGGTATAAATAAATTATCCGGGTCGTGAAAGTGGGAAAAGAATTTCATACAAATAAAATTGTACCACCACAATTATTACAATGAGAAATTTAGAAGGAAACCAGCCAAAATGGTAAAATTCATCTTATGAAATATAGCGTTGTTATTCCCACACTTAACGAAGAAAAATACATAGGGCTGTTGCTTGAGGATCTGAGAAACCAAACTTTCAAAGATTTTGAAGTAGTTGTTGTAGACGGCAATTCAACAGACAAAACAAAAGAGGTAGTAGAATCATTTATGGGAACTCTAAACGTTAAATTTTTGACTCCGAATACAAGAGGGGCTGGTAAACAACGCAACTACGGGGCTAAAAACTGTTCAGCAGATACAATAATCTTTATAGATGCTGATGTTAAAGTCACTCCAAACCTACTAACAGAAGTAGATAAAAACATAAAACAGTACAAACCAGATCTACTAACAGCAAAAATATGGCCAATAAATGGAACCCCTTTTGATAATTTTGTGGCTTCTTTAATGGGTGTTCACTTAGAACTTGTAAAATATTTTGCACCTGGTGCATATGGTGCTTTTATATGCACAACCAGGGAGCTGTTTAACAAACTAAACGGATTCAATGAGCAAGCCGTTGTTATGGAAGACTTTGATTTTGCGTTACGGGCATACAAAAATAAGTTCAGATATTATTTAATGAATAAACCATTAATCCATACCTCTCTCAGAAGAGCACAAAAAGTAGGTAGAACCAAAATGATTATTAAAATTATTGCAAACTACACTCACTTTGTGTTTAAGGGGCCTATCCTAAAAGATGAGGGAATCTTAAAATACGAATTCGGAAATAATTAGTCTTTTTTCTCAAGCTCTTTAAGAGCAAAATCATCAACCAAAAGAAGTACCACACCAATCAAAATTCCAACAACATTACTGACCACCGGATGATCCGGAAGCAAATACATATCAACTAAACTCCAAACACCTCTCCATATTAAAATAACAGCCACTAAATCAGATAAAACTTTGACATCTTTCCAAATTTTTCTTTTCCTTCTCATAGCACTATAATTATAGCCGTAAACAATACACTATGAGAAGTATATATAAACTAATTTACAAAAATATTGTCAAACAAGTACTTTTTCTAATGGACCCTGATTTTATCCATGTATTATTTCTAAAAATTGGGAATACTCTAGGATCTCATTCATTTACAAAAAAACTAACCTCACTATTACTGGAACATAAATCAACAAGACTGGTACAAACTCTTTGTGGGATTAGGTTTGACAACCCAGTAGGACTTTCTGCAGGGTTTGATAAAGATGGGGATATTGTAGGAATTGTGAAAGAAGTTGGGTTTGGATTTGAATCTGTGGGAACTCTTACACCAAGACCGTATGCAGGAAACACAAAGCCTTGGTCACGAAGACTAATTAAAACTAAAAGTATTCTTGTTAACTACGGACTTAAAAACAAAGGCATTGATGCATTTCTTAAACTCTGTAACAACCTCGATGCATCTTATCCATACCTTATATCTGTAGGAAAAACCAATTGCCCAGATACTGTAACCATAGAGCAGGGAATTAAAGAATATATAGAAATATTAACCAAATTAGAAAAAAGTAATACAGGATCAGTATATGAAATAAATATATCCTGCCCGAATGCTTATGGAGGTGAATCTTTCTCTAATGCAAAAAATCTTAATACTCTTCTTGATGAGATTGCAAAACTCCAATTATCAAAACCGATTTTTCTAAAAATGCCGATTAACTTACCGTACGAGGAATATGACAGGATGTTGGCTACCTCAGTAGACCATCAAATTTCAGGAGTAATTATAGGAAATCTAAATAAAGATAGATCCTCGTACAAAATAGTAGATCCAATAGATGAAAGTATGAAAGGTAATCTCAGTGGAATGCCCACACAGAACCTATCCGATAAATTAATCTCCCACACTTTTCAGAAGTACGGAGATAAACTTATAATTGTAGGTGTTGGGGGAATCTTTTCCTTTGAAGATGCACTAAGAAAAATCCAGCTCGGAGCCTCACTTGTAGAACTAATCACCGGGATGATTTTTGAAGGACCTCAACTGATTGGAAATATTAATCAAAAGCTTGAACATTACCTGGTAGAAAATAATATAGATAATATCTCAAAAATCGTTGGATCAAGTCACAAAAAGTCGTAATCTTCCATTTATGTGGCTTATAGGGTAAAATTACCACTTGAATAAAGGTTAAAACCTCATTAGTATCCAAATATAATACTAGTGTTTTTGCACCTGTAGCTCAGCTGGACAGAGCAATTCCCTTCTAAGGAAGAGGTCGTGTGTTCGAATCACACCAGGTGCGCCATAAAAAAATCCCCGCCACTTTGGAAAGTAACGGGGAATTACCCTCAGTCTTTATAACTAGCCGTAGCAAGTACGATTTCCTCATAAACATCAAGAATAATCAAACGAGCTAGGTAAGTCGCTACTTCTTCAGGGATATGACGTCTATATACAACCACAGGATTCCACACATCTACGCCAAGCACCGAATAATAGTTTGGAAATCTAATTATAAGATTAGTTTCCTTGAATGGATCAGTCCGCCGAGTTACATAGTAATCTTGAGCAAACTGATGAGTATGAAAAGCATAAAACAAAACATGCTCAAAATCAGGGATTCTATACGAATACCCTAACCCAGAAACCGCAGGATAAGAAAGTTTCAAAACCGCGCGATAGTCAGTATCTCCGATGTTGTTACCATACCCACCCTTCACCTGTTCCTGATAAAACTGCCAAATGCTAGTAAAATTATCCGGATACCCAGCCACTCTACGAGCCCGAAAATAGCTAAAAGCAACATCTCTAAGCATCATAGAAACTTCATTAACACCATTGGTATCAACTCTATAAGCCCCATAGTATCGATTACTAACAGGGAAGGGCAGCTTGAGTTTCATTTGCCAAATTTCTCCTTAATCGAGATTTTACTGTTATTACAATTAATAGTCAAATTAGATTAGGCTTAATTTATAAATAAAATAAATGGGTATTGAAAATATAAGTAACTTATAGTATAATAGCACGAAGGAGATTCGGAATGGGAAATGCAAACAACGTAAACTGTGGGTGTAATTTTATGACCTGCGGGGTCACAATAACTTTGGACCCTAGGGATTTTAATCTTAAAAATAACGAAGTAGCCATCTCTAAAGCGTGTAAAGCCCCCAAACCCAGGGGTGCAACGTTTGTCAGAGTGGGGAACAGCCCCTCTTATAACATTTATTTCGTACCCCCTAGAATCTAGAGTATCAAACCCACAAAGTTGTAACAACATGACTTTGTGGGTCTTTTTAAATTGACCCACCTAAGATATATTTGCCAGAAAAGTTTTAGATGCTAAAATGCATTAGCATTACGGGCGAGTGGTGGAATGGTATACACGAAGGACTTAAAATCCTTTGGCAGCAATGTCGTAAGGGTTCGACTCCCTTCTCGCCCACCATAGAAAATATGCGGTAGTTCTGAGCATTGCTAAGAATTAGCGCATATTTTTTAATCTAGAGGGCAGGTAGAAAGGCTTGGGTACGACGGCGCCATGACGGGATCACAGATATGTGGAAACTGGAAAACGACCCCCCCATACAAAACTTAATGGATAATACACACCAAAATCCTAACATCATAAGTCCGCTATGATAAAATATCGAAAAAGAGGAGAGAATGGACAAACTCAGAATCAACGCTGCAATGGAAGGTCTTATTAATGGTGTAAACGTAGTTTCTAATGCAAAGGTTGTAATAGAATACATTCTAAGTGTACCTGTTAAACCACCAGCAAGTTTCACAGGATCTATAACTTATACAGAAAATAAACGTGGTGAAAAATTTAGAGGAAATACTGATTTAGGAGATGTAGACTATTCATCTCAAGAAGATAGGATAGAGAAAAAATATAGCTTCGGAATAGACGAACCAGAAAGAATCGGGCATTTTAAACTACTACGTTTAGAACAAGGACTTGCAGTTTTTTACCACTACGCTAACTCTGATGAGCTAACACAGCCAATTGAGGAAAAAAGACCCCCCAGATACGAAATTAAGTTTCACCCAGTAACAGCAGAACTAATACATCTGGCTGAGGTAAGGACTATAAATCGATACTTGTGGCGTTTTTGGATAATCACTATTTCAATACCAGCACGTGTATGTGTTTACATTTACAAACGACACTTTAGATCAAGACCTAAAAGATTGCCCAAAAATAGAATCAAAGGCTTTCTAATTAGAAAAAGCAAAAGATAACAAAACCACCCTCGGCTTGAAAACAACCCGAGGGTCTTTTTATTTGTTAAACTAAGCTATGGATCAAAAAATATCAACAATCGACTCATATATAAACAATAAACCTAGTGAAATTCAAGAAAAGCTTATGTTGATAAAAAACACTGTAAAAAAAACAGCCCCAATGACTGTAGAGACAATTAGTTATGGTATTCCCACTTTTAAATACAAAGGCAAAAACCTAATACATTTTGCAGCTTTTGCTAAACACTTAGGAATTTATCCCGGACCAGACGCAATCGAAGAATTCGCTAAAGATCTTACGCCTTACAAAGTATCCAAAGGCTCTATTCAGATCCCGTTAACATCGGATATACCCATAACACTAATTACAAAAATTGTGAAATCCAACCTAAAAAGAATAAAAACATAAATTCGTTGAAATAAAAAGTAAGAAGTTCTACCATAGTACTAATGTCCTTATCTCAAAAAATACTGCTTTTTGTTGGGTTTGTTTACGTGCTAACCATAGCTTCTATATTTCTTATTTCAAAAACTATCATTGAAACAAATTTCAATGATATAGAAGAAAGGGAATTGGAAAATAATTTAAATAGAGTGGTAGCGGCACTACACGAAAAACAAAAAGCTATAGGAACTACAGCCTCAGACTATGCTGGGTGGGATGATACATACAAATATATACAGGATAAAAATCTTGAATATGAAGAAAGTAATCTAGTAACTGAAACTTTTGTAGGACTTAAACTAAATTTCATAATGTACTTAGATCACAAAAATCAAATTGTTTTTGCAAAATCAGTCGACTACAGTTTAGGTGAAGAAACAGATCTACCAATAGATGTAGTAACAAACATTGTAAACAATGAATCATTCACAAACTTTGATAATCTAACCCAAATAAATCACGGCTTATCTAAAGCAGGCAATGGAATAATTCTTCTGCAATCTGCACCAATAATTACTAGTAAAAAAGAAGGACCAATAATGGGTACTGTAATTTTTGGAAGACTTTTAGATGGTGAAATGCTAAATGAGATATCTTCAACTACAAACCTGCCTGTAGAAATTTCTTACTTTGATCAAAACACAAGTCAACTATCAGATAAGGTAAAAGCATCCCTAAACGTTAATAAGTTGGTGTTGGATAATACTAGAACTGATCGAATATTTGGATACAAGAGGATTGAAGACTTACTTCGAGAACCAAATGTACTTATAAGTGTGAACACATCACGTGAAATCCAGCAGCAAGGCAAAAACCTAACTACTCTATTTATGTTGGTTTTTTCTTCTGCAGGAGTTATATCAATGATTTTAGGGTATTTATATTTACGTAGAATATTAGTAACACCTCTAAAACACCTAACAAAACAGCTCGAGGAAATAAAAAAAAGTGCTAACCCCAGAAAACGTATAAATATTCAAAACCACCATGATGAAATATCGTTCATTTCTGCAGAAATTAACACGATGCTTTCTGCCATAGAACACTCAACAGAACAATTAATGAAGCTAAATGAGGAACTTAGCACACAAAAGAAAGAGGTTGAAAATTTGGTGTTAAAAAGAACTGCCCAACTTACAGAAGAACACCTCAGGCTTTTATCTGCAATAGATAACTCACCCTATGGTTTTGCACTAATAGATCTGAATAAAAAATTGGTAATGAAAAATAAGGTACTAGCAAATATACTAGGTGCCCAAAGTATCTCATTTGAAATCCTAGACCAGGAACTTTCTTCTATAAATCTCGATAAAGTATTTGAAGAAGTCACAAAAACAATAAAAGCAAAGTTTATTGATGACGTAGACTATAAAGGTAAAATATTAAGAATCTATTTATCCCCCATCCTAGAAAACTACAAGAAAGTACATGGAGTTATAGTAACTATAGATGATGTAACAGAAGAAAAATTGTTAGATAGATCTAAGAATGAGTTTCTGACTATAGCATCACATGAACTAAGAACACCACTAACTGCAATTAAAGGCAATACCGCAATGATTAAAGAGATGTTTCTGGATAAAATTAACGACCAGAGGTTTACTAAGATGATAATGGATATAGGAACGGCTTCCCAGAGAATGTTGCACATTTTATCCGACTTTCTTACAACGTCCCGACTTGAGCATGGAAAACTTGTTTACAATCTGGAAAACTTTGATATTAAAGAATTGATACTTAGCACCAAGCAAGAGTGTGACGGTATGACAAAAAACAAACACAATGGTTGCCTTGTAGAAGCAGAAAAGGAATCAGAAACATACAAGGTTAAAGGTGACAAAGAGAAAACTAAACAAGTGATAATTAACTTAGTCAATAACGCTAACAAATTCACGGATAACGGAACTATTAAAATAAAATTAGGTAAAAAAGACGATATGATAATAGTGGAGGTCTCAGATACAGGTGTAGGAATACCTATTGAGAATCAAAAACTTCTATTTAGAAAATTCCAACAAGCAGGATCTAGTATATATGCAAGAGATGTCTCCCAAGGCACGGGTTTGGGACTATATATCTCAAAAATGTTAGCAGAAGGCATGGGAGGCTCCCTACGCCTACTAAAATCCGAAGAAGGCAAGGGAAGTACTTTTGTATTTACATTAAACGCTTCACAAGAGTAATATTTAGATATGCCCAATATCCTACTAGTAGAAGACGACGAACTGATGATAAGCATGTATGAAAATCTGCTTACTTCTAAAGGTTTTAAGGTAAGTACAGTAAAAAATGGTGAAGAGTGTCTATTTTTCCTTAAAACAAAAAAACCCGATTTAATACTACTGGATATAATGATGCCAAAGATGGATGGACTAGACACCTTAAAAAACATTCAGTTAAATAGTGCCACCAAAGACATTCCTGTAATAGTATTAAGTAATTTAAACAGTGAAAGCATAATGACAGATGCTCTTTCAAAAGGTGTAAAGCAGTACTTTGTAAAATCCGACGTAGAAAACACAGCTCTTATTAAACGAATAAATGAACTTATTTCCAAATAGTAATCAGAGGTATTAGTTTTTTGTTGACAATATATTAGCATATGCTAATATATTCAAATGTCAGAACTCAAAATTAAAACCTTGTGCAATGTAACTAGGCTAAAACTAATAAAGTGTCTGGGACAATCAGATAAAACTGTTTCTGAATTAATAAGTGTGTGTGGTTTGTCACAATCTGCAGTTTCTCAACACTTAGTTAAACTCAAAAAAGCAGGATTTGTAAAAGCAAACAAACAAGGTAGAGAAGTGATCTACAGTGTAACTGATGCAAAACTATGTGAAGTAAGTGACATCATTATTAAATTAATTGGGTAATTCCAGAAAGATTAAAATATATGAAAGCTAAAAAAGTAAAATTATATTCAACAACCACCTGTCCATACTGCATAATGGAAAAGCAGTGGTTAGAAGCAAATAAGATAGAACATACAGTTGTATATGTAGATCAAGACCGAAATGAAGCCATTAAAATGGTCCAAAGTACAGGTCAAATGGGTGTTCCTGTAACAGAAGTAGTTAATGAAGAGAATAAATCTACTTTTGTTGTAGGATTTGACGTAGCGGGACTAAAAAACCTTATTGGCCTATAAAATAATCAAGTCTTGCAACTAAGAAATAGTATAACCATGATCGAAACCAAACTTGTTAGCTGTGCTAATATGCTTCTGGTAGAATTAGCTTATGGAAAAACGTAAAGTTCACAAGATAGTTATTGATAGAAAGGCTTGTATTAGTGCAGCAACATGTATAGTTGTTGCCCCCAAAGCGTTTGAACTGGATAAAGAGGGGATTGCTGTAGTTCTATCATCTTATACTAAACATACAGACGACGAGCTACTACAAGCAGCCCAATCGTGTCCAACTCAGGCCATTAAGCTTTTCGACGAAGAAGGGAATGCACTAAACTAATGAGCAAAGTCAGAACAAGATTATTAACCATAGCCATAGGAATAGGCACAACGCTTATAGCTGTTGTTGCTGTTGCATATGCAGAACAAGAACGAAGAATTCAAAAATATTTAAGTGATAAAAAATACTACGAAGATCAAGTAAATAATTTCAATAAGTACCAAGAAGAGTATAAAAAACAAGTAGAAAACATCCGCAGTGAGAACAAAAAAACTATGGATGAAGCAAAAAGCAATTATGACAGACTACTGGCAGAACAACCCAATTTAATAAGACAACATACCTATATTGTACAAGAAGGTGGATCTACTAAAACGTCTAACTCAACAAACAGTACAACTACTCAAAAAACTACAACTAAAACAGTTAAAGTTGCTAAACCCTCAACTTCTACAAGGAGCTCATAATATATGGAAAAACCAAAGAACTACTTAATCGCAATAATTATGATATTGATTTTCAACTCTAGCTACATTGTAAGTACGGAAGTGGTATCAAAAATAGTAAACAAAACTGTCTATGCAGATGAAGATGATGACGATGAGGATGAGGAGGAGGAGGAGGAGGAGAACGAAGATGAAGAAGACGAGGAGGACGATGACGATGATGAAAGGGAAGAGGAACAAGTAGAGTACGAAATAATAGAGGTACCAGTGGAAGAAGAAGTAGTGGAGCCAATAAGATATGTGACAGTTTTTGACACTGGTTATAACACTGATTCGGATAAGGATGGTTTAGTTGATGCGATAGATCCAAATCCCACGATACATGAACGCGAGTTTTTTACAGATTCTGATGGAGATGGTGTGGCAAATGCACTAGATGTCTACCCAAATGAGGATGATTACTCAATGGTGGAATTTACAGATTCAAACCAGAACGGTATAGCAGATGAGATTGAACCCTCAAAATGAACTTTGCTAAAATAACCATCCCAAATCAGGTGATGTCTACAGAAATCTCAGTAAATATCTCATCAGATAAATACCCGAGTAGGATAATTTATAAAGATATCGATGAAATTGTAGAAATATTAAAAATTTTTGAAAAAACCTACACTAGATTCTCCAAAGAATCAGAGCTCTCAATATTTAATGGCTCTTCAACTACCAAAGTATCAGAAGAGATGTTGGATATTTTAAATCAGTGTAAAAAATACTACGAATTTACAAATGGCATTTTTAATCCATCGATCCTACCAATTCTCGAACGAGAAGGATATATAGTAAGTAAAAATATGGGCTTCACAAGTAATTTTAAAACTAAAGATAATAATCCGATATTGGATTTTTCAAAACTCCTTATTGTAGACAATATAGTTTTTAAACCAAGAAATATGAAACTAGATTTTGGAGGAATAGGAAAAGGTTACATAGCGGATAAAATATCAACCAGACTAGATAAAAAATACGATAATTATTGCGTAAATCTTGGAGGAGATCTCGTATGTAAAGGAGCAGATCTCGAAAACAACTATAATTCTTGGGTAATTGAGGTAGAAGACTCTGATATAGCTATTAACTTAAATGAAGGTGCTGTAGCTACTTCCGGGGTAGATAAGCGAAGGTGGAAAAACTCTAGAGGCGAGGAAAAAAACCACATTATAAATCCTGTAATCAAACAATCTGTAAAAAATTCTCTTACCAGAGTAACAGTCATAGCATCAACAGCAATATTCTCAGATGTACTTGCCAAAACTATATTAGTTATGGGACTTGAAAAAGGTTTAAATTACTGTAACTATAATAACATTGCAGCGATATTAATTAGTAATGAAGGGAACATGTATGTTAGTGAAAAAGCTAAAATATTTATTGAAAATTAGTACAAAAATATTGATAGTAATATTCTTACTCCAAATTAATGGTGGTTTGTTAATAGCTCATGAGACCGGAGAAGAACACCCGCATACAATCAAAGATACTGATTTAGACGGCATAAGTGATGAGGCTGAAATTAACAAATATAATACAAACCCATCCTTAGCAGATACGGATGGGGATGGAGTTTTAGATGTACAAGAAATTGCAGATGATACAAACCCAAGTGACGCTAAGTCGAGTGTTCTATACGAAAAAGAACAACTATCAAAGACACTTTTTCAAAGAAGCACACCTATTATGTGGTTAGTGGGTAGAATTTCCGGTGTAGCAGCTTTTATAATGTTCACTTTAGTAATATGTGCTGGGCTACTTATGACATCAAAACTCTTACTCAAGTTTCCATTTATGAGTGCTCCAAACGCCTTAGAAACGCATAGTTTCAATGCTACCTTCATTGGTTTGGGACTCTTAGTAGTACATATTGTAGCTTTAATGCTTGATGAAACCGTCAAACTAAAAATACAAGAAGTTTTTGTACCAATGTTACTACAAAGAGATTTTAAATCAGCGCTAGGTTATGATCTTACTGTAGGAGTTGCACTTGGTATAATTGCAATGTATTTAGCACTACTTCTCGTAATTACATCTCAATTAAGAAGTAAAATCGTTTCAGTAAAAATTTGGAGAATGATACATTACTCAAGCTTCTTGTTTTTTATTTTATTTGTTGCACACGGGTTTTTTACAGGCACTGACTCTCAAGAACCATGGATGAAAGCTATGTACATAGGTGCAGTGATCCTGGTTGTATTTTTACTATTGCTTAGAATATTTGGTAAAAAATACTTCCTACCAACAAGGCCAGCTCAACCTGCTCAACAAACTGTTGTAAACAAAACAGTACAAACCCATCCAACTCAAATACCACAAACAGAATTACCAAAACCAAAAAAACATACTGCAAAACTAAAAACCAAGGTACAGCAAAACAACAGAGTCGTGGAAGTGAATGTGGAATTTGGAAATGACGATGAGATGAAATTTATTGCAGGACAATTTGTCTCACTAAAAGTAGGTGAAAACACGTTCAGATCCTACTCAATATCATCTGATGCTAGAAAAACCAAAAAATACTCAATGCTAATTGAAAACAAACATGTAGGAATAGGCTCTAACTATATAAACCAACTAAAAGAAGGGGATACAATGGAGTTTGTAGGACCATCTGGAAGATTTATCTTGCCAAAAAACCCTACATTCAAAATTAATTTTATTGCAACAGGAACCGGTGTGGCTCCAATACTCTCCATGCTACAACAACTAATGGATATGAACTATCAATACCCGGTACGATTATATTTTGGAGTTTACTGCGCAGATGATTTACTAAAAAAAGATTTCCTAGACTTATGTGAAAAAACTTTGAAAGACTTCAGGTACATACTATGTTTTGAAAATGAACTAACGGAATCTGACAAAAAAGACAACCATATTAAACGGGGGTTGGTAACAAAGCTTATTGATTTGGAGGATACGAGTAACGCTATATTTGGAATTTGTGGGCACCCTAATATGTGTGCTGATATGAAACAAATACTCCTTGATAAAAATGTAAGCGAGTCTAATATTTTCCATGAAAAATTTAGTGTTGCAGCCAAGCAACCAGTAAAAAGGCCTGATCCAAAAGATAACTTGTGAATCAGGCGCTCAGACCTACAAACTAGTGATAAGGCGTTGATGTTTCCTTAATCCTAAATCTTCTAAATACTGTATAACCAGCAGAGCCAAAAAAACCAATAAGATTTTTAAGTGTCATTCTTTTACTGATGCCATGTACATTAATCCCAGAAATCTTCGTAACCCCACCATCAGACTTAACAAGGATACCGGAAAACATGAAACGCTTCATATCAGACTCTCCTTGAACTTCGATATTATACATAGAAATGATAAAATCAGTAAGGTATGACCCTAACAAATCAACTAAAAAACAGACTACCAGAGCTCTTATTAACTGCATTGATCTTTGGGCTTATTGGAGCTGGGGTTTACCTAAATAAATACGAAGAAATGCAAATTGATCGGTCTAAACTTCCAAAGAAAGTAGAAGACAGTAATGGATTTCAAAGGTGGATAACAAATCTAAAAAACAAAGACCTGGTAATTGAAGCTGACGAATTTACAATGCTTGAGGAAAACGAAATTTACAATACCAAATGGGTAAAAGTTTATTCGATAGATGACGAGGCTAGAAAAAAAGAGTACGACGAAAATATTGAAGCCAAACAAAACATTAAGAAAGTAATATTTTCCCCAAGTGGTATGCAATATCTAGATTATAGACCAGAAATAAGAGACGGTTATCAACCAAACGAGGTACACCATTATGGAATCAGGGACAACCAGATAATAGATTCCAGAATAGTAGACTGTTCGGTACGAGCCAACTGTTATTTTGATCGAGCATGGTTTTTGGATAACGATGTATTTGTTATTACCGAAATTTCTAGAAACATAGACAAGAAAAATACTACCACTCCAGTTTGCTTACCTACTGAATCCTGCACCTATACATATAAAATCCATGTGGTAGATCTTGTACGAAATTCAAGATTAATTTATGAATCTGATCCTTTTGAGACTATTCTAGAAGAATTAAAACCAAATCTATAAAACTAGTGTGACCTCTACAAACACACATAGAACCCAAAGCTTGAGTATTAGCGCCACTGCTTCACTCCATTTACCAAAACCTAATCTGTAGTTTTAAGGTTTGAAGTATAAAAATAGCCCCGACTGGACATGCTAGTCGAGGCCATAACCTTAAACAAGAAACGATTCTCCTAAATTATCAAGGATAAACTGCGTATATTTATCTATTCCTCTGCGTCTTAAATGGTGCAGTGCCTCACTAGCGTGCTTTTTAAAGTTTGCGTAGTGTGGAACACGCTTGATGTTATTTGGTGTAATCAGCTCACTAATCCTAAAATAGAGCCTTAGAAGCCGACCTCTTCCTACAGTAACATCAATATCATATTCACCATAATTAGGTGTAGTTAACAGATACATTAGACATAGGATTTCTTCTTCTGACTTTGGCCTATGCCCAAATTTTGCGCTTCTGTTAAAACCTTGCTCTAAGTGCCTTCTATCGTGACACTCCACACAAAGGTACCTCTTGTTACCAACATCTCTAATCCACTCTCTAGCCTTATCTACATAAGTGACCATACTCCTAACCACCCCACCTTCATTAATACGTGCTGCAAGCTCATCGGGTGGTGAATCATAGTTTAGAGAATGAGGGACCTTATGATCCACTTCAAGTAGAAGTGTGTGACCATACTCGTTTTTAACACGATCACAAACAGCACATCTCTTAACCTTGTTGGCTTTACGAAAACCTTCTCGTTCAGCCCTACTATCAGTCCTACCAAGGATAATTCTTGCTCCGGATCCTTTTAAAACCGAAGGATCTTGGGGATTTCTACCCTTCGGCACCGACGATTTGTTGGGCACACTCCTTACCTCTCTTCCAGTCAAATTGAACAGTATAATACCTTATTTCTGTTAAAAAAGCTAATCATACTATAGGGTTGTATAATTTCGGATGGAATACATATCAAGTTGTGGGAGGTATTTTAAAGTATAAGAAATTACATCCTTTACCGAGAAGCTTAATTATATGATAGAATCTGCATGTCTATTTTTCTTCGGGGTATAGCGCAGTTGGCTAGCGCGCATGGTTTGGGACCATGAGGCCGGAGGTTCGAGTCCTCCTACCCCGACCAATAAATTACCCGAAACATCGATAACACAAACTTAACTAGATTAACTTGAAATTCATCCCATAGTATGTTATTATTCCTTATCCCATAAGGAGGGAATATGTCACACGATGAAGACAACCCGGAAGTAATTCGAGCTAAGGCTGAAGCTAAAGCTAGAATTCTAGAAGCTAGGGCAAAACTACATCCAGTTTCCCAAGCTATCTATACGATTATGGATCAGTTTAATTCAACACTTAAGAGTCTCGGGTGCCTTATTATTATTCTAGTCGGCGTTTTATTGTTCTTTGGCGTAGATATTATTAAGCTCGTAGGTCAGCTCTTCTAAGACTACGTTCCCCCTCGCCATAAAAATTCTTTATGAATTTGGCGAGGGGACTTTTTTTATCAAAAACACTCCGCAAAACACTTCATCTAATATACCCTATAGCGTTGACTACAAATCTTTTAGTACGTATAATACCTCAAGAAATAAGAGAAGGAGAAAAGAAGAATGAAATCCCTATCCTACACAGAATCCATGCTAGTTAGTATGCTAAGACTTACTAAAAATATGCTGATTATGGGTACATGTATTTGGGCTTTCATGACAGTGTCTAATAAGGAGCTTGGTTCAAATTCAGCTATTCATAACGCTCTATTAGTTGGTTCAGTACTCATACCATTATATGTTACGGGTACGTTATCAATGGTTGTATTTTTTGGAGGCTTTGTACTGGATGTATATAAGAACAGCAGTAAGGTAATTAAGTGGATCTTGAACTTAACACTGATCTTACTCTTTGTAGCCACTTACTTTGCTATCGCAGTAACCTATAGAGAACTGGTGTATGAACCTATATTAAATATCCTACAAATACCATATATCTCTGGCCCTGATTATTGGTAAACTCTCCATAATTGCATAAACAACCCTTGGTAAAAAACACTAAGGGTTGCTTTTTTTCTCACAGAAATCACGCTTAAATGCTAAAATTAGACCATGATCACTGCCAAAAAACATATAGGCATAATTGCAGCTGGGGGCCTATTATTAACAGGGTTAATCTTTTGTGCGTGGATATTTGTCAAAGACTACAGAAATATTAGAAACGAGATAGAAATTATCAAAGCCTCACAAGCAGCATTTGAACAAAATTTCTCAGAAGAATTATTTAAAGACCAACTTAAATCGGATAGTTCTTTTGCGTTATCCCAAGAGCTATCAAGTGTAGAAACTAAATTAGAAGAAATGATAAAAGATACTGATAAGTATAAAGAAGTCCCAACTATATATAAAAATTATAAAATATATTTATCAAAGTTAGAACAAAACAAAAAAGTGAAACTTGATACTTCAGAAGTTGAAAAAATGTCAGATCCTTGGTCAGAATTACTTCTCAATGAAAAATTTGAAGAACTAAATTCCAGTATTTTGGAGCAAACAAAAAAACTAAACGACCAATATGCAATTTATCTTACAACTATTCAGATCAATACTGTAAGCAGTGGAGAAGGGTACTCCTACCAAAAAATTACCACGGACAAAGGCACTTACGGTGTCTACTTAATTAAAGTGCCACTATCATCTGTAAAAGTTGTCACCGCTTCAGCCACCTTAGAAAATTGCAAAGATAATTGCCCAACAAAAACCTTAGCCCAGCACGTCGAAGATAACAATGGATATGCTGGAATGAATGGAACATATTTCTGCCCACCGGATTATGTAGATTGTTCAAATAAGAAAAATTCTTTTGATTATGCATTTTATAAGTCCTCCTCAGGTAAATGGCTAAATAGTAACGCATTAACTTGGAACAAAACAGGTTTAATAACCTTTAATGGTAAATCGGTAAAGTTTTATAGGGATAGTTCAGATTACGATGGTGATAGTGTTACTGCTGGTATCTCAAATTACCCGACCCTACTTAACGACAATGATGTTGTAGTTGATAATGATGACTTAACTACATTCCAAACATCAGTAAAAGGTACACGTGGTGTAATAGGAGTTGGTGAAACAAATCTTTATCTAGCTTTAATAGCAAGTGCCACTGTGGAAGAGGCAGCGTATGTAGCAAGATCAATCGGTATGAAAAATGCCTTAAACTTAGACGGAGGTGGTAGCTCAGCGATGTACATAAATGGTGGTTATGTAATTGGCCCTGGGAGGGGGCTTCCAAACGCAGTTGTACTTGTAAAGTGAGTTATAAAAACCTATAGGATCCGCACCGCATTTGCGTATCAAACCACTAATATAGCTAGTAATAGGGGTATATTTAAACTAGAAATCGTAAGTTGAACTAGAATAAAAACTAAGATAAGCTTAATATATAATGCCCAAAATGCCCGAAAAATCCAACCAAAGTGTAAAGTCATTATTCACATTACTAATGCCGTTTATCTGGCTTGGCACCAATATAGCTTTAATTACTATTGTTGTCAGTATTTTACTCTATAGCAACGGGACAGATTTATTTAATCAGGTTAGATACTCTGTATTCGCAACAAAATCTTATGTACTTGGAGCTTCGAGCTCTCGAATTGAGTCAGATGACGCTAAAGCAGAACGGATTGATGCAGTTTTTAGAAGCTTCAAATGCCCACTTGAAGGAAGGGGTAAAGTTTTTGTGGAGGAAGCAAATAAAAATAATATACCTTACTGGCTTGTTGCTTCAATTTCATTTCAAGAATCTAGTTGTGGTAAAAACACTCCATACAGATCAGATGTAGAAGAAACATACAATGCTTGGGGGTGGGGAGTATGGGGTACTAACATAAAACACTTTGATAGCTGGGATCATGGAATTGCAACTGTCTCCAAGTATATGGGGGATAAATTTTACTCAAAGGGCATAACAAATACATGCGAAATAATGAAAATATATACACCACCATCAAATGGCAGCTGGTGTAATGGAGTAAATTACTTCGGAAATTTAATTCAAAATTACGCATCAAAGTAAGTAACCTCACTGAAAAACACTAACTGCTTAGCAATATAGTCTGTGTAAATACTCAACGAGGTTTTTTGTTAAATACTCCAACGAATGTTATAATATAGCATGCTTGCTTGGGCTCTTGTTTTACACAAGTAACAGCAATTCTTTGCGTAATATCGCACTACTATCCTTAATTCATATGAATAACAATAATATGGCTCACAAATTAATATTGCTTTTTGTTCTTCTTACCTTAATCAAAATCGAGGTTTCTGCAGATGTTTTTGATAATAAAGCACTCGCCAAAACAAACTCTACATTCACAAGCTTAGTATCAAGTAAACAAAGAAGTTTTAATTATGAGGTGGAAGTTATCAAAGTAAATAGAGTACAAGCTTTGAAAAGCTTTTTCCAAAAATACAACTCCCCACTTATCGAAAATGCTGAAACTTTTATTAAAGTAGCAGATCAATACGGTATTGATTACAAAATATTGCCCGCAATCTCCTGCATCGAATCTGGATGTGGCAAACACTTAATACCAAGCTCATATAACCCATTTGGGTGGGGAAAGGGACAAATACTATTTAATAGTTTTGATGAATCTATAGAAAAAGTAGCTAGGGGACTTGACCAAATATATTTAAGTAGGGGATTAACTACAGTAGAAAAAATTGCCCCTGTTTATAACCCACCAAGCCCAACTACATGGACACAAAAAGTTAACTATTTTATCAACCAAATTAGTGAATTTGAAAAACAAAACTAGTCAGTAGGTCCTTTTAAGGAATTTACGATTAGTCTTCTTAGCATTTCTTGAAAACTAACACCGTAAAGGTCTAGTATATATGACATTGCGGTTTGTAGTTCACGTGGCCCGAATGCGGGATTACAGTTTGTATCTATAAAATAAAATCTTCCAGATGAATCCATTCTAATATCAAACTTTGCGTAATCCGCCATTTTTGTAACCTCGTATGCTTTTTTTGTGTATTCTTTTAAAACATCACTTTCAAACTTCTCATAATGATACGCCCACTTAGACTGATCCTCTTCGTCAGGTCCAGATAACCATTGATCTTCAAAAGTTGCAAAAACGAACTTGTCATCAGGTTTATTAAATACTTTTTCAGCAAAATACACCTTCTTATTTGCTCCCTCCAAAATAAATGCGGTAATCTCCCTTCCTACAATAAATTCTTCAACGAGCACCGGTTGTTTATATGTACTTATTAGGTATTTAATTCTGTCTCTGAGGTGTTTTTCATTTTCTGACACTGCTTCTTTAGTAATTTCTAGCCCTCCATGGGATTCGTTTAATTTAGAGATAAGAGGAAATCTAAGCTGTAGATCTAGAGGTTCTGTACCATCATAGAAAAATTGAAAATGCGGAGTTGGTATTCCAGATTGTTGGAGAAGCTTTTTTGTTAAAAACTTGTTACAGCAAATTGCAAATCCTAAAAGATCTGCTCCGGTATAAGGAACACTAAGCAGATCAAGCATTCCTGGGATAGCCGAAGCTAGATACTCACTTCCTTTAACTGTATCAACTAGATTAAAAACCAAATCAGGTTTATCTTTTTTTAACATTTCTGGAAGATCTGGCGACCCAGGGTAGATTATTACTTCGGGAACAATCTTTCTTAAATGCTCAGCAATTACGTTAGCATCATGTTCTGCTTCTTTTTCTGTTATATATGCTTGCTCGGTAGCAAAGTATTCTCTTAGTGCGTGACTATAAATTATTCCTACCTTCTTTGGATTATTTTCAGGATCCATACGTGCTATTAATTAAAAAACATTTTCCTGAAATGTCAAAGAGTTTTTTCTAAAACAACGCCTTCATCAATATAACCATGTTTGGAGTAAAAACTTATTGCTGATTTGTTCCATGAATATACTTCAATTTTTATTGGAACATCGTACTTTTTACAGAATTCCTCAGCAGCTATTAATAACTTCTCACCTACTTTGTTACCCCTGTGACCTTGAGAAACAATTAATTCTTCGATGTAACAATAGGACGTATCTGCACTGTAGAAAGCATATATCAATCCTACTATTTTGTTGTTAAATAAGGCTACAAGAGAGATAGAGTCTCTTTTTTGTAGAAACTCCAGAGTCTCTTCTTGAAAATGGTGTTGCCAGTTTTCCATAAAAAACTTACTACGTTCATTAGAATTATGTGAGTTGTATTCTGCCAACTCCGCACTCAATAAAACTAGCTCTTTCAAATCTTCTTTTGTCGCATTTCTAATAAATATATCCATATTAATTGCAATAATAATTTTTACTATTTAGAAAAAAGTATATTGACATAAATTTCTAATGAATAATAATTATTATACATCTGTAACAAGATAAATCTAAAATGAAAAAAGAGTTTCCTGCCTTGAGCGGTAAAGAAATAATAATCTTATACGATTACATAGAAAAATTCGGTGACGAATCAGAGATAGAATTAAATAAACAACTTCTAAAACAACTTCAGAGTGAAATCAAAGAATTAGGTTTTAAATCACATTTAGTTAGTATTAAAGATGATATGTATGGACCTCTAAAAAAATTTGACCCGGAAAAAGTTGTTATTTTTAACTGGTGTGAGCAATTCGGTGATACACCAAAAACTTACCACGTTATTCCATATGAATTGGATCAAATGGGCTTTTATTATACAGGGTGTGGTCATGATGCACTCCTACTTACTCAAGATAAAATCGCAACTAAAGAAGTAATGGTAAAAGGTAAAGTACCTACTCCAGTTTATAAGGTATATAAAAGAGCAGGTAAGTTTTTGAATGGCTGGCATTTTTTTC
This sequence comes from uncultured Candidatus Saccharibacteria bacterium, assembly GCA_964387275.1. Lineage (GTDB taxonomy): Bacteria > Patescibacteriota > WWE3 > UBA101185 > UBA10185 > CAYLVW01. Next base: position 21,841 of record CAYLVW010000003.1, read on the forward strand.
CATCAATTGTAAAACCAGAATCAGAGCATAGCTCTTACGGAATTACCAAGGAGTCTGTGGTTGATGATCACGAACAACTTACTAATCAGATCAACTATGTGTTAAAAAACTACGAAGGAGGAGCACTAGTAGAACAATTCATAAATGGTACAGAGTATATGGTATCCGTATGGGGTAATACTTCGGATGATATAGAAGTACTACCACTTCTGGAGTTAAATTTTGATAAAATTACGGACTACCATAATAAAATTTATTCTTACAATGCTAAGTGGGAAAATAATTCTATGGAGTTTTCTGCAATAATACCTGTATGCCCAGCTCCAGTGGATAAGGAAATTGAAGCACGAATAAAAGATGCAGCTAAACTAGCCTACTTAAAGACAGGTTGTTTTGGCTACGCCAGAATAGATATTAGGGTTGAAAATGGATTTCCATATGTTGTTGACGTTAATGCAAATCCAGATATGACAGCAGAGAGTGAATTTGTAACTTCTGCAGCAGCCTTAGGCTATAACTATGGCGGGACTATATTGAAATTATGCGAAATAGCACTAAATAACCCAAAGCTTATTAATCGTAATGTTGATGTAGGAATAAGTTTAGATCCAAGCATCGAAAAAGAAGCTTAATATCAAAATCATTTATTCAACAGACTGTAGTATGGTAGAATTGCGCCACTTTGAGTTTGTGAAAGTTATTTGTATGGACGCGTGGCGGAATTGGTATACGCGCACGGCTTAGAACCGTGTCTCGAAAGAGGTGAGGGTTCAAGTCCCTCCGCGTCCACCAAGTCACTTAGCGAATGAAATAAGCTTAGTGAATTGGGGTGCAGAGCCACCAAGTCACTTAGCGAATGAAATAAGCTTAGTGAATTGGGGTGCAGAGCCACCAAGTCACTTAGCGAATGAAATAAGCTTAGTGAATTGGAGAGAAGATTACATAAACAAAAGAAAACATTTATTAAAAGTGTTCACACATCTGTTCAAATCAAAAAAGCTAATAGCGTAATTAAATCCATACAAACTACAAACTCTTTCCGACTAAATAATCTACAGGCGCAAAGTCATCAGTTAAAATTTTAGTCTCAGAGGTAGTAAAGTTTACGATCTTACCAGTTACTTTTTGGTCATTCAAAAAATTTCTCTCATCAAAATTCCCTGTAGTTCCAATAAAAATAAAGTTCTGGTGGTCTTGTGACATTGTTGACTCTGTGGCAATGAAATAACTACTCGGAAACACAGTTCTAAAAGTTGCCATCTCAGCGGTTAGAAACTCTGACTTACTTTTCTCCAAGTTTCCAATTATATTAGCTATAAATATGCCGTCCTTAGATAACCTAGACCTAACCAACTCAAAAAACTCTTTGGTTACAAGGTGTGCAGGTATTGAGTAAATTGACCCATAAGCGTCGCCAAAGACGAGGTCGTAACGCTGGGTAGAATTGTAGAGATAATTCCTACCATCCCCCGTAAGAGGAACAATATTAGAAAACCTAGTATCTAAATTAAAATAAGTTACAGAAATATCAATTAATTCATCTTCGATATCTATAGCCTGTACAATAGAATTGGGATTTTCGTAAGCATATACTTTAGGCAAAGAATAGGTACCACCACCAATTATATAAATGTATTTTGGATTAGGATTAGCGTATTTGTATAGATCATAATACTTGCTATATGGTAGAACTAGATCAGTTGGGTCCTTTTCATCCAGATACATCGCAGAAGACACACTCTTGTCTTGTCTAAAAACTCTTACAGGTCTACCTTCATCACTTGTGACATCATAAACAGATAAGTTTTCGTAAATCCCATCTTTAGAAAAGACTAGTTTCTGGTTATTATAATTTAGAAAAAAGATTCCAATGATAAAAAGAACTAAAGTTGAGACTACGCCCTTGGAATTAGCACCAGTTTTTAATACTAAAGCTGGAATAGTTCCAAGTAAAAATAAAAACAACCCCGTATAAAACATTATAGACGACACTCCAAAAGTAGGGATGAGCACAAACCCAGCAAATAAACTCCCAAATATACTACCAAGTGTGGACCAAAAAAATATTTTGCCCGTAAGGGTTCCTATACCTTCATTAGGATTAATTAGATTTTGAATTTTTATTGAATAAGGAGAAATCATTCCGAGTAATACTGCTGGTGTAAAAAATAGCAGTAGCGAAACTATAAGAGGACCATAAGAAATAGGCAGGAGTGATCCTAGGTAGGGAAGTACTACAATGCTTAGTAAATGAAAAACTAAAACCAGTATCCCACTTAAGGCTATCAACCCAAAAAAAATTTTAAGTGTGGCTTTTTGATCTGATAACTTGCCTCCCAAATAATACCCTATACTTAAGGCAGCTAGAATTACGCTTATAACACTAGAATAGGTATAAATTGTGTTACCAAAATAGGGAGATAAAATTCTTGCGGCAACAACTTCAATAACCAATACCCCAGCACCTGTTAAAAATACTACTAACAACAAGAAATTTTCTTTAAAGATCTTCATGAGCACATTATACTACAGGGTTATTTAAAGGTTTCTTTGAATTTAAGAGTCCAGTTGGAGTTAAGTTTTCCAAAGAACAAGTAATCTTCAAAAATATCAAAGATATAGTGCATAAACCAAGCAAACATAAATACAAACATAGAGATACTATCCCTTTCTACAAGAAACCATAAGGATATCAATACTGCAGATATTGCAAATATAATATTATGCGAAAATAATTGAGTATTTTTCTTATGATTTAATTTACAAAAATTAACCCACGCCTTAAACCCATCGTGACTAAGAACAAACTTAGAATGCTTTGCATATTTAGAATTCTTCCCATACATAAATAAAAAGAAAATATGGTCTATATCTGGTATGAAACTACCCAAAAAACCCGCTACAAGTAACCTCTGTAAACTAACCTCAGGAAAAAATCTCTGTGAAAACAAGGCTACAATAACACCAAGCAAAAAATGTATTAACATGTGATGATCTTCAGTAAGTTTTCTTACTTTTAACCTTAAACTGGCCATAACCTATATATTTTACCAGTATTAGGCTTGTTATTGAAGATTACTCAAATTAAAGCTAAAAACTCCTAATTTCTATTGGTATACGTACAACTTACATATTTTGGTTAAAACTCAAGGCAGCACTACTGGGATAATCAATTCTTAGAGTTAAGCATTTCTGAAAGCTCATTTTGTTCTTCCGACAGCTGAGAATCCTCAGACACGTATAGCTCCTGTTCATTAGTAAGCCAAACATTTCTATCAAAGGCATTGATTATAGAAGTGGCTCTTGAAATCCGGATTTTAATAATCTCATTAATTCTGTCTATGTCCCTTCTATTTTCTTCATAAAAATCTTCATAGTTTTTAAGATCTTCCCAACCCTCACGGATCTCCTGCAAATTATTAAGAAGATCTTTCCAAGAATTTATGACTTCTGATGAATATGAAGGTGGTTTATACCCTCCGAAATGAATAATAATTAATTTTGTCGGACAATTATTAAAAGCTCCTTTAACTTCTGAAATACCTATTTCCTGAAACTCAGAATTCAAAATAAATTCTTTGGAATCACTAAATTCTAAGAGATTATTTAAAACTTCCTCATAGGTATAGTAACCTTGTAAAGGAATTTCACCGTATACAATATTACTGTATCCAACAAAATCCATTGATTTCTTTACATCTGAGGAGTTTAATGTTTCTGGAAAACTATTTGATTTAAAAATTTCGGTTGCTCTCTGACTGGCAGAACTATCAAGCAAGACATTTCTCTTAAGCTGAGGCGAATTATTTAGTAACCTAAGCTTGTTAATAGAATCAATAAGTAACCCCACATCTAACTGGATTTCAGTGCTACTGTTAAAGTCATTTGAGGTGTCTCTCCAGTTGGATTTTAAACCCTGATCTTCTTGCATTCTTGATGTTATAACTGAAAAAATTTGACTCTCTTTGACATACTCTATATCAAACCTAGAATCATCACTTTCTTTTCTGTTATCTCCTAAAACTACATAAGTACCACTTGGGATGGTTAGGGAGTTACACTCTGGTATAAAAGTGCCTCCAAAAGTTGAATGAGGCTGAGATATATAAGGTTCTGCTAAAGGAGATCCGTTTATATGCACAATCCCCTCTTTTATCTCAAATACTTCACCAGGTAAACCAACAACTCTTTTTATATAACTATCGTCTGAGTATTCTTTTTTAGAGAATGTAACTATATCTCCACGCTCTATGGTGTGATTTAAGTACCTTTTTCCTTTGAATTCAAACCCGTTAGGGTATAGTAGGGAATAAGGCTTGGCAACAATAGTATCGGGTTTGCCCTCGGTTGCTTTGGGAAAGGTTGGGTACATAGAGCCAGTTCCCGCAACAGGAGTTACTGCCGTTCTGTTTAGTAATACCTTGTCAGCACCGAAATATAAAACTGCACAAAAAATCCCAAAAAGTATTAAATCCAGAAGTAGCTTAAGAGATGTCAGAATTACCTTCATATATGTGAATATTAGCCCTTTTATGGTAGTATTCACAAGTTCATGGGTAAAAAATACCTTGATAAAGTGTTTAAATAATTGGCTACTCCAGTAGACTAGCCACAAATTAACAATATGGAAATAAAAGTAGAAAAACAACCAAAATCAACTTATAAAATTACCGTCAAGATTCCTTCTATTGAGGTAAAAAAATCATATGAAGAGATACTAGCTGAGGTAATAAAAGGTGCTGAGGTTCCGGGATTTAGAAAAGGATCTGCACCAAAAGAATTAGTTCTAGAAAAGACAGATGTTTCAAAACTTTATGGCGAAGTTGTAAATGATATCTTACAGAAATTCTACCCCCAAGCATTAAAAGAAAAATCTATAACCCCTATATCAAACCCTAAAGTAGAGATAAAAGAATTTGATTTAGAAAAAGATTTTGAGTTTGTTGCTACTGTTGCAGTAAAACCAGAAGTAAAAATTAAAGAATTCAAACAAGATCTAAAAAAGACTCTAGAAAATAAAACCGAGGCACTAAAAAAAGAGAATGAAGAAAAATTAAAAAAGGGCGAAGAAATAACTCATGACCATGTACATCTAACAGCTGATGATTTACTAAATATACTTTTAGATAAATCAGAGGTAGAAATAGCTGAAATACTTATAGAGGATGAGACTGAGAGAATGGTAAGTAGGTTCTCTCAACAAGTCAAAGGTGCTGGACTTTCAGTCGATCAATACCTTACATCTCAGAATAAAACACTCGATAGCCTAAAAAAAGATTATGAAAAAGTAGCAGAACAAACATTAAAAGCAGAGTTTGTACTATCAGAACTGGTGCATAAAGAAGGAATCGAAGTATCTGATGAAGAGCTAAATGAAACCATAGCTGCGGCAGGAGATCCTAAACTCACTGAGAAAATGCAAAATTCTATAGAGAAATGGTATATTAAATCTGTCCTCCAAAAAAATAAATTAATTAGTAAAATTCTGGAGGAAGTCGAAGGAGTAAAACATGAGCATTAATAACTCTACTTTAGTTCCTGTAGTTGTTGAAAAAGAACCTAATGGTTATGAAAGATCTTATGATATCTATTCAAGACTTCTTAAAGATTTCATAATCTTTGTGACAGGCCCAATTGATATGGCAGTAGCAAACACTTTTATCGCTCAGATGCTTTTTTTGGAAAGCGTTGATGAAAAAAGAGACATAAGTGTCTATATAAACTCACCGGGAGGAGAAGTATATGCAGGAAGGGCAATGTATGACACAATAAAACACGTTAAAAACCCAGTAGCAACAATCAATGTAGGTCTTGCAGCCTCAGCTGCAGCACTTATATTAAGTGCCGGAACAAAAGGTAAAAGATACACACTACCAGGGGCTCATACAATGATCCATCAACCACATGGAGGCGCAGAAGGTCAGGCTACCGATATTGAGATTCAAGCTAAACAGATAATAAAAATTAGAGAGCAGTATGCAAAACTACTAGCAGAAAACTGTGGACAAACACTTAAAAAAGTACTCGAAGATGTCGAAAGAGATAATTGGATGGGAGCTGATGAAGCCCTAAAGTACGGTATTATTGATAAGATAATGCAACCTAAGAAGCAGTGAGTACCGTATAGATAGAGCAAAATGCTTTTTCTAGTTGATCTTTCTCGAAAGACTTTTTCTAGATACTAATCTATGCTCTAAAACATATAAAAATGGTATGAGCATAGTAAGTATGAAGCTTGAAATTACAGCCTGATTGTGTAAAATTCAGGCTACATGGTCGAATAGCTCAGATGGTTAGAGCGCCTCAGTGACATTGAGGAGGTCACAGGTTCGATTCCTGTTTCGACCACCATACTACATAAAAAAATCATGTATTAAGGGCTGCAGTCGCTTCTTTTCTAGATGTTGAAAACTTACACCCCATCCTTAGGTTGTGACACACAGTCTTCCCACTTCAAAAATAAATTCCTAAATATAGTGTAAAATCAACTTTATAGGGGAGAAAAATGAACACAGTTAAGGTTGTGCTCACAGCCACACTGGCAGTTATTTTAGCTGTGGTAGGAGGTCTCCTAGTAGATGTACTTCCCCCAGTATCTGGTATTTGTATAGGATTGTTACTGACTAGCCTATCAATAACAAGCTTTGTAGCATATTTTGGAAAACGCCCACTTAGCGATTTTGTATCCCCGCGTAAGGCAATGGTACTTGGAAGTACTATGGTGTTAACATCATTTATTGTCTTGCTGGTTTTACTGCAAAATCTCAGTACGTTTTGGCACGGTTTTATACTTCCTGCCGCTATATATGCGAAATACCTGGGAATTGGACTAATTTTTATAGGTAGAAATTCTCAGTTAGCAAAAGTGTAAAAAGTAAGAATCTTGGAACTAAAAAGCGTAAGCTTTACAATAAAAGATCATAAGTGAATATATAAATGAAATCGGCCGGTTCTGTGAATGCAATATTTTGCATCTCAGCACCGGCCTTACTAAAACCGCTAAATAAACCCTGTAGAAGTACCCAAAACTCTATGAATGGCATTACGAGTTTTTTCTAAGGTTTCCTCATAAACAGCCGGGGTAAATGACATATTTATTGGCAGCTCAATTACAATTGGAACCTCAAAGCTACCACGAAGTATTGCCAGCAAGTTAACATAAGGATCAGCCGGATCAAGTGCCCACAAGTTTTCAAATGAGTCAGATCTATAAAAAACAGTGGCACCCAGTGGAACCTTACGTGGAAAGCGCAGAGGCTGCAAGTGTATCCCAACACGTAACCCATCTCTTAGTGCTTTTTCAATGTATTTATATAGCTCTTTCCACCCATTACACATTCTATTCACACCATTATAAGTAGTCTGAGAGTGAGTACTGTCAAAATACAATCTACTAATTTGACTGGCGTTATATACTGCAACCAATTGCTCGTACGTTGAAGCAATTTCACCGGTTGCCTGAATAGACTTTCCAGGGAAAGTAGAATACCTAATATCATCGGAATTAGGAAACATTCTCCTAACTGCTTTATATGTCTCAGATACATCAGCAGGCTTGCCAGTTAAAAACCAAAACAACCATTCCTTAAGTATTAAGCGCTCGGTTGAAACAACAGGAACTTTTCTTAGAAGCTCCAGATGTTTCATGTGGGAGGCAAAAGGTACATATTGCAATCCCATATCAAGTTTAGCCAAGATAGAAAGCATCTTGATAAGACCCGACTTCCCACTACACCAAAGTGCAGCAGAAGCTGTAGTTCCTGCAATGACATTCATTGGAATGCTCTCCTACTTTAGATTTTGTTGCTTTGGGATTTTATCCTATAGCTATAGCTACTGTCAAAAACTATTACTACAAAGTCGCAAATAACACTGCTACAATTAATAAGATATGAAGGATCACAAAAAAATCAAAAAAGCTGTCATCGCTGCCGCTGGGTATGGAACAAGGTTTTTACCAGCAACTAAAAACCAACCAAAAGAAATGCTACCTATAATTGATAAACCAATAATTCATTACCTAGTTGATGAGTTGGTTGATTCTGGAATCGAAGATATCATTTTAGTGACAAGGGCAGGGAATCATATAATGGAAGACTACTTTGATAATCAAGTTGAGCTTGAGTATACTTTGGAAAAATCAGGCAAACATTCAAAGCTTAAACTTGTCAGAGAAATCCCTCAAATGGCAAATTTTGTGTACGTTAGACAAAAGAAACATTTACCGTATGGAAATGCTACACCCTTACTCGCTGTAAAAGATTTAATAGATGATAATGAATCATTTGTTTACATGTTCGGAGATGATCTAACATTATCAAGCACTCCGGTTACAAAACAACTTATAGATGTGTTTAATGCTCAAAAAGCTTCTGCGGTTCTTGCTGTGCAAGAGGTACCAGACTCAGAAATTGAAAAGTACGGTTCAGTAAAATACAAAACAAATGCTGAATATAAATATGAAATAGAAGCAGGATACGAAAAACTTCCAGCAGATAAAGCACCTTCAAAAATGGCACAGTTTGGCAGATTTGTTTTTTCATATGATGTAATCGAAGCTGTAAAACATACACCAACTGGCAAAGATAATGAACTTTGGGTTATAGATATACTAAACTTACTTGCCCATAGTGGTAGAAAAGTAATAGCACAGCCTATTGAAGGAGAATGGTTAACCACAGGAGATCCACTAAATTATTTAAAAGCAACTTTAAAGTTTGCGATGCAACGAGACGATCTAAATAAAGAACTAAAAGAATTTATAAACAAAGAAATATAAATGACAGAACCCGAAAATTTAAAAACCAAAACCCGTATTAAACCAAAAGAACTTTGGGATATTGTTATATGGTCCATGAAAATATATCTAAGAGTAGACAAAAAGCTGGCTATCACAAATCTGGTTCTTGATTTTATCGGTTCTTTTGATGGAATAGTGTATGCGTTCTTATTTGCTAAAGCACTTGATGCAGTAGTTATTGAAGCGCAATCACAAAACCCAAGTTTTTCTAGTATAGTAAGCCCGGTTCTACTTGTAATAGGAGGCATGATTTTATTCAGAATGATAAATCTAACCCTCCAATATACTCAATATAAATATAATCTTAAATTTAATACTGAGATTGAAATTATAATGGCAAGTAAGCTTATGGAGTTGGGCATTCAAAATTTGGAAAATCCTGAAATTTCTAACAAAATAAACCGTGCTAACAACGCCCTAGGAAGTATCAGTAACTTCATCCAAAATGTTGTTTCCCTTATCAATGAGATCCTGATGACAGTATCTAAAACCTTTATTGTAGTAACAATATCTCCCGTTTTGTTAATTATGTATTTACTACTTTCAATACCGGTGTATTTAGTAGATAAAAAGTATAGAGCCAAGATGTGGGGTTTTAGTATTGAACAAACAGAAAATCGCAGAAAGTCCAGCAATGTCTTAGCTTTTCTATCTTCACCATCGTATCTGGAAGAGGTTTTAATAATAGGAGGTGGTAAGTTTTTGCTAGGAAAATTTACTAACTATTTCAATTGGTATAACGAAGCAAGAACTGAAATCTTAAAGAACTGGAATTTTTCAACATTTTTTGTTAGGACTATGAAGATCACCTCAGGACTTGTAAGTTTGTACATAATATTTACAAGTTACTTGGCTAAAAAAATTACATTAGGTACCGTAACTTTCCAAATAGAAATGATACGGTCTTTTCAATCAAACACAGATGGAATTATGAGGAGCATAAACGCAATTTTTGAACTTGCACTTTCTATAAAAGATCTGCAAGAGCTTCTAACCATAGAATCAATAACCCCAGATGGAGATATTACATTTCCCAAACTAACTAAAGGACCAGAAATTAAATTAGAAAAGGTTACATTTAGATACCCAAATGCAGAAAAAAACATATTCACCAATCTAAATCTCAAAATAAGATCGGGAGAAAAAATTGCCATTGTGGGACATAATGGGGCAGGTAAAACAACTCTTACAAAGTTAATACTTAGGTACTACAAACTACAAGAAGGAAAAATCATAGTTAATGGATTTAATTTGGATGACTTACTTATAAATAGTTATTATAGAAATGTAGGTCTCCTATCACAAGAATATAATGCGTATGGAACCCTATCTGTAAAAGAAAATGTTCTAATTGGACAATCTAATGAAGAGTTTGATGAAGTAAGATTTTTTGAAGCACTTAAAAACGCTGAGGCTGAAGATTTTGTAAGTAAGTTGCCAAAAGGTCCAGAGCAAATTTTGAGTGAAAGATTCAAGGATGGTGTGAAAATAAGCACAGGGCAGTGGCAAAAACTTGCCTTAGCGAGATTCTTCTACAGGAACTCTCCTCTTGTTATTTTTGATGAGCCTACATCCTCAATAGATGCAGTATCCGAGTATAATATTTTTAACAAAATATACTCTTTCTTCAAGGATAAAACAGTAATTATAATATCGCATAGATTTTCCACAGTTAGAAATGCAGACAGAATAATAGTTGTAGATAATGGTAATATAGTTGAGGAGGGAACTCATCAAGATTTAATGAGTCAAAAAGGGAAGTATGCGGAGTCTTTTCTACTTCAAGCAGAAGGTTATACAACTAGTATTGCATAATAAAAATTATGAAATTAACACTAACACCAGAGAAAAAATTTGAAGTCATCCATTATATAAAAACCAGCTTATTAAGCTTCATAATATTTGGAACGTCTTTAGGACTAGGTAATACAGTAGTAGATTTTGTAGAAATGGGAGATTACTTTTCCTTCTCACTTGAAACTGCCCTAATGTTTATCTTGTTCGCGTTTTTACTACTTACGAGCTTTGCGCTTTCAGTTGGTTGCTGGAACAGATATGATCAGTACTTGTTTGTACTTATACCGATGGGGCTTGGTGTATTTTTTAGCCTAGAACACCTGGATCCTATACAAGCGCTTACTTTTGCAAGCATCTTTTCATTAATAATGGTTTTATATATGTATAGATCATTGAAATTGAAATCTCTTCTATTGAAATTTATACCTGGTCTTATATTTAGTGATGCAACAAAGGCGTTAATGTTACTGTTCTCACTACTTTCTGCCTTCGCAATATTTATTAATTTTGAAAATGTTAATCACCCTAAAACACTTGCTGATTACGTTGCAGAAGCAGTTAGTGTACAAATACAAAATTCCTCAGGAGGTCCTTTTGAAATACTCAAAAACGCTAACATACCACTAGACGAACTTATAAAAACTAATGTGGAAAATTTTTTAGAACCTTTTAAGCAATTTACAATGCCAATAATAGCCTTTCTGGTATTCTCTTATTTCCAATTACTTGGGTGGATAAGTTACACTGCCTACTCATTTTTGGTAGACCCAGTCTTTTGGGCAGGAAAAAAATTCAACCTATTCAAAACAACAGAAGAAGATGTAAAAAAAGAAAACCTGACGTTCTAACTCCCATTACTTGATACAGACGAATAAGTGATTTATTATATAGGCCCAAATGATTGGGAATTTTTTGAGGAAAGGGACAAGAAATGGCCTACAACGTCTCTGGCACGGCAACCCACGGGAACCTTAGAGGAAGGAAAATCTCCGAAAAGGTTGGGAAGGGTAGCAGGAGATCTGGAAGGCAATATTACTGCAACGACTGCGGATATCAACCAAGATCAAAGTTCGACGAGGATATTGTAGATCTAAGAGATGCTAAACCTAGCGTTGTCATTTATTGTAAATGCTGTGCTAACTCTCATGGTAATGAAATGAATGCTCTTAGGAAAGAAGTCGATAAACTTAAGGCAAAACGCCAAGAGATAAGAGAAAGACTGGGACTGAAGTAACAGCAAGACCACCCAAAGATTGTAATATTTTTTTGGGTGGTCATTTTTTAATCTACATAAGCTACCTACTATCAAGAATATAGTTATGGATCTAATCAAAAAAGAATTGTAGAATAACTAGCAATGACAATAAAAACTGACAAAAATGAACAAAAGGATTTACTTACACTCAGGCATTCAGCAGAGCACATTCTGCAAAATGCTATGGAAAAAGTGTACCCCAAAATATTAAAAGTCATAGGCCCGGCAACGGAAGAGGGTTTCTTTATGGAGTTTGATCTAGAAGAAAAAATTACTCCCGATGATTTTGAAAAAATTGAAAAAATTATGCTGGAAATAGTAGAAGCTGATTTACCCATTACAAAACATGCTGTAACAAAGGAATATGCGGTAAAACACTTTGCAGACAATCCTTACAAATTACAATTGATCAATGAAATCTCTGAACGTGGTGAAGAAATTAGTTTCTATAAAATAGGAGACCCGGGAGATAAATACTTCGAGACTGACTTATGTGCTGGACCACATGTTAGTAGAACATCAGAAGTAGGTGCTTTTAAATTACTACATGTTTCAGGAGCCTACTGGAAAAATGACAGTAAAAACAAAATGCTCCAAAGAATTCATGGCACAGCATTTCAAACTAAAAGTAATTTACAATCATATTTGGACAAATTAGAAGAAGCCAAAAAACGTGATCACAGAAAATTGGGAAAAGAACTGGATCTGTTTGTTTTCTCAGATGTTGTGGGGAAGGGGCTTCCGATGTTTACTGAAAAGGGAGCAACTATTTGGAGAGAACTGGAAAGATTTACAGTAGACGAGGAGATAGCAAACGGCTACAAGCACGTAAGAACTCCAGCTCTTGCAAAAATAGATTTGTATAAAAAATCAGGACACTACCCATACTATGCAGACACCATGTACCCAACAATGAAATGTGAGGATGAGGAGTTGATTCTACGCCCAATGACATGCCCACATCATTTTGAGTTGTATGGAAGCAAGATCAGAACTTATAAAGAGTTACCATTAAGAATTGCAGAGATATCACAACTATACAGGTATGAGTTATCTGGAACATTAACAGGGTTATTCAGGGCAAGAGGGTTTTGTTTAGCAGACTCACACAACTTCGTAAGAAAAAGTGAGGCCTCTGAAGAGATAAAAATGGTACTTGCATTAATCAAAAAAATGGTCGGTACATTGGGGTTAGAGGAAGGAAATGATTATGTGTATAGACTTTCTTTGGGAGACCCCAACAATAAAGAAAAATATTATGAGGCACCAAAAGAGTGGGAATATGCTGAAAGTGTCTTAAGAGAAGTTCTCAAACAATCAGGAGCTTCCTTTTACGAAGCAAATAATGAAGCTGCTTTTTATGGACCCAAGATTGATATTCAAATGTTTAATGTTTTAGGTAAAGAGGAGACTGCTTTTACAGTACAGTATGATTTTTGCATGCCCAAAAGATTTGACCTCAAATATATAAATGAGAAGGGGGAAGTAGAACAACCTGTGGTAATACACAGATCTTCTATAGGAGCTTTTGAGAGAATTATAGGCTTCTTAATCGAAAAGTATTCAGGGGCTTTTCCAGTTTGGTTGTCCCCGGTACAAATAAAACTTATACCTATCTCAGAAAAACATATTGAGTACGCAACTAAAATAGAGTCAAACCTGAAATCCAAGGGGCTAAGAGTAGAGATAGATGATAGAAATGAGACTATGCAAGCAAGAATTAGAGATGCTCAAGTTGCAAAAGTCCCATATATGCTTATATTTGGAGATAAAGAAGTTCAGAATAATACTGTAAGTGTAAGACTTAGAACGAACGAAAATAAAGGGGAACTATCCTATAGTGATTTTGGGGATCTCGCTTTAAACAAATATTTGACCAAAGCACTGGATTTGTGGTAACTTCTAGTCTGTCAATCAGGAGGAAATCTTTATAAAAGGTTTTATTATTAACGAAAAAATCAGATCAAATGAAGTAAGAGTGATATTGCAGGATGGTTCCAATTTAGGAGTCATGCCTACAAGAGAAGCTCTAAAACTAGCTAAAGAAAAAGAACAAGATTTAGTTTTGATATCTGAAAACGCTAATCCTCCAGTCGCTAAAATCTTGGAATTCAACAAGTTTTTATACGATGAAAAAAAGAAGGAATCGGCTACAAAAGCAAAGTCTAAAAAAAGTGAAATCAAAGAATTCGTTTTTGGACCCAGAATTGGAGACGGAGACTTAAATACAAAAATTGACAGGGCTAAAGAGTTTTTAGAAGAAGGTAACAGAGTAAAGGTTACACTTAAACTAAGAGGAAGGGAATGTGAATTCCCACAAATTGGGTTTGAGAAAATTAAGAGATTTGAGGAAGGTGTTTCAGAAATAGGCAAAGCAGAGTCTGAAGCCAAAAGAGCTGGAAATCTAATTTCTCAGGTCTATATCAATAAGAAATAGATTTAATTATATGAGTAAACTAAAAACAAGAAAAACATTAACTAAAAGAATAAAAATTACCAAAAATGGTAAAGTTCTCAGAAAGTCTATAAGAATGGGTCATTTAAAAGTTAAGTTAGGTGCTGGTAGAAAAACCAGAAAGTCCAGCTTATCTCAAATTAAAAACCCAGAGTATTTAAAAACATTAAGAAGTTTATTAGGTAGAGCCGGAAAGGATATCAAGTAATCTTTAGTTGGTATCAATCCGTTAAACACCAGAGAATTATATGCCAAGAGTAAAAGGCGGTCCTAGAGGACACAGAAAACATGTAAAAATATTAAAAGCAGCTTCTGGTTTTAGAGGTACAAGAAGCAGACTTTTCAAAAAAGCTAATGAAGCTGTTCTTAAAGCAGGGGCATATGCTTACGTCGGAAGAAGAAACAGAAGAAGAGATATGAGAACCTTATGGATTTCCAGAATTACCTCGGCACTATCAAACTACGATATAAAATACAGCAGATTTATACACTCCATACAAAAACAGGGAATTGAACTAGATAGAAAAATGATATCTGAGATGGCTATAAACGATGTCAAGGCATTTGAGTCACTAGTGGAAAAAGCAAAAGCTAAATCCAACTAAATTCTAAGCACAACTTGTTTTAAAAAGAACCTTCATAGTAGAAGGTTCTTTTTTAGTCTCTCTAAAGCAAAATCTCGGAATATAACCAAAAGATAAAAATGCTACTAACAATCTGAAAAATGAAAAGTCTTTTTAAACCCCAGTATAGGAGTACTCACCCTTTGTTAAGCTAAACCTAGACTAGTACCTTCAAAAGTGGTAATAATGGCCCAAAAGGAGCAGGAAATGTCAGTACTTAGGTGCCCAATTTGCCGAAATACCTTTGATAATACATCTGTGGGCAGACGTGAACATAAACTCTGCACCAAAGGGTGTACAGAATATGTACTTAGTGGTTGCACCTATCAAATTGGTACCTTTCTATACACTCCAACACTACATAACTGCTATGTAATTAAAGACGTAAGAGTAGAGTGGATACAGGGGCCAAATGGCAGCAGACGTGATTTAGTATATGGACTAAAAACTGTTTCAAAGGAAGATATGGTTTCTAAGCTTGTAGGCAGAATCATAGACGTACGAAACCATGTTCTAAGGGTTCTAAACCAAAGTACGGAAAGAGATACCAGGCTTTTGTGGTACAAATCGTACCTTATTACCGACCGTCGCTTTATTAGAGAGATTAGAAGTGAAAATGATTTCCTCTACCCAATGAGTTAAGGAGAAACAATCGTGGGAATTCGAACACTTAGAAATAGAAAAGTTGGGTCAAGCCAACATATTGATATAGGGCAGTACTCTATTCCCTGTGTTATTACAGGTATTAGTAAATCGGGATCGTCAAAAAGCCCAACACGTATTTATGAAGTTAGAATAGTTGAAGGCTCTATCCATAAAACTTCAGTGCGTAAAGTAGAAAGTAGAATTTCTGTTCCGGGAGTAAAGGGAGCTGTCAAGGCTATAAACTTTACGATAGTTTCGAGAAAGGTTAGATCCTTACCAAAACAGCTCTTGGATAAATGGAAACCAGGTTCCCTAGTAACTGTTGAGGAAGATGCTTTTAATGATTTGGACGCAGATTTTTCTTTTGAATTAGGCAGGTTCGATTAAGTTTTAGTTTGTAAAAGGCGGTTTTGTAGCAGCTTTGCTGCACAAAACCGCCTGTATTGTAACTATAACTAAGTAATAGAATAAAAGTACAATTTAGTCCAAACCTAAAAGATTTCTAAGATCCCTATTAAACAAATCAACTAACTCCTTTAGTTTTTGTTCAGTAAACTCTTCCTCACCACCACCTGCAAAACTTACCAGGTATACTCGAGACCTTACAAGGTCCTTTCCTGAATTTACCCATCTAATCTCTATAGACTTAACCCAACCTTTACGACGTGTATGACCGCTGCTTGTAATAGGATTTATGCTTTGAAGAAACTCAAAACCAACTCTATATCTTGCACCATTAAGCACAGTACTACAACGTGTAGAACAATTATCTCTATCAAAGATATCGGTGTAGGTTCTTTGGCACATACTACATGTGTGTTGATTGGTTCCCATGGTGTGAAGCCTTTGGTTCCTGCTGCGTACTTTATATGTTTTACAGCTAGATGGAATATTCAGGCGGTTTTGTGCAGCAAAGCTGCTACAAAACCGCCTCCCCACGGACTACAAAAAACAACCTAAGGCGTAGCCAAATCCAACTTATCCTCATGAACATACTTACCAAGCTCATCCCCACTTACCGTCAGATCAACCTTAGAAACATCACCAAACAAACTAATATCGTACATAAGAACACGAAGTGTAAAACCTATGAGATGGGTAGAATGTACACGTATAGCAACAACCTTACCAACATACTTAAACCCAATACCCTCCCCAGGAGTAAGTATATAAATCCGCTCTCCAATCTTAAATGCAGATGCATCTAAAGCAGAATTACACCCCTTAGAACAAGAACTTGCGTAAGAAAGTGTTGAGTGGGTAAGACTGCAAACCGGACATGGGTAGCTCATTTTCCCTCCTAACATGGGACATTTTACCACTACCTACATTATTTCAAAACATTCAGGTTACCACTTGGTTGATGTATAATCTCCTAATGGAGTCGTCAATAAATCAGATAAGAAAAAACTTTGAATCAGATCTCAAAAATACACTAAATACCGGGGATTTTGACTCCTTATACTTAAAGTATTTTTCAAAAACTAATGGAGAAATAACTAAACTAATGAAGTTAATCCCAAGCTTATCTCCTGAAGATAAAAAAAAGATGGGGCCCTTAATAAACTCTCTAGCAGATGAATTAAAAATTCTGGTTGAAAAAACTAAGATATCCCACCACAAATCTAAGATAGAGGATCCGAGTCTAGACATAACAATTCTCCCAGAACCTACATCAACCGGGTATCTGCATCCAATAACTCAGGTCATAAGAGAAATGAACCTATTTTTTAAACATTATGGATTCTCTATCGCAGAAGGGCCAGAAATAGAAACACCAGAATATAACTTCAGAAAGCTAAATCTACCAGAAAACCATCCAGCTACTGACTTACAAGACACATTATATATTAAACAACCCGAACTCTTATTAAGAACTCATACAAGTTCGGTAGAAGCGAGATTCTTAACAGATAATCAACCACCAATAAGAATAGTGGTGCCCGGTAAGGTCTATAGGAATGAAACAGCTAACAAATCTAATAGCTCTTTTTTTCACCAATACCAAGGCGCAGTTGTAGATAAAGGTGTTACCATTAAACACTTAAAAGGTATATTTACATTATTTCTAAAATACCTCTACGGAGAAGACACGGTAATTAGATTTAGGTACAAATACTACCCAGAGGTATCACCCGGTCTTGGAACAGACATTCAATGCCCATTCTGCAAAGGAAGTGGCTGTGAGACATGTAAACAGCGAGGTTGGATTGAAGTACTTGGGTCAGGAATGATACATTACAATACTTTGAAGATGTGTGGCATCGATCCAGAAGTATATACTGGATTTGCTTGGGGTATGGGTTTAGATAGGCTAGTCATGGCAAAATTTGGAATTAGAGACATTAGAAAATTATACGGGGGCGGAATGATATATCTATGAAAATACCGTCAATTTGGTTAAAACAATACGTAAAAACTGAAAAAACAGATATAGAGATCGCTAAAATTTTTACTTCTCTAGGTTTAATGCTAGAAAAACCTATAACAAATGGTGTTCTAGACTTAGAACATAGATTTGATAGAGCAGACTGGCTGTCAATTATAGGTTGCGCCAGAGACTTTGCAGCATACGAAAACCTGCCTCTACAAAAACCCAACATAAAATCCATTCAGGTCAAAAGTGGGGGCGATGTGGATATTACTATCTCTGAAAATGATATTGTAAATAGGTTCACAACAAGAGTATTTAAAAAAATTAAAGTTGCGCCATCACCGGAATGGCTAACAAACTCTCTTAGATCATACGGAATTGATCCGATTAACTCAATTGTGGATATAACAAACTATGTAATGGTAGAACTAGGTCAACCGCTGCATGCTCAAGATTTGAGTAAATTCACCAAAAAAGAGATTTGTATTAGATATGCAACCAAAGGTGAAAAAATTACCACACTTCTAGGTACTGAAATAATCCTGGACGAAACTGTAGCAGTACTTTCCCAAAACAATAAGGCATGTGTAATTACAGGAATAGTTGGTGGTAAAGATACTGGTGTTGATGAAAATACAACTGAAATAGTATTAGATGCTGGGAATTACAACCAGTCACTTATTAGAAAGACCGCTAGAAAACTCAAAATCCAAAACGAAACTGTGTTAAGAAGTGATAAATATCTGCATCCAAAATTAACAAAAGAAGCAATAGATAGAGCTACAGATCTGATACTTGAAATATGTGGTGGAGAAGTTTATGAAAATAGTGATTATTACCCAAAACCACTAGAACCAAAAATAATGGATCTAGCATACGACCGAATAAAGAAAATATCTGGTACTGATTTTGACTCACAACAAGTTGAAGATATTCTCATCAGACTAGAATACAAGATAGTAGATAGTAAACCTCTGGGATTAAAACTACAAATACCTTATTTTAGAACGGATATTGAGGTTCAAGATGACATAGTAGCAGATATCTTAAGAATTAGCGGATACGATAATATTGTGGAGGAAATTATTAATGTATCCCCACCAAAAGATTGCACCTCAGAAATATATAAGTTTGAGGAAAAACTAAGAGATATCCTAGTTAAGTTAGGACTTCATGAACACATAACAGACCCCCTCGTAGAAAAAAGAAATAAAGCAGATGAGATTTTACTTGAAAACTCTTTAAGTTCTGAAAAAAGTGCCCTTAGAACAAACATAACCGAAACACTGGGCCCTTTACTAGATATATACATGAAACACCAGTATTATCAGAATAATCCTATAAAACTTTTTGAAATTGGTAAGTCATTCGTCAAACCTGCTAAAGAAATTAGAGAACTTGAAGTGTTAGTACATAGCCAGAAGGGTATTAAAGAAACTAGTATTGAAACAAACCAAGTTTTATCAAATCTACTTAAGGAACTTGGGTTAGAAAAAACCCATATCGAGTCTACAGGAGAAATAATTGTGTCAAGAAAGCAAATAGGAAAGGTTAGATATAACGGTTTTACTCTACAAACTGAGAAAGTATTAGACCTAGTAACAAAAAAAACAGTTTCTAGAGCTGTTGATGTTACATCTCAAAATATTACAGAGGACATAACACTACTAGTAGATGACTCTATTAAATCGGGCTCCCTTATAGAAAAAATATACAAACAGCACGAGAATATTTCCAATGCAGCTGTCATTTCTGTGTTTACCAAAGAACGAGGTAAAAACGCTATCACAATTAGACTAACTTTCAAGGCAGATACAGACAAAAATGCTATAAACGATATAAAAACCAGTATTTTTGGAAAATAGAATTTCTGGCCTACTATTAACTCTAAAAAGTCACTCTTTGGTACAAAACTAGAATAACGTCAAAACAAACTTATCTTATGGATGCCTAAAATATAAGCATGAAGTAATATTTACTCTTCAAATTCAACTTTTAACTTTATAGAGGCGCTTCCCTCATTACCGTTCTTATCCACGGCTACTGCTTTAAATTCATGAGTACCAGATTGAGCCGAAGTAAATGAAAAATTATATCCATATGGATAAGATTTATCTGTAGTAACTCTCTCACCATCTAAGTAAATCTTAACCTCTTTAATATCGTTACTTGCAGAAGGCTCAACCCCAAGCCTAAAATCTAATGGCACAGTATCACCATCTTTATAGGATGTAAAATCAACATACACTGCATTATCATTGCTCACATCCCCATCATCGTCAAACTCAAGCTTTGAGACTGAGGTAGGAGGGAAATACTCCTCATCGTCTCCATGAACATCTCTAACCCACTCATCTACATAAACCTGCCATTCAGATCTCTCTGAAGTAATTTTTATATAAGTGTTTACTTCGGTCTCATCAGCATCTCTACAAGCGTCACTAGCAAGTTTCCCATCTTTTTTACATATCTCTAACTTTGAATACCAAGGACTTACTGCAGTGGGCTCTGTGCCTACCACAAACCACTCAGATCTAGTAGATCTATCGTCATACGGTAACATCCCAGTTAAAGTATCAACATTCATTTTTTTGACATTTGAGGGAGCTTCAAATTTCTCGTTTGGTTTATCTTTTAAATAGTAAGTCATAAAATCATGCCAGATTGGAGTTGCGCCTGTTATACCAGAGGACAGCACAGGATTCATAGCATCATTATTATTGTTACCAACCCATACGCCTACCGCTACAGACGGAGTATAACCAATAGCGTAGTTATCTCGCTTATCGTCTGTTGTGCCTGTTTTTACAGCTACCTGATGACCTGTAATGTTAAGTAGGCTTCCTGGTCCAAAAGAATCTGACCTAGCCCCATCATCAGAAAGTATGTCCGATATTAAAAAAGCAACCTCTTCTCCCAAAACTCTCTTACCGCCTAAATCTGACCATTTATAAAGTAGATTGCCGCTAGCATCTTTTACCTCAAGAATTGCCACGGACTCTCTATGTAAGCCTTTTGCTGCAAATGAAGCGAAGGCTCCAGTCATCTCAGCAAGTTTTGTCTCCCCACCACCTAAAGTTAAAGCAAGACCGTAACGCTGCCTATCTTTAAGAGTTGTAATGCCCATGGATTCAGCCAAATCTATCATACTGTCTACTCCAGCAATTCTTAATGCTTTTACCGCGGGAATATTAAGAGAATTACCTAAGGACTTTCTAAGAGATACAGGTCCTCTAAAAGTACCGTCGTAGTTCTCAGGTATGTATGGTTTATCTGGAGAAGAGCCGGGAAATTTAGTCTCAACGTCTATAAATGGAAAGGAAGCGGTGTACCCCTGAGAAAGCATAGTAGCATATGTAATTGGCTTAATAGTTGAACCTGGTTGTCTTTTAGCAAGAGTTACATTAAGAGCTGGCTCAAAAGTACAGCTGTTCTCACCAGTAATCCCAGATATGCAGCCTTCAGGTTCTGATTCTAAATTATAGCCTTTTGACCCCACCATAGTTAAAATCTGACCGGTTTTTGGATCAACAACCACCATACCAGCATTGCCAACGTTGAGTCTTCTAGCAGCTTCCACTTGTTCAAAGACAATCTCCTGAGCTTTTTGCTGCATATCCAGATCGAGGGATGTAGTAATCTGCAATCCCTGGTCCAAACTCTCCTCACCAAACTGATCCGCAATTAGTTGCTTAACATAAAAGACAAAATGAGGTGCATTAAACGGCACATCAGGGGATTGGAATTTTAACTCCTCAGATTTAGCACTCTCATACTCATCATTGGATATGTAATACCTTTTACCATCCTCTCCGGTCCAACCAAATTCTTTCATCAGATATAACACGTAGTTCTTTCTCTCAAGACCTGCTTCAGGACTTGACCCAAATTGGGAGTAATAACTAGGTCTCTGAGGTAAACCCGCAAGATAGGCAGATTCAGCTAAAGTTAAATCTTTAGGATCTTTATTAAAATAAGCACGCGCAGAAGTCAAAACACCATAATTTTGACCACCATACGGAGTCTCATTTAAATACATTTGAATTATCTCATTCTTGGAATACTTCGCCTCAATCTGCAAAGCCAAAATTAACTCTTTAATTTTTCTAGAATAGGTCTGATCTTGAGTAAGTAGTGCATTCTTTACAACCTGTTGAGTAAGGGTAGAACCACTTTGGAGACTTTCGCCGCGAACCATGTTTTTGATTGCCCTTGTCATACCCATAATAGAATAACCGTTATGTGTATAAAAATAGGCATCTTCTGTGGCTAACGTGGCGTTAACTAAATGGGTAGATACATTTTCAAACTTCACAAGATCTCTATTTTTTGATGTAAAAACTTCATATATCAATTTACCGTTTCTATCAAATATTTTTGAGGATAGATCTTGCCCTCTAACAAGAAGCTGATTCGGGTTAGGAAGTTCTCTTGAAAAGTAAGCAAAAACCAAAACAGCACCAAAAATAGCTAAAATCATACCGAGCAGGGCAAAAGTTGATAGGTAAGTAAGTATAACCAAGCTCTTTTTATCAAGCTTTTTTATTGGATTATTTTCAGACAAAGTGTTATAGGTGGATTTATATGTGTTTCTTGTCCTGGAATGAACATTGTTAAACCTGGCCCTTAAAGATCTGCTAAAAGGAGAGGGCAATTTTATGTTTAACTTCGGCAACTTCAGCATTAGTTCATTATACAGGATAAATTTGAAGCAATTCAAAGTGGAAAAACATAAACTGTATATTTTAATAACAACCAGACATCACAAACTACAGGTAACTCATGCTGTGTTATCTGTAACCCCAAAGCTTCGTGACCCCGCTACGCTGGTATAAAATTTCCAAGAGTAAAACCTCAAACTTTAACTTGTAGGTTAAACTCCTGGGCAAAGTTTGGTAATACACTATAAGGAAATTGTGAATCTTTAGGATGTAGTTCTTAGGAAAACCCCCACCTACCACCTAATTCTAATATTTTTTAAAGCAAACTTATAAAATTATTTAGTTAGTTTTTTGTTTCAAAAACTTATGTATAATGGCTGTATGTCAACAAATGTGAGCACAGATATCACACTCATTAATAGATTCTTAAAAAGAGGTGTAGAAAAGATCTATCCGTCAGAAGAGATGCTAAAAAAGAAGCTTCTTTCTGGAGAAAGACTAAAGATCTACCAGGGTTTTGACCCTACAGGGCCATATCTACACATTGGACATGCAATGGGTATTAGAGCTCTAAGAATACTACAACAACTAGGCCACGAAGTTATTTTTCTGGTAGGTGATTTTACGTCAAAAATTGGAGATCCAGATAAAGATACAGCAAGAAATACACTTACTGATGAACAAATTCTAAAAAATATGGAAGGTTGGAAAAAACAAGCAGCACAATTAATTGATTTTGAGGGAAGCAATCCAGTTAAATTTTTGCACAACTACGACTGGCTCTCTAAACTAAAACTTGAAGATATACTACAGCTGTCTTCTAAAGCTACTGTTCAACAGATGATAGAAAGAGATCTGTTTGATAGAAGAATAAAAAAGAATGATCCAGTGGGTTTACATGAGTTTTTATATCCTCTAATGCAGGGCTTTGATTCAGTTGCAATGGAAGTAGACATGGAAATTGGCGGAACAGACCAGACTTTTAACATGTTAATGGGTAGAAGTCTTGTTAGGGAGTATTTGGGTAAAGAAAAGTTTGTAAGAACACACAAAATGATGAATGCTCCAGATGGAATTACTATGAGTAAAACAAAAGGAAATGGGATAAATCTTGGAGATACTTCTCAAGATATTTTTGGCAAAACAATGTCGTACCCAGATCATGAGATTATTGTTGGTTTTGAGCTACTGACGGACGTACCAGAAGACGAAATCCAAAGCATTAAACTTGCGATTGGTGATGGTGAAAACCCTATGCCTTACAAAAAACAACTTGCTTATGAAATAGTAAAATCCTTAAGAGGTATCAAAGATGCAGAAATAGCTAGAAATCACTTTGAAAGAACGGTACAAAAAAAAGATCTCGTAGATCAAGACATGGTAGAAATAAAAATAGAGGGCACACAAGAAAAATTAATAGATATATTAAAGAGATGTTTAGATAGTGAAACATCAAATTCAGATATTAGACGCACCATCGAGCAAGGCGGTGTATCAATCGATGGTGTGGTTTTGAAAAATACAAACGAAATTGTAGAATTGAAAAACGGAACAATTATAAAGTTTGGCAAAAGAAAGTACTTCAAAGTTATCTAAATATGCAAAAGGCACTTGAAAAGAAAAAAACTCTTAAAAACTCCCTTAGGTTAATGAAAAAATCTATAAAGCCGGAAAATATTTTCAAATTCATAATAATAGTGACATCCCTTGCTATAATTGCATCTTCATTCCTACCATACATAATTTACTAAGATTGGGGACAACCACTAGTATGAACCCATTAGATAGGCCAATAAATAAGCTCTCAAAGGTAGGAGATAAATATAAATTCCTCCTTAGTAAACTCGATATATACACAATTAGAGACTTAATCTACCACTTTCCATTTAGATATGAAGATTATTCTAAGATATCGACAGTTAGTGAGACATGTGACGGACAGTTTGTAACAGTAAGAGCAACCGTTTTAGACGTAAAAAATATATTCTCAAGATACGGTAAAAAGCTAATCAAAGCAAAAGTAACAGATCCAACCGGCTCAATGGAGCTACTTTGGATGAACCAGATGTATGTGGCAAACAACTTAAGTATCGGGGATACATTCTTTTTTAGCGGAAAAATATCCTTATATAAAAGTAAAAAGACAATATTTTCTCCTGAATTTGAAAGGGTGGGGGAAGGGAATTTAAATACTGGGAGACTTGTCCCTATATACCCTGAGACAGCAGGAGTATCATCAAAATATATAAGAGCTAGAATTAACGACGTCTTAACTCAAAATCTCTTGGAAAATTTTATTGAAGATCAAATTGACCCCGATATAAAAAAAAGACAAGAGCTTATAGATCTTGTGGATGCCTTAAATAAGATACACTTTCCAAAAAGTATTGAGGACACTGAAGATGCCCGTAAGAGATTTTCATTTGAAGAACTATATAGTGAGTTACTAAATGTTGAAATTAGGAAATCTGAGTGGAATAATGCTTTTAAATCCAATGGGATGGTAATTAAAACGGATATGCTAAATGGGCTTGAAGGATCCCTACCTTTTGATCTAACCCCATCTCAAAAACAAGCCATTTCAGAAATCTCAAAAGACCTTACTTTTGAAAAACCTATGAATAGACTCTTAGAAGGAGACGTAGGTACCGGAAAAACAATTGTAGCTATCTTTGCTTCATATATAGCCCATCTTAATAATTTTTTAACTATTTATCTCGCCCCCACTGAAATACTAGCAGAACAGCACTACAAAACTTTTAAAAAAGTCCTACCAAACGTAGAGATAAATCTACTAACTGGATCAAAAAAACTAAAAAATATCGAAAACCACAGTATAGTAATTGGAACACACGCGCTACTTTACAACGAACAAATATACAAAAACGTTGGTCTAATAGTAATTGATGAACAGCATAGGTTTGGAGTCGAACAAAGAGCCAAAATAATCAAAATGTCGCAAACCTCAGAAGACATAAAACCACACCTTCTTAGTATGACAGCAACACCCATTCCAAGAACACTAGCCCTCACTCTATATGGTGACTTGGACATATCAGTACTAACATCACCACCAAACAAATATAAAAAAATCACAACAAAAGTAATTCCCCACAGTTCAAGAGAAAAAGTATACGAATGGATAAAAAATAAAAAAGAGGCAACCTTCATAGTATGTCCTCTCATTGAGGAATCTGAATCTGAAAGCTTTGAAAACGTCAAATCTGCACAAAAAGAATTTGAACTGCTAAGTAAGACAATCTTCAAAGAAATACCAGTAGGACTACTTCACGGAAAAATGAAGCCACAAGAGAAACAAGAAATAATTGATAAATTCAGAAACGGAGAAATAAAAATACTTGTATCTACACCGGTAATTGAAGTAGGTGTTGATATACCAGACGCTGTTGTTATGGTAATAGAAAGCGCTGAACGCTATGGTCTAGCATCCCTGCACCAACTAAGGGGAAGAGTCGGAAGGGGAGAAAAAGAAGGTTACTGTTTTGTGTTCATGACAGAAAATTCCAGAGGCAACTATCAACGCCTTAAAAACCTTGAAGAAATAACGGACGGACTAAAATTAGCAGAGGTAGATCTAAAATATAGAGGAACAGGAGATATTTACGGCACTCTACAACACGGTTTCAAAAAATTTAAAATAGTTGACCTTACAAACCTGGAACTGGTAGAAAAAGCTAAATTAGAAGCTCAAAACACAATAAGATCAAAACCATTGGAAGAAATAAAAAAATACTCATACGAAACCGGAAAACTAATTGAAAAAAACTAACAACTACTAGGTGACACATTTACAATACTTCTAAGAATTTCCTCCAACAAGAGAAAATCAGTATCAGACATTTTCGTATACCTAATACAACTTTTACCAGTACCTTTAGGAAGCCTACTTCTAAAATCTTTCATAGCAACAGTATTAAGCACATAAAAAGAGATATAGTTTTTCTGGCTGTTAAATGAAATCTCAGGTTCATTGTTTCTTAAATACACAGGCATACCGTACATCATATTTTCATCAAAACCTTTTAGAATATTAAGACATAAGGATCTAATCCTTTCTAAATCACGGCTTCTACCTGCAGGAACAGTTTTCATATACTCATCGACAGTTTTAGCACTACTTTGCATATTCACATTATAGCAAACAACAAAAGTGACTATACATTGCAACCATGCTAAAATCTCCTCGTGATAAGAATTACAAGTGGTAGTGCTAAAAATAAAAAAATAAAAATACCAGATATTGAAGGCATAAGGGTTGCCCAAGATAAAGTAAGACAGGCAGTATTCTCAATAATCGGAGACAAAATTGAAGAAGCTACCTGTTTAGATTTGTATGCAGGGTCTGGAATAATGGGAATTGAGGCCCTCAGTAGGGGAGCAAGCTACTGTGATTTTGTAGACAAAGAGTACAACGCAATCGGAACCATAAAAGACAACCTCACAAATTGCAACTTTGAAAATACCTTAGTGGAAGACGAAAATAAACCTTATATATTAGAAAAATACAATCTACACCACATGGAAGCAGCAAAATTTACATCCAAAACACCGGAAAAATATGATGTAATATTTGCTGATCCATTTTACAACGACCTAAAGCTCAAACACCTATTTGAAGGCATAGAACAATGTCTTAGTGCTTACGGAATAGTAGTGCTTCTACATGGAGAAGCCTTAAACATCCCACAAACCCTCTCAAACACAAATCTCATTGAAGTGGACTCTAGGAAGTACGGCGCTACACTAGTTTCTATAATTAAACACAATTAAAAAAGCCCACATTGTATGTATTTAAACATAAAACGCGGGCTATAACCTCATCCCCCAAACAAATAACGTACGAGCATCTCAAATTCGTTTTGAGGCAAGAGCATTCTTAAAAACCAAGCAATAATGGACAAAAGCGACACGGCAGTAATAACACCTGCAATAATAGCAGCTGGAAACCTTTCTTCTACTAGCTCCCACACAAAAACAATTCCCATAGCATACAAAACTACCACGGTAAGAATCAAGGACACATAGGGTAGTGCATTAAAAAACACTTCGGAACTATATGAATAAACAAAAACAGCAAAACCCCCAAGAATTGTCACAGAGATTGCATACTTTAAAAAACTAGTAATAATATCGTCATTAGTAAGCTTTAGAATTTTACCCATAAAGTCAGCGAACATCCCTAGTGAAAGTGCTAGCCCAATAAGCAAAACCAGCACTTCAATTAACAATGCAATTATTAAGCCGTTTTGACCAAACATGCTTTCTTTCCTCTCTTTGCTGCAAATATTAGCATAAACAGATTGTTATAACAACCTATAGTACAGACTGGCTGTAACATACTAAAATTGGAACAACTACAATGATTTGCAAAAATACCTAAACCGAGCTATAATTACTATAGGTCAAACACTGGCTAAATCCAGCCAGGTATTCAGATAAACTCAAAGAGGAAAGTACCATGAACAGCAAACTCGTCGTCGCAGCCGTTGCGTTTTTTTACGTTGCGGCTAAGTGGATTATGCCCGACTGGGATGCCTTTGTCGGCATCAGCCGGGTGAATTACAACATAGGCTTTAACGGGTTCTCAACCCTTGTGGCCTTTTATATCACGTATCGTATTTTTCCGTTTGAGTTCAAGAGCCTATACCTACTGGTACCGGCTCTATGCGGAGTGGTGATCATGGGGATGATATTTAATCCTTATTTCACCACGAACCTACCCGTCGTTCCGACGGCACTTATAATGGTGGTCTGCGGAATCGGAGGTATCGTGTTGGGGATGGCCAGGAGACAGTTGCAACAGAATTCTTGACCTACGAGGACCTGTTTAATGCGAAAATAAAGAAGCATAAACAGGTCCTATTTTTATGCATAAAACAGTAGTGAAAGCTCGGAAAACTGAAATATACCGGCTCACTTCCTTTCTATAGCAGAATAACCACCATATTTTTTTCATTTTAGGTCTAAGGTCTCCAATTTTAAAAATGGTTAAGGTTGACAAATACCAGGGTAAAAAGTATAGTCGTTACCATGCAGGTACCTAAACGAAGACATAGTCGCGGTAGAACGCGAAGAAAAAGAAACAGCCATTATGTTAAATCCGTAACAAACGCGATTAAAACTGCAGATGGTAAAGCATATAAAAGACCTCATTTTGATGAGAAAGTAGAACTTTAATCCCTTATATATCAGCATTTTGTGTTTTTTCTAGGGGATAGAAGCGTTTGTCTGTAGAAAACAGACGAAAAGCTGTATAATAAATAGTCGTATGAAAAGCAAAAAAGATCCAAGACATGAAGCGCGAAAGTTAGCCTTGTCAGGTATATTTTGCTGGTTGTTTTCAGACTCAGATAATTTACTTACTGTAGCACTTTCAAAAGAACTAATGGAGTCAGACAATGTTGATGTAGATCTAGCAAACAATATTATTGCAGGGGTTAAAGAAAACAACGAAAAAATAGATGAAATTATATCCAAATGTGCTCCAGAATGGCCTATAGATAAAATATCAAAGATTGATTTAGTAATACTAAGAGTGGGTACATATGAGGTTTTATTTTCAAAAACTCCTTCAAAAGTTGCAATTGATGAAGCTGTGGAACTTGCCAAAGAATTCGGAAATGACAGCTCAGGCAAGTTTGTAAATGGGGTGTTAGGCGCAGTGGTAGAAGCAAAAGATTCACTTATTGCATAATGTCCCAAGTTAAATAGAATATTACTGAAGAAAAAAATAGGTACTTGTGGTATAAGATACTTTGAGTTAAATTCGGGTAATAGTAAATCTATTAAGGCTCATAGGTTGCGCTTGTCCCTTCTTTTGTGACTTAATCATTTTAGAAGCTATGAAGAAAGCGTATAAACAAGCACTTGCACAGCTTAGACTTACGCCGTAAAGTAAATTTACTTATCTTGCCCTTAAATAAGGAAATAATTATGACAGCTAACTATTTAAAAAAAATTAAAGAGATACTTCTCGAAAAATTCGGTGTAGAACCAGAAGAAGTAGAGTCAGATTCATACTTTACTGATGATCTAAATCTTGGTGAATTAGAAATTGATGAGCTTTTGGTGGAGTTGGAAGAGATATATCACACAAGCCTAATGGAAGAAAAGGAAGAAATTAAATCAATTGAAGATTTGATAGATATACTAGTCGAAAAACTTGAGTAGCATCTACGCAGCGAAATGCAAATAGATTTTGAAAAACTCGAAAAAATAATAGACACTCCCATAAACGATAGAAATCTGTATATTACAGCTTTTACTCATAGATCCTACCTAAATGAGCACCCATCATATGATAACCCATCTAATGAGAGGCTCGAGTTTTTAGGAGATGCTGTGTTGCAATTGATTTCATCCGAATTCTTGTTTAAAAAGTATGGAGATCTCCCAGAAGGGGATCTTACCAATTTAAGAGCATCTATTGTATGCACCCCCTCAATATCGGAAGAAGCAAAAAGGCTTGGTTATGGAGATTTCCTACTCCTTTCTAATGGAGAAGAAGCAACCGGAGGTAGAAATAGAGAATATATACTGGCAAATACATTTGAAGCTGTTCTAGGAGCACTATTTCTAGATAAAGGCATAGATGCATGTAGGGTCCTTATAGAAAGGGAGTTACTTTATAAAACTGAGGAGATAAAGGCTAAAAATCTCTACAAAGATGCCAAATCTAAATTTCAAGAACTAGCTCAAGACAAATTCGGAGTCACTCCAAGATATGAAGTACTGGATTCATGGGGTCTTGATCATGAAAAAACCTTCAAAGTAGGGGTTTTTATTGATAAAACCTCATACGGAGTTGGGGAAGGAAAAAGTAAACAGCGCGCAGAACAGCAAGCAGCAACAAATGCATTAGACAAAATTCAATCGCTTTGATAGAATCTCTCGGTATGTCAATAACAATAAGATTAGCAAAAGAAGGAAAAAGAAACGCACCATCATACAAAGTTGTGGTTGCCCAAACCAGATCTAAAAGAAATGGCAAACCATTAGATGTACTTGGATATTTCAATCCTTCGAAAAATCCTAAAGAATTCACAATTTCAGAAGAAAAGTATACTGAATGGACCAAAAAAGGTGCATTAGTTACACCAGCTATTAAAAACCTAATAGCAGGTACTTACGAATTTGTAAAATATTCACCAAAAAAGGATAAATAACAATGA
Organism: uncultured Candidatus Saccharibacteria bacterium; assembly: GCA_964387275.1. Classification (GTDB taxonomy): domain Bacteria; phylum Patescibacteriota; class WWE3; order UBA101185; family UBA10185; genus CAYLVW01. Next base: position 52,643 of record CAYLVW010000003.1, read on the forward strand.
AGGAATTTGCAGAATTTCTTATAAAACAGTTAGTAAATAATACTGGTGCAGTTTTTATAGATGAAGTCGCTGATGGTGAATATACACGAATTGTAATAAATGTAGCACAAGAAGATATGCCAATAATAATTGGCAAAGGCGGAAAAAATATTAAATCTGTAAGAAATCTCATTAGAGCAAAAGCAATTAAAGAAGGTGTTAGAGTAAGTGTAGAACTTGCGGAAGATCTCACACCTCAGCAGCAAGAAAACCCAACACGTTAGACACAATGCTTCTGCAATTTCTTATTAAGTTGCTACTAATTAACCTCAAATTAGCCTTAATTTCTGCTACAACATATCAATAATGTGGAGCATAATTAAAATAGCTACAATCATATATGAAAAAATATAACTTGATATCAGCACAGACTAGAATTTTTGAGTCTCCACTAAAAGAAAGGCCCTTTAAGGTAGCTATTGAGAAAAAAGCTGCTGAAATAAACTTAGTCAATCTCAGAGACTATGCAATAGATTCCTACGGAACCATCGACGGAAAACCTTTTGGAGGAGGGGTAGGAATGATTTTAAGACCAGAGCCTATATACAGTGCACTGCTAGACTTATACGGCTCTGATGAGAAGATATTGGATACTAAGGTGTCTTCAACAAAGAAGATAGTTGTTCTGGATCCGGCAGGCCCAAAGTGGAATCAAAATAAAGCTAAGGAATATTCAAAACTCGAAGAAATCACCTTTATATGTGGTAGATACGAAGGTATAGATCAAAGGGTGGTGGATTTATTTGCAAGTGAAACTGTAAGTTTAGGAGAGTTTGTCGCGTCGGGTGGGGAACTACCAGCTCTAGTAATATTAGAAACTATACTAAGGCTTGATGAAAACGTACTGGAAAAACCTGAAGCAACAGAACTTGAAAGCTACAGTAACGACAGCACAACAGAACATCCGCAATATACAAGACCAGAGGAATTTAAAAATCTCTTAGTACCTAAAGTTCTTCTAAGTGGAGATCATAAAAAAATCAAAGAGTGGAAAAAATCAAATAGTAAGTGAAAAGCATTGAACACGTTAAAGTAGGCGCTTTATATTACAAAATATATATAAAACTGAAAGTTTTCTACTTATTAAGCCCAAATTCAACCAATTTTTAAAACAAATTAGCTTTGTGGCTGCTCAGATGGAGTTGTCTCTAGGGCTTCTGGTATTTCAATTACCTGATCTATTCCTATTCGGTAAAATCTTAACTGCTTAAGCTTTGCTATGAAATCATTAAAGAGCTTTGATTTTATATCTAAATCCACAGGCTCGTCTGTTACTGCAGTAGAAACAACATATAGGTACGGAGCACTAAGATTTATTGTAACCCCAAGTTCACCCGTGGATTCAGTTTTATTCGACAATGTGTATCTAAAATCGTCCACCTGTACAAATCTTGCGGAAGACTCAAGAAGGGAATTAAAAGCCTTTATCTGGTCGTACGTGCCATCCACAGACAAATTAACAGTAATGTAGGTCTGGGTTTGATCCGAAACATCCGGAGCTCCAGTTTCTTTAGCCTTTGTACTTGAGGTATCCTGATAGGCATAGCTTAATCTTGTAACCTCCAAACCTGATTCCTTAGCCATAGTATCTATTTGAGTTAGTAACTGAGGTACTTTCGCTTCACTGGGTAAAACATCGTCTACAAGGGTAGAGTCTTCAATAATGACTTCTTTATAATCAATAATATTTTTTAAATTAGAAAGCTTTAGGTCAAGATTTGCTGATAGGGTTTCTTGGGCAGTTATTTTTGCTCTAACTGATGGAATTTCCATATACTTAGGGTAAATGTATAAAACACCAAGTACCAACGTAATAACCACACAGGACAATGGAATTAAGAAATTAATAACTACGTTTCTCACAGCTACTAAAGTAGTATTAAGCTTATCAAGCTCTGGGGATTTTTGAACCTGTTTATCAATGTCAATATTCATGTTTATGGGCATATTAGTTTTTTATTAACTCCACATCATAATCTACTAAAAGTGAAAAAGAAGCTCTATTCTCTGCGTTTGATAAGTTTACAGTGTTTAGGGTAACTGTTTTAAAAAGTGCACTATACCCTTGAGTAGCAGTAGGGAAGTCTGTATCTGTAAGATCTTTCATAAACTTAGCTACAAGTAAGTAATTATCTCCGGACCCAGTTATACTAATCTTACCAGTACTATCTATTGCAAAATCTTCGATCTGAATTCCTGCTGAGGTTCTTTTATTAAACTCATCAAGAACTATTGAGTATCTAGTTCTCTTGGAGTAAATATCCTGTAAAGAAGTAAATTTCTTGTATAAATTTCGGGCCGTAATTTCAGTGGAAGTAAGAGATGCTATCTGCTGCCTGGAAGCATCAATTTTAGCCTCCGCAACCTGCAGTTCTTTAGAGAATTGATCATGTGTATAAAAAAGGTAACCGGTTATACCTAAAGCAATCAGTAATATAATTATGGCAAGTATAGAGGTTGTTTTTACAGCCTTCTCTCGTTTTTGTACAACTACTTCTTGATCAGGTATTAGGTTAATAAATTCAGCCATTATATACCCTTTATAGCAAGACCATAACTTGTTGAGTATATGGGGCCTTGTGCAAATAAATGATCTTTTTGAACCTTAAGTTTTGGAGAAATTGTAACACCCTTCCAAGGATTTGCTACTTCAACTTCTATATCCAGGTTATTAGCAAAATAAAATAAAATTCCCGGCATTTGGGCAGTGCCTCCAGAAATAATCATCCTATTTATGGTAACGTTCGGATTATTTGTTGTAAAGAATATTCGGGATCTTTTTATCTCACTAATCATCTGATCGAATAGAGGCTTGAGTACCTCAGAAACTTTACCCTCAGCTTGACCGGCATCCATACCGTAGGCTTTCTTATACTCCTCAGCCTGTTGATAATCCATTTTTAATTCTTGGGAGACTGCTTTTGTAAAAGTGTCACCTCCAATAGATAAATTTCGTGTAAACATAACAAAACCCTTGTATACAATAATTATTAAAGAATAATTAAAACCAATATTTAGTATGATAGTGCCATTAGGACTCTGCTCAGTATCCCCTAAAGCTCTTGCAATAGATAAGGTTTCTGGCTCTACAGCAACTGGTGTAAGCTTTGCTCCTTTTACAATTTCAATATATTTCTCAACAATTGTTTTTTTTGCTGCAACTATCTGAACGTTCATTTTCTCTTTATCAAGCGGGTCAATATCCAGTTTTTGATACGAAAGGTTAACTTCTTTCATAGGTAGCGGTATATACTGCTCAGCCTCAAATTTAATGAAATTGGCTAAATCCTTATCATTCATTGTCGGGGTTTTTATAACTCTCATAAAAACTTGTTGCTCGGGCAATGAAATTACAACCCTCGGGGAAGAAAAATCAGAATCAACATAAAACTGTTTAAGAGCTTCTGAATAGTTTTTTATTTCATCTTTGGAATCTGAATCCAAGTTTAGGTGTGGGTTTTCTAAAGAGGCAAACTTATGAAGAGTTGTCTTATCTCGAGATTTCTCAATCTCAACTGCTCGAAAGTTGTGTCTTCCTAAGTCTAAACCAATTATGGGCATACTAAAATATTACATAACAAAAACTAATTAGACAATGGATCAGTGGTAGATCTTTGTAACAGGGCGTAGTCAAAATCTTGAGGAAGAGCAACGGGTGTCTTTGTTATAGTTAAAGTTTTTTTTGCATCGCCCGAAGTACCTACTATGTCTATTTGAACCCCTTGCTGAGGTACTGTAAGACCAGTATCTGGAACTATTGTTACTGTCACATCTGAGTAATACGCTTTTAATCTAACTAGTTTTGGGGCTGTTCTTCCGTCTATCCTAAAGCAGTTTTGATAGGTGTAGAGCGGCGCGGCCGTGGAAAAACCATTAAATGTATTTGTAGAATTAGCTGAATTGTAGGCATAAGTATCTGTACCGTAACTGCCGGCCGCGCCGCTAACAAAAATTGCGTACAAAGAAGGGGCTGTAGCACCAGAGCTAGTAGAGTTCCAACAAACCCAAAAATTTCTGTTATTAGGATAATTGGTCATGTTCACCTCTGAAGAATCAACCCTACCAATTGGCAAAGAATATGTAGCGAGATTACCTAAATATGTAATTATAGCTGTAGCTGAAGAACTTATACCTCTAGGGTCAGTAACACTCAAGCTACAATTGCCACCACAATTTGTAATATAATTCTCTAGAACCGAGTTATCCTCTGCAAGTAATCTCTCTGCGAGCGCTTCTGCTACTGCAGTAGCTTTAACATTTGAGTCTCCAGTTGAAAATATTCGCAGAGTTTTGTAAAACTTTTCTGAAACAGAAACAACAACCCCTAGGGCTAACATCAATAAAAATACTACAGCCAAAAGGGTCTGACCACGCTCTTCCTTTAAAACTACACTTATCTTTTTAAAAAAACCATTTATGATGTAAGTACTTCTCATAACTATACCTGCCTAGTAATTACCTCTTGGAACTATAGTATTACTTATTGTGTAGGTTATAGGACTTTGGCCAGCAAGGGTCGTTTGTGAAAACGTCATATCTAACCTAACACTTTGAATACCATTTACTGTAGTAAGTGTAAAACAATTCGTTCCACAAGTAACAGTAACACTACCCGCTGAGGAATTATTTTGAGTTAGAGCCACCGTGTTTCTTTGAACCACTCCTGATGTAACAGAATAAGTGACATTAGTGTTACTTGAGTCTACAAAAGTAATACTTGTACCACCCCCAGTAACACTACTACCGGCTCTTAGCTCCTTTTCAAGTTTTAAAAAAACGAAGTTTGCTGCTTGCTCAACTTCTGTTGCAATTTGATTTTTAGTGTAGGACCTAACTAAAGTCAAAATAACATCAGAAGTAACCCCCACAGAAATTACAAGAAGTGATATTGTTATGACTAACTCCATTAGTGTAAAACCAGATCTGTTAGCTCTTAATATCTTAGTAAAATTCATTTTCTCCTCCAATTACTTAAATCGGTGTAAACATATGTGGATCTCTGATTTCCCCCGATGTTCCAAGTTACGGTAACGCTTACTCTCACAACCGTATCCGTTAAAGCCACATTACCCCCACTGACATTGGTCACTCTAAAATACCTGGTAACTTGAGGACTAGTTCCAGATATAGCCTCTTGACCAGTAGTAACGTTACCAGAACTGTTGTAATAGCAGTTGGAGGTATCACAGTTTTGGATGGTTGTTATAAAACCGCTCCAACTTGCACTAGAATCTCTGGTAAGTCTTACTCTTTCCAAATATTCATTTGCATACTTCGAAGCTTCAAACATGATTTCTCCCTGAGTTGATGACCTAAGAGTATAAACGGACAGGGAAACCATTGCAGTAATAACAATAATAGCTACACCTAAAGCTATCACCATCTCAACTAAACCTATACCTTTTTCGTCTTGTCTAATTAGTTTGTACATGTAACAGTTGCCGTATTTGTCTGTATGAGACCCGGCGTATTAATAATAACGTTTCTGCAGGTTGCTGAAGTATCTGAGGATCTTTTAACATTAATACTACAAGTAGAAGTATTACAGTTGATAAAAGCCGTTCCGTTATAAAAAAGCACATCTCCATTTGCAAAACTAAAAAACACACATTTATGGGCCGGCCCTGCAATAACTACATCGGAGTTTAACTGTGTACTAGTAGAGGCTGTGGACCAGTTCGCAGCAGAAGTACAAGAACTTGCATTAATAACACCCGTAAAAACTCTCCATTGATAAGTATTAGACCCATTACCAAACTTCATACCCCAGTAAGTGGTATTTGTGGTTCTATCAAACTCTGTTCCTGTAAGTGCTTTATTCTGAACGCTTCTTAAATCACTTTTTACCTGCTCAAGCCCCTGGCTTACATTCTGATTGTTGATGTAAGTATTAAAACTAGGGATCATAGCTGCAGAGAGAAGGGTAAGTATACCTACAGAAATCATTAACTCTATTAATGTAAAACCTGATTTACTACATATATATCGTGAAATGTATGCAGGGCATTGCATATTAAAATGATAGCACAAGACCACTAATTAATAAGCGTCAAATTGGTGCCTGTTTCAAAAACATCTACGTTATTCCCACCATCTGATACCTCTTTATCCACAAAGTGCTCTAGATTAGCATTTATTTCGTAGTCAACCCCAAAACAAAAATATGAATATCTATAGGTTAAGTTATTTATTGGATCAATAGGTAACTTTGGGATATAGTCAGTCAAATCTTCCACCAACCACCCAAACGTAGATCCAGAAGGCACTGTGTCACTGACTCTAAGTAGAGAGGAATTATCTGGGCAGGTTTTTTCAACCATTATGTATTGAGATATAGCGGATTCTAAGTAAGCTAGATCAGAAAATCTAACCAAATCCCGAGATTTTGACTTATCTTGTGCGATATTTGAATACAAAAGAGCAGAGGTGGCTAAAACCATGATTATACCTACAGAAACAATCAATTCTACTAAGGTAAAACCACTACTGTTTGTAAAATTAGGGGTTTTGAACACCATAACAGGAAGTAACTGCACCGCACGAAGTAATAGTGGCCCAGTTACTTAGGGAATTACATGCAGAAGCTGAGGAAGAATTGGTTTCTGTTCTTGCGGTTAAAACATATCTTGTAGCAGGGTTTGTTGTTCTATAACCATAATAGTATGTAGTGCCAGTATAGTCGCTGCAAGGATTTGGAGTCCCTGGTACTGAACCACCACTAGGATCTGTTGGTAGGGAAGAAGCATAATTTGGAGATAACCCTGCAATTGCAGACGCATTGGACCAGCTAGCAGAAGATGGATAAATTCTATTATCTTGAAAATAAAGTTCTAGGGCTGTTTGTAATTTTCTAAGATCAGCTATTCTTTGAGAATCTCTGGCTTTCTGTCTATATCCACCAGAATTTAGTAAGTTCAAGGCAACTCCAGATAAAATTGCTATGATTAAAACAACAATTAACACCTCTATTAAAGTAAAACCTTTTCTATTTCTGCTTATTAGTTGCATGTTACTCCATCCAAATTAGTACATCCCGCAGCACTAAATCCAGTCCCCGCACTAGAGCATTGATTAGTGCAACTCCTCATAACTTTTCCTTTACAGGAAGAGGAAGTGACAGCATCCGGATTCATATATTTATAATAAGTTGTTGTTACTGATGCCATAGGAACACTTAAACAAAAATTAGAAGAATTACTATAATACCTGTACTCCTGTCCAGATACATTAGTACTAGGCCAAGAAACAATAAATCGCCCTATTTCTGCAAGTTCAGATGAATTTGTATTAGTAAAAGGGTTGTAATCGCTATCAGAGTCTGTAGCAGGTCTGCCGCTAGAGGCAAAAAAAGACTCAAATCCCTGTGCTAACTTACTCATAGTCGAAGCCCTTACGGAATCAGTGGCAATATCTCTTTGCCTATTAACATTTATAGTTGAGAGCAAAATCCCAGACAACACACCAACAAGTGAGATAACAATTAGTAATTCGATTAGCGTAAAACCTGAATTTTTATACATAAATTCTTTTAAAAAGTGGTTATCTCGTGCACTAGATAACCACTTGAAAAACAATCTACATTACAAGGCTGTACAGTTCTGAGCAGCTGTATCACAAAGATACATTCTTGAATCCGCACTGCTGTAAACGAATACGTTCGTGGAACCCCAAGCTCTAGCCATCAATCTAAAAGTCGTAGTAGTGTTTGTGAAAGCACAAGCACCACTTTGGTCAGCACCTGTAGTAGCACTACCGCAATATCTGTAATAACACTGGTTTGCACCAGTACCACCCCAGCCGTTAGCACCACAAGCATTAGTACCACCAACAGCTAAAGGTTGGCTTGATAGAGCGAACTGACAGTCAGCATCTGTTGCGGTACCACAGGTGGCACCGTTTGCTGTAACTCCAGTAAGTCCAGATAATACTTCGGTTTCATTAGGAATTCTTCCGTAAGCAGAAACAAATCCAGCAGTAGCTAAAGCTAGTTTGTTCATGGAAGCTCTGACGTTTGCATCTCTAGCTCTATTTTGCTGAGTTGTAGGATCTATAACGGCAATTAAAACTCCCGCTAAAATACCAATAATTACGATAACTATTAAAAGCTCGATAAGGGTAAAACCTGCTGTATCAGGGACCAATTTTACTTTGGTTTTGTGTAACAATTTGTTAAGCATTGTTACACCCCCTCTCTAAAATAAGCAAACTATTGAATTTTTTGCTTAGTAATTTGACTAACATTTCTGGGCAGATGAATGGAAATTAGTTCAAATTCATCTTTCAAAAGTATGAACTTATAAAAGTTGTGTGTCAATGAAATAATAATTAAACTATACGTAAAATCTAACTAGGGAAGAGCATTACCACCGTTGTATATACCAAAGCTGTACATACTAGGTAAAAACGGGTATGACCTAAAGACACTCACTGTCTTGGTAGCAGACACATTTGAGCTCCCACTAAGCTCACCAATGGATTCGATCAAATAGCCTTGTTGGGGTATGGTAGAACCGCCCCTACCCTCAATCCTAATGTCAGCATCAGCACCTAAAACCAAAATTCTTAATCCATACATGTTATTCCCGGATATCCTAGTGCTTACATTACTTACTCCATTAACAAAAGTCCCAGTACTTATACTCCCATTGAGGGTACCACTAGAGTTATCAACTAATGAAGCAGAACAACCAGAATTTGGGCAATACAATTGTTTCCAAGCCAAAGTAGAAGTCATAGTACCTGTATAACCAAGTATAAATACTGAGGGTTGCAAAGAACCCGATGTAGCTCTCCAATATACATCTACCCCTGTACCTGCATACGTACTGAGATTTAGTTCATAGGTTTCATCTTTTTTTACACTAGTTTCAAAAGATGTACCACTTGGGTAGTTAGTTACTGATACGTATGCGGTAGAACTAACAGTATCTGGAGAAATTGGAGCAAATGTTACAGTGCATCTATCTTGAGCAGAGTCATACCCAGCTCCGGCATTTGTACAACTTGTGACATTAGCGTCTGTTGCAACTGAAGCCAACTGAGAGGTAGATAAATTTAGGAATCTCTCAGCCCCACCTTCAGCAGCTGCAGAAACTCTATATGAGGTATCAGTTTGGGTAATCCTGGAGATAGAGGAGAGATTTCTAACAGAAATGCTTGTTACTACAGCTAACGCCACAGTAAGACTGACTATTACAAGTAACAAGGCCTGCCCAGAGTCATTTTTGGCAGACTTAATGTATTTACTTATATGTAGGCACAAAATTTTCATAAACTAATTCCCAACCCATGATACATTATTAACAAAAAGTCCGTTTGTGTTAGGAGAAGATGCATTTCTTTCTCTATTTGTAAGACCATACAGATATTGACCATTAAACCTTACATAAGTTGCAGGGTAGACATTTGCTGTTTGTCTATTTCTTGCGAAATCAACAGTAGACTTACTATACAAAAATCCATTTATGTATAAAGATAAGTCATCCACAGGATTTTGAGTTGTTATTGTTATAGTTCTATCATTCAAGGCTATAAAACCTACCCCCAAATTTGGGGTTCCTGAAGGTGATGGTGTTAGGTCCCCAAGGGTTGGATCTATTGTCAAGTTCTGAACAGCAACAAATACTATTCTTTCATTTATTGCTGCCGATCTTATAGGTCTCGCAATCCTTAATGTAGAAGCACCAGAGGTATCCCCAATGTAAACTACACCAACATAGTCAGAACTGGATAGGTCATATGTTGCAACACCAGAATCATCAGCCCAATCATTAAAATCTGAGGTATTCATCCAGTAACATCTTGATGGATCCAGCTGAGAGTTTAATTGAGTTTTTGTAATCTGATTAGATAAACACGAAGATGGAACAGTGCTTTGATAATCTGATGGCCACAAAGTTGAAGAAACAGAATTTGAAATGTTCAAGTAACCCCCGTTATTTTGGTTTAAACTATTAGAGCTAACTGTATCATTTGATATAACAAAGCCGGATCCGGATATACTGTCTGTATCAGCTAATAGATATGAAGCAAAACCACCAGCAGGTGAGCCAGGTATAGTAATAGTTAAACCATTATTAGTGTATACATCCCCATCAAAGACTGAAATCCATGAAGGGAGGTTGTTTTGGGCAAAACCTAGTCGCCAAGTATTAAGATTACCATTAACAGTAACCCCAGATCCTAAAGATATGCTATTTGCACCACCAGATACTGAATACTCATTACCATTACCATCTATACTGTCAGTATCTACACAAGTAAGTCTATAAGTATTACTTCCAGATGGGCTCATTGTGGAAGTCATAGTTGTAATTGATGTTCCTTGAGGAACTTGAGGTACAGACCAGTTACTTCCGCTGGAAGTTCCGGTATAAGCATTTGCTGAAACCGCCGATATATTACCAAGAGCAGGCCCCCCGGTTCTTGGAGTACAAGCTGTTGTTGTCAAAAATGATGAACCAGAAACAGTATATTTAGGAGGTCCTACATTTATTGTAATAACATCGTTTGCTGTCGAGTAGTTACTAGCGGCGTTCCTGTCACACCTGTAATGAAATGCCATAGTTCTGTTGTACCAAGAACCCCCATTGTATTCACTATTACAAGGCTTGATACTGTCAATGGTACTAACGTAAATCTCATACGTACCAGAAGGCAATCCTGTAGTGTTGTAAGTGAATACATTTGAACAGGTAGTTGAACCCGCAGGACAAGCAACAGTTCCAATATCCACTGGAAAAACAGGATTACTTCTATACAGTCTTAAAAACTGCACATAGTTACCAGTGTAAGCATCATCAATATTTAAATCACTGCCGTTTACTGTAAGGGTCAAAATGTCACCAGACGATATTGAAACGTTTCTGGAGACTTGAGCAACACCATTTACGAGAAACCCGTTGTCTATAGAACCTCTCGTTACTGAATTCAAATAAATGTTAACCTTATCTGCTAAACCTGCGAATCTGTCACATTTAGCAAAAGGGGAGTCAAACGGACTCAAACTCCCAATTGCTACATTACCAGAGCATTGATAACCTCTTATATCATATCCATTTACTACAGCTTCCCACTTTGCAGCAGTAAGAAGATCGGCCATAGTAGGTGTCCAAGAAACTGTTGTCATAGAACAAAGTCCAGATCCATAAACACAGTTGTAAGCTGAAGGATTCCAAGCAACCCACCCCCCTCCACCGGGCGTGCAATTTGCAGTAGTTGCGTTACAAGGCCTTCTTGCTACTAACATACTAGACATCCCATTCTGTGGATTTCCAGTGTTGGTATCTTGAGCTATGGCAGTCATAGTTTGAGGAAAGTCTGCAATATTTATCTGATCATTAATATTTACAAAGGCATCTCTAAGTTCTAATCCTGTGGTATCCCAGGTAAAATCTAGTCTGGCAGTAGGTGGAGTGGCTTTATGAAATGACCCAATCACACTTCCACAATAAACACCACCCGCATATGCAGAAGCTCCCAAATAAGCGTCTGCTACAATTCTATTATCAGCCTGGTTCGTTGGATGAAGTTCAAGTTGATCTGTAACTCTCCATACACCACCACCCATATTCGTAGCAGAAAGTATTCTTTCATCATCTTTATTATTTAAAGGTGACCAGATGTGGAACCAAACACTGCCTGTATTAGCGACTCCGTTTGCCTGCATTGTATATGCCCCAGAGTCCTGATTGAAATTAAGAGTAGGTGCAGTAACACCAGTACAGGTAGGTGCAACAGCTCCAAGATCTACAGTGTATTTTCCAGGTGTATTGTAAGGACAGGAGTTATCGCAAATACCCCCACTAGCAACAACTTCACACCTGTTTGAAGGAACGCCACCAGAGGTACAGGCAACGTTATTACAAGAGTTACATCTGTAGTTTCTTCCTGCATTTGTCCAAGTATCTCCGGGATTGTGCCCTTGACAACTATCACAAGCATTAACGAATTTTGGAATAAAAACCGTAGAGGTCAAAATCACTATTGTATATATAAGTGCCTTACTTGTTCTCATATATCACGCTAACGAATTTGGTAGTAATTCCCGTCGACCTTGAAGTAACACTGTATTCGACAAACTTGACCATCCTACCAACTAAAACGCCTGCTGAATCTTTATATATATTAGTGTATAAAACACTTTCAGGACTATCCCAATTATCAACCTGTACTAGTAATAAGTTTTGTTGTACAGGATTAGTTGAGGAGAGTGTAGTAATATAGTCATCAAAAGAATAGGGAATTAAACTGTAAATATTTCCATCGCTACTGGAAATCGTGAGTCTGTCATTTTCATAGGATTTAACGTTACCTTCTATAGAAGTTGATGTCTGCAAAGACTCTTTTAAGAGAGAGATATCATCAACAAAATTAAAATTTGAACTCTGTGTAGTCTCAATAGATTTATTCATCTCCAAAATTAGTTGAGACCCATCCGGAATATCCTTACTCACAGATCTAGGAACAAAATTTAAGTAAGTTATGTCAATAATTCGGAAGTAAACTAAACCTAAAAGCAGGGCCATCATAAGAAACACAAAAAGAATTATTATTCTAAACCCAATAAAACCTTTTAAATTAGGATCAATAGGAGCTGGCATTATCATCTATAATACTCGTATAAAAAGGAACGCGTAAAGAGTTTATTTTGCAACAATAAAGATTTTGACAGCAACCTTAAGAGAAAGTGAAAGCTTTACCCACTGGAAAAAGTTACTAATTCTTACCTTAAGGCAGGGGTTATTGGATCTGAGCCCCGTTGTTAAAAACTGCGAAATCAAACATTGCGGGCAAGAAGTTGTACGATCTAAACACAGTTACTATTTTCGTAGCTGAAACATTGCTACTACTACTTAACTCACCTGTAGATTCAATCATGTAACCTTGGTAGGGAAGAGTGGCGCCTGCCGCAAACCTAACATCTGCGTCAGCTCCAACGACCCTAACTCTTAAACCAACTACGTTATTTAACCCATTTATCGTTACGGCACTTTCAGTACCACTATTTGTGGCAGTAACACTACCTCCCACTGTACTAAACACACCACAACCTGTATATGGACAGTATAGGGATTTTAAAAGAGGGGAATTACCACTATTACCATAACCAAGCACATAAATTGCAGGCTGTGTAGAACCTCCATCTGTTGCTCTCCAATACATCTGAATATTACCTCCTGAGTACCCATTGAGGTTCAATTCGTAAACTTCATCTTTTTTTACCTTAACAGTAAAGTCGTTGCCGTTTGGGTAATTTGCTACTTTCACATATGCGGTAGCATCAATATTATCGCTACCTGTACCTGTAAAAGACAGGGTACATGCGTTTCTACCAGACCCTACAAACCCTGCGTCACTTCCAGCTTGCTGGCATTTAGCCAAATCTGGGTTAGAAGTCAGAGCCCCAAGTTGGGTATCGTTAAGCCCCAAGTATCTCTCAGCCCCTCCCTCAGCAACAGCTGTAACTCTATAAGAAGTGTCAGTCTGACTTATTCTAGATATCGAAGATAGATTTCTGAGCGAAATACTTGTAACAATAGCAAGAGCTACAGTAAGACTCACAATAACAAACAGTAAAGCCTGGCCAGACTGATTAGTTAAAATATAAGTTTTGTTAACAAATTTTCTATACATAATTAATTTCCATAATACCAACTAATATTATTTACAAATACTCCGGTGTTATTTGAATTTGAGGAAGCTCTTTCAGCTGCAGTCATAGTTGATAAATATTGGGTGGAGTACTGCACAACAGTAGAGGGTATAGTATTTGTATTTATTCTGTTCCTTTTAAAGTGAACTCTGCTGTTAGATACCAAAAACCCCGAGACATTAAGTGTAGTATCAGGAGTTGGACTACCCTGAGTTTCAACTATCACTTGATTACTACCAACAGCCATAAACCCACCCTGCATATTCTGGGTAACACCGTCCCCACCAACCACAGGTGCAAAGATAGCATCACGTAAAAACACAAACACCACACGCTCGTTTGCACTAGAAGAAAGAATGTTTTTTGTGATATTTAGGCTTGAGGAATCACCAACATAAATAGTAACCACAGAATTAGCGTTATTGATATTGTAGGTAACAGTTCCAGACGAACCACCTGCCCAAGAATTAAATATTGCAGATGGAGCAAAATAACATCTATTTGAATCCAAATTACTAAAAGTAGAAACATTGGATATTGTGTTAGCAGAACAGGCAGAAGGCACTGAAGTTGTATAGGAGGCTGGCCATAAATTCATGGCTGCAGAATCAGATGCGTCATAAAAACCACCCGTTGATTCATATAAAGTAGAACCGGACGGAGACACGGAAGCATTAGAATGGAAATACCCACTGCCACCCACACTATCTTTGTCTGCAAGTACAAATCTTTCAAAGGATGGATTAACAATATTTGGAAGGGCCATGTTCATGCCACCATTTGAAAAAACGTCCCCTTCATAAACAGTAATCCAAGAAGTTGGTGGGGAAGCAATAAATCCAAGTCTCCATGTGCTAACACTTGCGTTAATCGTTTGGGAAGGGGATAAAGTAATGCAGTTTCCTGCTGAGATTGTATGCTCATTACCATTGCCTGAAATACCATCTAAGTCGACACAACTTAAGGCATAGTTATTACCTGCATTAGGGGATAATGTAGCACATACTTGATTTGCATTGGTACCACTCGTAATATTAGGAACCGACCAATTTGTCCCAGCTATACTACCTGTAAAAGTTCCATTAACTGAAACGTTTCCTGAGTTGCCATTTGTTGCACCACTGGTATCAGCTACACAAGCAGTGGTTGTTACAAATGTTGTTCCAGAAACTGTTCTGGAAGGAGGATTTAGGGTCACAGTCACAACATCGTTAGCAGTCGCAAAATTACTTCCGGCATTTCTATCGCATCTCTGATAGGATAAAAGACTACTTGCTGCCCAACTCCTTCCTTGACCATCGCCATTACACACTCCCACATTATCACTTACTTTAACAAGTACCTGATATGTACCAGGTACCGAGGTTGCTGTATTCCATGTAGCGTTATTTAAAGTACAAGAAGGAGACCCTGCAGCACAACTAGCTGTACCAAAATCAACAAAACCTGTAGCTAGGGAATATCTGGTAGCTGTTACAAAGGCAGCATAGTTTGGTGCATATGTGTCGTCAAGGTTTGAATCAGTTCCATTGGCATTCAATTGAATTACATCCCCCACTTGAGCTGTAATTGTTCTTGTAGATTGAGCAACACCATTTACCCGAACTGCGTTTGTATCAATCCAGCCTCTAGGTAACACATTTAGGTAAATATTGTATCTGTCATAAGAGGTGCCATTTCTATCACATCTGGTCCAAGGTTCCTGAAACGGACTGGTCCAAGCAGTGTAGGCGTTACCTGAGCACTGGTAACCACTTCTATCGTACACATTTACAACTGCCTGCCATCTCGATCCGGAAATTAAGTCTCCCATAATTGGAGACCACTGATTAGTTGAGACGCTACAACTTGCACTATTAGCAGGGCAAGCTGGTACACCCCATCCAACCCAGCCCCCGGTGTAATCTGAACAATTGCCGTTAGTAGAATTACAGGCCCTTCTAAAAGCCCATACGTTTGCTAATCCGTTGTAAGTAGTACCTGGGTGAGGATCAATACCGCTTACTGTTAATTGAATCGGTGCTTCAGCAGAATTTATGTCATCTCTTATGGTAATAAAAGTGTCTCTTATATCACCACCTGTGGGATCTGCGGGATTATAAATCATACCAGTAGGTGGAGTAGCTTTATGCAAATTACCTATAACACTACCGCAGTACGATCCCCCAGCATATGCTGAGGCATTCATATAAGCGTCTACAAAAATCCTTGTATCTGGTTGGTGTGTTGAATGCAGTTCAAGTTGATCAGTAACTCTCCAAACCCCACCCCCAACATCAGTGGCAGGAAGTATTCTTTCGTCATCTTTATTATTTAATGGTGACCAGATATGAAACCAAACACTGGATGCGTTAGACACACCATTTGCTTGGACAGTAAAGTTTCCTGCATCCTGGTTAAAATTTACCTGAGGCGCTGTGACACTAGTACAAGAAGGTCCGGCAGCGCCAAGATCTACAGTATACTTTCCCGAGGTACCATAGGGACAAGACTCATCACAAATAGCCCCATAGAAAGGATGTGAAGCAACACTACAATGAGAACCGGAGCCATATGTAGAGGAGTACCAACAAGAAACAGCGTTACAAGAGTCACATCTATAGGATCTTCCTGCGTTTGTCCATGTATCGCCAGGATTCCTACCTTGGCAAGTATCACAAGCAAATGAAACTCTCGGTACAACCACATTTACTAAAACAAGTGCAACTACTATAAAAAGATAACTAAAGTGCTGCCTATTCATTGAAAAATACTCCAACAAATTTAACTACTTTCTTGAGTTGATAAGATTGATCGTCATAATATTTTATTGAAACTTGCTTATTTAGAGCTGTTGCTATATCAGACGCAAATACTTTCGTTAAAACAGGAACTTCGGAATTAGTATTGGCAGACAAAACAAGAACTCTATTGGAAGAAGTGCTAGTTTCAAATGAAACTCTAAGCAGGTAATCAGAAAAACTATATGTTCTAAGGGTATATAAGTCACCACTCTCAAGTTTTATATCCATAGTGCCGCTAGTAGAATCTACACCAGTGATTATACCGGTAACCAAAGTTCCTGCGTCAAGAAGGGAATAAATATCTGTAAGATCATCCTTACGTAAAGAAGGAGAGGTAGAGTTACCGGATTCAAAAGAATTTATAAACTCTCTATCAGCACCCTCCCCATCAAAAACACCATCTTTAGAATCAGAACCAAAATTATACCCATTAATCTGCACCGGAATAAGACCAAAGTATATAGAACCACCCAAAAGAGCAACAAAAATGAAAACAAATAATATCACTATCCTAAAACCAATGAAACCTTTAACATTTTCGGCAGAATTTACGTGTTTCATATATTCATATAAATTTTGACTAATTCAACACCAAAAAGCAAGGCTGTAATAGAACCTAAAACTAAAAAGGGTCCAAACGGAATGGTATCTTTTATGGATTTTCTCTTCAAAACAATTAATACAAGGCTGTATAAGGCCCCATAGACAAAACCTAGGAAAATAGCAAGAATTGCATATGGAAATCCATTTACAAGTCCTATCAAAAATCCAAGTTTAAGATCTCCACCACCCATTCCACGACCCTTAGTAAGGATTATTAGTGCTAGAAAGAATAACGAGATAAGAAACGCAGTCAAAAATACTCCTCCCAAATCTAAGACACTTTCTTTTATCACATCATTAAAATACCCAACTTTAAGCAGGTATTGACCAAAATCATTGTCTGATAGCGCACTATAGATACTAACAAGCCTAAAACTAAAATTAGAAATATAATACAAAATAGAAACCACTACTCCTGTATAAATAGCTCCATTTGGAATAATTGTGTATTTAGCATCAGCCAATACAATAACAATAAAAATACAAAGTATAAGAAGCAGGTAGGCAAAATTTAGATAAGCGAATGGGGTAGTTACCTTGGTAATAGAAGTTATGACACCAATCAATACAAAAGCCACACCAGTCAGAGATTCAGAAATTGGGTAGGACATGGATAGCGGGTTGCTACAGTACCTACACCTCCCGCGCAACAAATAAAATGAAACCAAGGGAAGTAAGTCTCTAGGCGCAAGTGTAGTGTCACACTTGTCACATTTGGACCTACCTCTTACAAATGATTCATTTCTATAGCTTCTGTCAGCAATCACATTCAAAAAAGAACCTACAAACAAGCCTACAATAAATAAGAACGTATATACAGAAACATCTATAACTAAAGGTAGGGAAGAGTAATCAACCATAACTATAATATTATTAAAGAGGTGCCAACCTCATAAAATGAATTATCATCTCCACCATCTGTTGTCATCTTTGAAGCATTATCGGGGGATTCTAAAACACCGTTAATTTCAAAATTATTTCCATCTGACCCATAAGTGTAAACGTATGTTCCAGAGTTTGTAGGATCAAGAGGTAACACCTGTATGAAATTAGCCAGACCAGCTTTGCCAGAAGGAACCACAAATTTCACATAGCCTGAACCATCTATACCAATACCACCTAAACTACTACTACAATCAGTACAGCTGGAAGTACTGCTTAATGTAAGCTGTCCGTCTGCTTGAGCAAGTAGTAGAGCTTTTACTAGGGTGTTCATATCTTCGGTACGCCTTGCATCACGACCTTTGGCCAAAAAATCCCCAGGTTTAAGAACCGTCAAAAGCAACCCACTCATAATAGAAACAACAGCAATAACAATCATTAACTCTATTAAGGTAAAACCATTTCTGATTTTAAAGTAAGACTTAAAGTAGGTAGGTAGGTTCATACACATATTATTGTATAGAACTGGTGATCTTGTATATAGGGGTAATAATTGAAACGATCAAAACACCAACCATAGCTCCAAGCATAATTAAGATCAAAGGTTCTAAGGCAGCGGATAACCCCTTAACTGCGTTGTCTGTTTCACCTTCAAAATAATCAGCTACTCTAGTAAGAACTTGATCAATTTGACCGGTTTCTTCTCCAACAGATACCATTTGACCAAGTAAAGGAGGGTAAACCTTAGTGTTACTCTTAAAATAATCGGATAAAGAATTACCCTTTTCAACGGTTTTGGCAGCAACAAGGGTGGCATCACGAAGCTGTTTATTTTGTATAACTTTTCCAACGATATTTAAAGCTTCCACAATTGGTATAGCTGAAGATATTAATAACCCAAGAGTTCTGGTAAATTGTGTAATATCCTTTTGCTTATTAATTTTCCCAAAAACCGGTAATCTAAAAGCTACAAAGGAGGCAAAATTCTGACCGTCTTCAGTACCTAAGTAGTACCTTCCAAAGAAAAAAGCTAATACAACTATACCTATTGCTATATACCAGTAGTTAATCATGAAGTCAGAAATCCCAATCATGATTTGGGTTTCTAGGGGAAGTTGAACATTTAGGCTTTTATACATGGACGCAAGCTTGGGAACAACAAGTATCATAAGCAGAACAAAAACACCAACCATAGCCAAAAATACAATGGCAGGATAAATCATAGCAGCCTTAAACTTTGCGTCTAGCTCACGTTCTGCTTCCATATTGGTGGCAAGTCTTTTCAAAATTTCATCTAACCTACCGGAGGACTCACCAGCTTTAACAAGAGCTTGATAAGTTTGCCCAAAAACTTTTGGGTGACGGGCGAATGCTTCGGATAGGGAAGTACCACCTTCCACAGACCTCAAACAATCCAAAATAATACCCTTGAATGTCTTGTTCTGAGTTTGATCTGCCAACACCTCTAAAGCCCTTGATAAAGGAAGTCCAGCTGAAATCATAGTTGAAAATTGTCTGGTAAAGGCAACGATCTCATTTATGGGAACACCCATTATGCTAAAAACATCATCCAAAAATGAGGAACGTTTTTCATTGATTGATATAACAAAAAGCCCTTGGTTCTTAAGCAAGGTTACCGCAATAGACTCGGATCTTGCATCAACAGTACCTGACCTCTTACCTCCTGAAAAATCTGTAGCAATATAAGTATATAAAGGCATATTATCTTCCTTTTAGAAGCCTCCTAAGTTCGTCCGGTCTAAGTGTCCATTTCATAGCATCGGAAACATCTACATTTCCTGAATCCACTAAAGTGGCCAAGCTTCTTTCTAGTGTAACCATACCTTGATTAGCTGCAGTTTGAATAGCATTATCAAGTAAATGAGTTTTTCCTTCTCTAATTAGATTTCTAACAGCATCTGTCGCTAGCATTATCTCAAGAGCTGGTATAACGCCGCCCTTAGTAGAAGGTATAAGTCTCTGAGATACTATAACTTCAAGCACCTGAGATAACTGGACTCGGATCTGATTTTGTTTTGCTTCCGGAAAAGAACTAATAATTCTTTCGACAGACTGAGAAGCAGAATTTGTATGTAATGTACCAAACACCAGGTGACCTGTTTCAGCAATCTCTAGAGTTGCAGACATAGTAGCCTCATCCCTCATTTCTCCAATCATAACGACATTTGGATCTTGCCTTAGTACTGATTTTAAAGCCACATCCCAGGAGTGGCTATCTATAAACATTTCTCTTTGATCAATAAGTGATTTCTTATTTACGAATGTGTATTCAATAGGGTCCTCAATAGATACTATGTGCTCGGCTCTATTAGTATTGATGTGATCTATCATGGATGCAATAGTTGTAGATTTACCATGACCAGTAGGACCAACTACCAACACCAACCCCTGCTTCATCTCACAAAACTTCTCAACAATTGGAGGTAAACTCAAATCTTTTAGGGTTGGAATTTTCATAGATATAAGCCTCATTGCAACAGAAACATAACCCCTTTGGTAAAACGCGTTGACCCTAAATCTTGCCTTAGTACCAAGTGCAACAGAAAAATCTAACTCTTTGTTTACATCAAGTATGTCTAGCTGCTCTCGCTCAAGAATTTGGGAAAGAAAAAAATCCATGTCCTCTATGGACATAGGATCATAATCAGAAAGTAACTGAAGCTTGGTATTAATCCTAACTGTAGGCACCTGACCAATAGCTAAGTGCAAATCTGAGGCATTAAGCTTAAGAACTTGTTCTAATAATTGTGTTACGTTTAATTTCATGGCAGTTACTAGATTTGCTAAACATATACTTTGAAAACAAATCTATTGTACTTTCTTACCCTTTCTTAAAAGGATTTATCTATAGGAAGTGGTGCTCCCAACAAATAAATCACCTTAAGACTTAGCTACCCTCATAACTTCTTCCAAAGTTGTAATACCTTCTAAAACTCTCAAATACCCATCCTGCATTAAGCTTAACATACCTTCTTCTTGGGCAACACTATCAAGCTTTGTAGCAGAGCTGTTATCAAGAACCAAGTGGCCAATCTGATCTGACATTACTAGTAACTCATAAATACCAAGCCTACCTTTGTATCCAGTATTGTTACATTTTTCACAACCCTTTCCTTTTTTTACCTTGATTTTGCCGTCTTTATACTTTTTCACAATTCTTGCAATATCAGGATCCTTAGTCATAAGAACTTTACTTTTTTCAATGGAAACTAATACTCTTTTAATGCTTTCCTCAATTTCTTCAGGCACATCCTGCTCCTCACCACAATTTGGACAAACTTTCCTGACTAGTCTCTGGGCTAAAACAGCATTAAGTGTAGATGCCAATAAGAAATTTTCTACTCCCATATCAAGAAGCCTGGGTAAGGCGCCTGCGGCAGAATTAGTGTGAAGGGTAGATAAAACTAAGTGCCCAGTTAGAGCAGCTTGAACAGCCAAGTTAGCAGTCTCACCATCTCTAATCTCTCCTACCATTATTATGTTTGGGTCTTGCCTTAAAAATGATCTAAGGGCAGAAGCAAAAGTAAGTCCTGCTTGAGGGTTAATTTGCACTTGATTAACCCCGGGAACTCTAATTTCTACAGGATCCTCAGCGGTGACTGTATTAACCCTAACTGTATTTAGCTTGGATAGGGCAGAGGCTAATGTAACAGTTTTACCTGAACCTGTAGGACCTGTTACTAAAACCATCCCAGTTGGTTTTAAAATTGCTTCTTCTAATCTTCGTAGAGTAAGCCCCCGTAATCCTAAATCTTTAAATGTAAAAACAGCTCCTTCTTCTTTCAAAAGCCTAATAACTACTTTCTCACCGTAGATAATTGGAAGAGTAGAAACCCTTAAATCAGTTTGAGTATTACCTACCTGAACTTTAAATCTACCGTCCTGGGGAACACGCTTCTCATCTATCTTCATTTTTGCGAGAATTTTGATTCTAGCTACTACAGATTCTTGCATTTCTTTCGGTAATACTCTCTTTTCCTCTAAAATTCCGTCAATTCTGTATCTTAGTCTGGTACCTTTTTCTGAAGGCTCTAGGTGTACATCGGATGCACCAGTTTTAACAGCTGTTTCTAAAATCATTCCAACAATTCTCGCAATCGGAGCATCCCTTATTGTAGCGTCAGTAAGTTCACCAGAATTTTCTTCAAGTTTTAAGGTTGTCTGGTTAATCTCTTCAAGAGCTGCACTAATTTCCTCGCCAATTGCCTTACCTTTTTCCTCTTCAAGTACCCGTTCTACATCTTTAGGAGTTGTGATATAGGGAACTACTTTGTAGCCAGTTTTTCTTTCAAGAAATTCAATGGTCTGAAGATCCATAGGATCTACCATTGCGAGAGATAAGCGATCTCCATCAAGGTAGAAGGGAACTACATTGTATTTTTTTGCAACATTAAGTGGAACTAAATCCAAAAGAGCTGGATCAGGTTTTACCGTAGCAAGGTCAACAAATGATATCCCATACATTTCACCATAAACTTTTACAAAGTCATCATTACTAACGTAACCTCGTTCTTTTATAATCTGGACGGTATCTTTTCCCGTGTTGGAACGCTCAAATTTTATTGCGGAGAGCTGATCAGCAGTAAGTAAATGCTTGTCGTAAAGTACATCTTCAATTGATTTTGAATTGTCACTAAAAATCATAGGGCAGTGTGTGGTGCAAAACCAATGCAAACGAGTGGTTTGCCCACATTGAAAATAATGATACATTAAAGGAATGTTAGGTACAATATTAATCTACGGAGGAACTATAGAAGAAAGAATAGGAAAGGGAAAAACCTACATAAGTGAATTAAAAATACCTTTAACCCCCAACCCAGATCTATTTATACTAGAAAATGAACCAGATAAAAAAAGCATCGGAATTAAGGAAACCAAGAATGCAATTGGTTGGCTTGTAGATAGGCCCTTTTCGGCGCCACACAAAGCCTTACTAATTCCCCAAGCTGAAAAACTAACACTTGATGCACAAAATTCTTTACTCAAAACCCTCGAAGAGCCTCCAACCAAAACCTTAATAGTGCTTTGTACAAAAAGAGAAGAAGACCTAATACAAACTGTTATATCAAGAAGTAGAAAAATTGCGCTTACTAAAACCAATAACAGCAACACACCAGATATTGACGGGGTTAGCTTTAAAGAAGTACTAAAAATGGATTTGGCTACTAAATTAGAAAAATCGACTGAACTTGCAAAATTGGAAAGGTCAGAAATTGTAGATCTTCTAACAAACTGGGAAAATGAAATACATGATAATCTCCTAAGTATTGAAACTTCTTCACTAATAAATTCGTATAATATTATTAGAGAAGTTAGAATTGATCTGGAGAAAACAAATGTCAGTATTAAGTTTGGTTTGGACTATCTAATGACCCAAATCTAATGACAAACATTACAATTTTAGCTAGAATATATACCTATGTCGAAAGAAAAAGATTTAGATAAGAACAAAGACAACTACTCATCAGATCAGATTCAAGTTTTAGAGGGATTAGAGCCGGTCAGAAAAAGACCGGGAATGTATATTGGCTCCACAGGCCCAGATGGTCTACACCATTTAGTAACAGAAATCGTTAATAACTCCATGGATGAAGCAATTGCAGGCTTTGCTAACCACGTAAAGTTAGAGCTTTATGAAGATGGCTCTGTTGGTATATATGATAATGGCAGAGGCATACCATTTGATATCAAAAAAGGTTACGGTGTGTCTGCCTTAGAACTTGCTTATACAAAATTACATGCAGGAGGTAAGTTTGGCGGTGGGGGGTACAAAGTATCTTCGGGATTACACGGTGTTGGTGCTTCTGTTGTAAATGCACTATCTTCTTGGTGCAGGGTAGTAGTCAGAAGAGGTAGTGATCTTGTTATCCAAGAATATGAGAACGGAGGCCATGTACTTCGTAAAGTGGAAGCTTTTAATCAAGACAAACCTAATTCTAAAGTAAAAGGCGCCGAATGGAATCTAAGAGTAAAAGAGTGGAACTACCCATCTGGTACCATGGTTAACTTTCTCCCAGATAAAACAATCTTTGAAACAATAGAATTTAATTTCAAAAACTTTATTACTCAATTACGAGAATATGCTTATCTCACAGCCGGAATAAAGTTTGAACTTGTAGACTACAGAACAGACCAACACCTAACATACTACTTTGAAGGTGGTATAAAAACATTCTTAAAATCCTTAAATAGAACAAGAACACCAATGCACCCAAATGTGTTTTTTGTATCAAAAGAATTTGACGGGGTTGGGGTTGAGGTAGCTTTTCAATATAATGACTCGTTTAATGAAAATGTAATTTGCTTTGCTAACCATTTAAAAAACTCCGAAGGCGGTACACATCTTACAGGATTTAGATCAGCGCTTACAAAAGTAGTCAACGACTACGCCAGAAAAAATGGGTTCCTTAAAGAAAAAGACCCAAACCTACAAGGTGAAGACTTAAGAGAAGGTCTTACGGCTGTAATATCAGTTAACCTTGACAATGAAGTTCTTCAGTTTGAAGGACAAACAAAAGCTAAATTAGGCAATTCAAATGTAAGGCTGGCAGTTGAAACTGTAGTCAAAGAAGGCTTAGACACTTTTTTTGAAGAAAACCCCAAAGACGCCTCAACAATTGTTGAGAAAAATATTCTGGCACTAAAAGCCAGAATGGCTGCAAAAGCTGCACGAGATACTGTAATAAGAAAAAGTGCGCTTGAGGGTGGTGGGGTTTTACCAGGAAAATTAGCTGACTGTTCTGAAAAAGACCCACAAAGATGTGAATTATTTATTGTAGAGGGAGATTCTGCGGGAGGCTCAGCAAAACAAGGTAGGAATAGAGAATTCCAAGCTATACTTCCACTTTTTGGTAAAGTTCTGAACACTGAAAGAGCAAGGTTAGATAAAATAGTTGATTCTGATAAATTCAGAAGTTTGATACTTGCAATCGGAGCCGGTATCGGGGAACAGTACAATCCAGGAAAGCTCAGGTACA
This sequence comes from uncultured Candidatus Saccharibacteria bacterium, assembly GCA_964387275.1. Lineage (GTDB taxonomy): Bacteria > Patescibacteriota > WWE3 > UBA101185 > UBA10185 > CAYLVW01. Next base: position 77,602 of record CAYLVW010000003.1, read on the forward strand.
GCAAGCTAATAGTTATGGCTGATGCTGATGCCGACGGAAGTCACATTAAAACCCTGTACTTAACATTTTTTTATAGACATATGCATGAAATAGTTGCGAATGGGCATGTATATGCAGCACAACCCCCACTATATAAAGCAACTTGGGGTAAAGAAAAACAGTATCTTTTCGACGATAGAGAGCGGGAACAGTTTCTAAAAACGGAGAAGGGTAAAAAAGCCATAATTCAAAGGTTTAAAGGTCTGGGAGAAATGAATGCCGAAGAACTGTGGGAAACTACAATGAATCCGGCAACCAGAAGACTTAAAAAGGTGTCTGTAGAAGATGCTTCCAAAGCAGATGAAGTATTTTCAATGTTAATGGGTGATGAAGTTCCTCCAAGAAAAAGATTTATTCAAACTCACGCCAAATACGCAAATATTGATATCACCTAATTTACGTGTATTTTCTTTTTTAACATTAAAATAGCTAGCAGGTTACAAGTAATGTGTTAGCCTATATTTGAATCTTTGTTGGTTTGAATATGATTTGGGCGGGCGGGTTGAGGTGGATTATTTTTTACCACTACAGACCCGCCCGCCCTATGAACCAAACGAAAACCTAAACCAAAAAAACTAACTCAGACAACAACCTTACAAAACCTAAATCAGATCTAAACCACTTCCCCTAAGATTAAGATGAGCAGGTTGGTACAACTCGCCGAAAGCTAGATCCTCACACCCACTAGGATATCTATCACTGCATGCCCAAAGCTTGTAGCTTCTTGCATTACTATAATCATAGAAACAACCACCTCGTTCATTCGTAGCCACAATTCCAACATAAAAATCGAAAATATCTCTAGGCAAAGTAAACATGACGCTCGTCTTTATGCTACCGTTATACCCAAGATACTCTACAACATGATGTATTTCAAAAACCAAAATATCCTTCCTAGTTCCAGGAATAGAAATGCGACTATTAAGCTTAGGTTGCATATCAGCTTCACTAAGTTCGGGGCTAGGATCAAATCTTGTAGCAAGTAGCCTGAGCCAATTAAAAGGAAGCCTAGATCTATAAGAAGCGGGCTCTGCCGTAAAAATACGATTAGGTTGCCGTGACAGAGCCATTAGAGCCTCCCAGCACGGTTGAAAAGACTAAACAAACCTTCAATGAAACATCTGACAAACACCTGAACCATTGTAGCTCCTTTGCAAATGGGCGAATCATCCCACCAGCAGCTTACAATTCTACCAACTTGAATAACAAAAGCCAAATCTGGTAGACTGCATCAATGAAAATATACACAATAGGGCATTTATCTCCAGATCTAGATGCAATAACCTCAGCTGTTGCATATGCAGAGTATTTAACAGTTTCTAAAAAATATAATGATGCTGTCGTAACACCATTAAGGCCAGGTAGCCCAAATAAAGAAGTGGACTATATTTTCAACAAATTCGGGCTAGCCATACCAAAACACATTGAAGAGGTGGAAATACTACCTGAAGACAAAATAATTCTGGCTGATCACAACGAACAAGCACAAAGACATCCAAAAATTAATCCCGAGCAAATTATGGAGATTGTTGACCACCATAAGATTAACGTAAGCTTCAACAATCCTATAAAAGTAGACATTAGGCCCATAGGCGCAACTGCAACAATAGTTTCTGACTATTTTGAGTTACTTAAAATATCCCCAACCCCACAATTAGCGTCAGCAATGGTGTGTGCAATTTTGTCAGATACATTGGGCTTAAAAGCAGCCACAACAACAGAAACAGACATTAGAGCAGTAGAAAAGCTTACAAAAAACTTTAACTTAACTGTAGACGAGCTTATTTTTGATGTATTCAAAGCTAAATCAGACTTAAGCGGGATGTCATTTGTTGAGATAGTAAAAAAAGATTATAAAATGTTTGAGTTTTCAGGCAAAAAGGTCTTTATTGGTGGTATTGAGACTGTAGAACCAGAAAAAGTTCTAGAATCAAAACAAGATCTAGTTACTGCACTTGGGGAAGTAAAAAAAGAACTAGGAGCTGATCTTGGGTTTATATTTGTATCAGATATTCTAAAAATATACTCAATTGGTATATATCAAAGTGATGATGAAAGAACAGTTTTAAATAAAGCTTTTAATGTAGATGCGGGGGATTTCTCAATTCATGTGGGTCCTATAACCTCAAGAAAAAAAGATATAGCCCCAGCTATTGAAAAAGCCTTAATCCTAAGCACGATTAGATAAAAAAGTTTCTAATATTTCATTGAAACACCAATAAAAAGCTGATAATATATTCAGGCATATGGCATCAAAAAATAAAGAAATTCGACCATTTGAACAAGACAACCCAGATGGGATTATAAACTCCGATATTACATCAGAAATGCAATCAGCATATCTTGATTACGCTATGTCAGTTATTGTTTCAAGAGCACTTCCTGATGTAAGAGACGGTCTAAAGCCTGTTCATAGAAGAATCATATATGCCATGCAGGAACACAACATGATACACACAGGTAAGTTCCATAAGTCTGCAACAGTTGTTGGTAATGTAATGAGTAAATACCACCCACACGGAGATGTTGCTATTTATGATTCTCTGGTTAGAATGGCCCAAGACTTTACACTTAGATACCCACTAGTAATTCCACAAGGTAACTTTGGTAGCATCGACGGAGACCCAGCAGCTGCGATGAGATATACAGAGTGTAAATTAGCCCAAGTATCCGAAAAACTATATGCAGATATAGACAAAGATACAGTTGATGTAGAACTAAATGACTTGCAAAATGAAGAACCAAGATTTCTCCCATCAGTTCTACCAAATTTGTTATTAAACGGGTCCTCTGGTATTGCAGTTGGTATGGCCACTAATATACCGCCACATAACTTAGGTGAAGTTGTAGATGGGTTAATTCATACCATGGATAATGCAGAAACATTGGGCAATGAAAAAGACATCTACGAAGTAGAACTAAACTTAAACTTTAACAAAAACAGAGAGAAAAAAATCGGAGATACAGTAAGAGTTGTAAAAACCGAATTTTCGTCGTCAGCATCAGTAGAAGACCTGATTAATCATATAAAAGGACCGGACTTCCCAACTGGTGGAATAATATACGATCAAAAAGAAATCATTCAAATGTATGCAACAGGCAAGGGAAGAGTAGTAACCAGAGCAAAAATGGAAATAGAAGAATCTAAAACAGGTAAAACAAAGATCATAGTCACGGAAATCCCATACCAAGTTAATAAAGCTACCCTCATAGGTAAAATTGCAGACCTAGCAAGAGAGAAAAAAATAGACGGGATATATGACCTCAGAGATGAGTCAAATAGAGAGGGTATGAGAATAATGATTGAGCTTAAAAAAGAAGCTATAGCAAAAAAAGTACAGAATCAACTCTACAAATATACACAGCTTCAAAACACATTTAATGCAAACATGGTAGCTCTTCTGGATAATGAACCACTATTGATGCCTCTAAAAATGATGTTAGAGGAATTTATAAAGCATCGACAAAAAATCGTTGTCAGAAGAACCATTTTTGATCTTAGAAAATATAAAGAAAGGGAACACATTTTAGCAGGCCTTAAAAAAGCCCTGGATCATCTGGACGAAATAATAAAACTTATTAGAGGCTCAAAAGATGCAGAAACTGCAAAAATAGGCTTAATAGAAAAATTTGATTTCACGGAAATACAAGCACAAGCAATCTTAGACATGCAACTTAGAAAACTTGCTGCTTTGGAGAGAAAAAAGATTGAAGATGAACTTGAGGAAATTACGAAAACCATAAAAGGTTTAGAAGCTCTACTAATATCACCAAAAAAGATTGCAGAAACAATAAAATCAGAACTTTTGGCTTTAAAAGAACAATATGGCGATGAAAGAAAAACAAAAGTAATCAAGGGTAAGGTAGGTGAACTATCTGATGAAGATTTAATAGTTGATGAAGCCTGTATTCTTACAATATCAGACAACGGATATATTAAAAGATTAAAAGAGGATACATATAAAAAGCAGGGAAGAGGAGGTAAGGGTGTTACAGGCCAAACACTAAAAGAAGAGGATGAGGTTTCTATGCTACGAACCTGCAGAACCCATGACTATGCGTTGTTTTTCACCAACCTAGGAAAAGCCTATAAATTAAGAGTTTGGGAAATAGCAGAGTCTTCTAGAACCGCAAAAGGCACGGCTCTTGTGAATTACCTAAATATCCAAAAAGAAGAAAAAGTAGAATCGCTTCTTACCCTAACTCCTGAAGAATTTGAAAGCAGCAAAGGATATGTATTCTTCGGAACTCAAAAAGGTAATGTTAAAAAAACAAGCCTAGAGGAGTTCGCCAATATTAGAGCCTCTGGTATTATTGCAATAAAACTAGACGCAAATGACAGCTTAGTCTGGGCCCAAGTATCTTCGGGATCTGATACAGTACTTCTTACAACAGCACAAGGTCAGTCTATAAGATTCACTGAAAAAGATGTAAGACCTATGGGTAGAGCAGCAGCAGGTGTAATTGGAGTAAAACTCGCAAAAAGAGACGACAGGGTAGTTGGCATGGTTGTAATACCACAAAAATTAGGAAACCTCGATCTTATTACAGTAACCGAATTGGGTTACGGTAAAAAAACCAAACTAGCTGAGTACAAAGTACAGGGAAGGGGCGGATCAGGTATACAAACCCATAAAGTCAATGATAAAACAGGGGAGCTTGTAAACGCCAAAACTCAAGATGAAACTTCGACTGGGGATATATTAATTGCAACACTAACCGGAAAAGTGATAAGAATTACCAACAGCTCAATCCCACAACAAGGAAGAGCTACAAGTGGAGTCAGACTCATCAGACTAGAAGAAACAGATAAGGTAACATCGGTGGCCTTGATAGAAGAAATTGAATCTGCAGTAGATCCGGAATTAAACCCCTAGCTTTTCGTAAATAAACTGTGAACTGATTAGTCTACCTCACCTTTTTTCTTATAGGTAATGGTCAATATGCACACCAACATGGTTAAAATCCGTGTTTCACCTGCCACGAAAATAAAAAGTACCCACACCTCAGTTCAAACCTTAGTGTGGGTATTAAAAAGCTAATAACTCAAATCGCGTAAAAACCCCTCTACGTTATCCAACCAAGACTGATCCCCAGTTCTTACAACCTCAGCGTATTTCTTATCAAAAAGTTCCCTAATGTAGCTCTCACTTGCACTAATATATACATAAATATTATCTCTAAGAAGAGCACTAAGGGCGGGCAAAGTTTCATTGTAGAAATGTTTGAGATTATTTCTTGAATCACTAACTCCTATATATGGATAATCGTGAACTTTATAGATATGTAATCCATACTCAATACCTTTGTATTCAACAAATAAAACGTTGCACTTCGCACCTGATCTGCACAACACACCTCTAATTGAAACCCTACCACTACGTAAGCCTTCAACAAGAGTTCTTAGCAGTGCATAGTCATATTCGGTGATACGTGCCGACATCTTGCCTCCTCTTTCCGTAGACTTTGGAAATACTAACTTACACTACTACAAATGTCAAAATCAAAACCAGGGCTATAAAATGCTGGGTTGTGCATAGCCTATATTTCTAAACTTATGCCTCTCCACGCTGTTGCCTTACAAAAAAGGGCTCCATAAATACCAAACGGCACTATATGGAGCCCAAATAAACTATTACTTCTCTCTACTTCACAAAAAAACCTTACTCATCGTTAGTTGAAAGCAAAAACTCAGCAAGATTAAAACGAAACCGCCGGTTAGTAGCGAGTCTCTTCTTTGTTTGTACAGCAACAGCAGCCTTAAACTTCCTAAGAATTGAAACAAAAATATCAGGATATCTTGTCAATTCAAAGTCATATAAAGCCATATCCCGCAACTTTTCTACACAAAGATCTCCGGTGACAATCCCCGTACCTTGCCTATCAACAATGGCAACCTTAAGAGTGTCTGGACAATTACGAACATTAGTAATAGTAATTTTCCTGTATCTATCAAGAACCACAAGAATATACCCATCCGGGTTTGTAATAGTATCGGTCTCAACTACATGCAGTTCTGTAGACTTCAGACCTTTAATTACATCAAAAACGTAATCCAGCAACTCAAATACCTGTCTATTTGTAGCAACATACAGACCGTGCATTTGTTTTTCTCCTGCTTGAAAGACTCTTTATCTACTGAGTCAATTACTCTGTAAAGCTCCTAAGAAGTTCTTTAAGCCACCTATCAATACCAAAGTGTTCACGAAGCCCATCTGCTCCGTATTTATGGTCCAACGCTGACGCAATAATACTAGTAACACTCTCGTATAGTTCGTTGAAATCGTTATTCTCAGCATATGTCAACCTCTTACCGTTATAAACCTCAATAAGTACCGGCTCTCTACTTACTCTATTACCATATACTGTAATAGTAAGCTCAGAGCTTGTATTAGCATCAATCTCAGGTCTATAAATTACTTGAATTGAGGTATCGTTGGAACCTAGCAAGGTAAAAATACAAATTCTATCCCTCTCCCTATATTCAAAATTAAAAGTGTTGCTAGCCAAGGCCTTGATACCAAGAGTCACAAGTAGGGTGTGTACCGTTTTAAGAAGATCAAATCTACCTTTAGTATTGAGTCTTCGGATACCGCTTGCCATCTCGTCTCCTTTTCCACTATCGGTCAGAATTTTACTAGGAAATACTATATAATGCAAATGTGCTCGAATACGAAAAAAACCTGCTATCACAGCAAAAAATACATATAGCCGGTGTGGATGAGGTGGGTAGAGGCTGCCTGGCAGGTCCTATGGTGATAGCTGCAGTAATATTAGACCACAAACACATTGAGCAATTAACAAGTAGAAATAACGACGTCTCAAATGGTATGAAGGAATTAGACATTGGAATAGTTACTAAATATACCCAAATTAAAGATTCTAAGCAGATTAGCGACAAAAAGAGAAGGGAACTAGCAAAATTTATTAAACAAGCTGCAATTACGTACTCAATTATAGAAATTAGTGCGTCAAATATTGATAAATACGGTATTTCTATGTGTACTAATTACGGGTTTCGTGAAGCTGTATCAAAACTCACCATACGACCCCTGCATATACTGACGGATGCATTTAAGATAACTGGAATAAATCCCAATATTCAAACAAATTTGGTAAAAGGCGATACAAAGTCCATATCTATAGCATCTGCATCAATAATCGCAAAGGTATACAGAGATGATCTGATGATAAAACTCTCCCAAGATAATAACTATAGTATGTATGGTTTTGACAAGCACAAAGGGTATGGCACTGCTCTGCATCTTTCAAAAATAAACGAACATGGATCCTCAGACATTCACAGAACAACTTTTGCCCCAATTTCCCACCTAATAACAAACTCTTACAAAAAGCCCACTAAGTAGAGTATTACATATACTAACTAAGAATTTTTTTCTATTGACCTCCAAATGTTCATTAGATAATATAAGGTACGTGACTGAACACGATTTTCCATTAGCTTTATCATATGACGACGTTTTGCTCGTCCCTTCATATTCCGAAATAACATCAAGGTCCCAAGTAAGCACTAAAACCAAACTATCAGAGAAGTTAACTTTAGAGATCCCGCTAATTTCAATAAATATGGATACTGTCACTGGTGTAGAAATGGCTATAAAAATGTCAGAACTGGGTGGGTTGGGTCTTATACCAAGATTTGATGCCCCAGGTATCCAAGCTGAAAAAGTGACTAAAGTTAAAAAAGCAGGTCAGCGTGTAGGTGCTGCTCTAGGTTGTAAGGAAGGTTTCCTGGAGAGAGCTGAGATTTTAGTAAACTCCGGCGCTGACCTACTGACAATTGATGTTGCTCATGGTCACATGAAAAAAGCCTTAGAAGCAACAAGTGATTTAAAAAACAGATTTGGAGATCTAATAACTATAATGTCAGGGGTTGTAGCTACATATGAAGGTGCCAAAGATCATTTTATGTATGGAGCTGATGTTGTGAGAGTAGGGGTAGGTCCGGGTACAATTTGTACTACTAGAGTTGAAACTGGTTTTGGGGTTCCACAAATTACAGCGATATCTGAGGCGGCTAGAGCTGCCAGGGAAGCTGGTAAGGTAATTGTGTCAGACGGAGGTGCTACTACTTCAGGGCACATAGTTAAAGCTCTAGCCGCCGGGGCATCTGCACATATAGCAGGATCTATATATGCAGGAACAGACGAAGCCCCAGGAGAGAAAGTGGAAATAGATGGAAAGATCTACAAAGAGTACAATGGTTCTACTTCCAAAAAAGAAAAGCTTAGACAAATAGAAAAGGATAACTCAGACAAAGATCACTCCTACGCAAAACATATAGAGGGAGTTGAAGCATTTGTTCCATACAAAGGCCCTGTCTCAGAAATAGTAGAGAAGTATGTCCATAACATCAGATCTGGTCTTAGTTATGCCGGCGCAGAAAATATACCGGATTTGTGGAAAAAGGCTAAATTTATTAGAATAACAGGTGCGGGTTTCAAGGAAAGCCAGGCTCACGACGTTGTACTAATAAGATAAGCGCCATACTGCCACTTTTACCTGTAATAACAGGCAAAACCTCAAACCCATACAACATATATGAAAACTAATCAAAAATTATTCAGAATAGTTGCCTTTATAGTATTTGTGATACTACTGCTTGGGGTTCTTGGCATATTTTCATCAAGTCTATTCTTCAAAATCCTGAACTTTATATGGATTTTCTTCATGATATGCGCAATTATCTTTATATTTCTAGGAATAATGGTCATTTTTGGACTTAGGAAAGAAGCTGAAAGAATTTTAGATTTTCTATTGGAGGGATCATTAACTATAGTAGACTTTGTCGAGTTCCTTAGAAAAATATGGAGGAAATTTCTTGCTTTACTTAAAGACTTCCTAACATACTTTATACCGTTTACAGCTGTGTTAATAACCATAGTTATTTATTTTGTACTCATTTATCTGTTTAAATATGTAGGTAAAACCTATGATGTAACATACCTAGCTGTGGGTCTTACTATATTACTTATCACTGCGGTTAACTTTATTCCAGCTCAAAGTGAGGGAGATGAACTAGTTACCTGGTCTAAAATGGTATCAAACTCCTTTAAAAGTGTACTTAGAGATTCAATGGAACTAATGATTTTCGTTTTCTTCTTAACAATGGATAGCACAAACTTGTTCTTTATTCCGGAAAGCTTAAATGTCCCACTTCACTCTGCAATTGGAACCTATGATCTTATGAAACGAGGGATAGTTTTTAAGGATCATACAGATGTAACTCTTACTTTGGTGATTGCAACAATTGGACTAGAGGTTTTCAGGTATTTTCTAAAATTAGCGAGACAAGCAATCATTTTCTATGAAAAATCTGCAATGGAACCATCAATAAATAGATCATTATTAATTAAAGATTCAATAAGACTCAGTTTCTCAAACTCAAAGAGGGAAGTATTAAAGTTTATAACTTTCACCACCTTCCTTATCTCAGTTTTCTTACTATTTCCTAGGCTTAAGACCCTACTTATGGTGGTCACTAGTGTGAACCTGTTGATACTGGATCTCATAAAACCCGACCGTTTGGTTATAAAAAGCAGTTCTGATCTGATAAGCAGAATACTCGGAAAAATCTTTAGACTAAGTTAAAAAATATCCAATAAACTTTTTATATGATACTGTTTACATTTAACCCGCAGCAGAGGCTTATTTATAGTCACTCATCATCATTAAAATCCTCACTATCTATTTCTTTATGAAATTTCTCATGTATGTCCTTTAACTGTTTGTTAGTGACATGGGTATAAATTTGGGTTGTTGATACATTTGAGTGACCTAATAACTCCTGGACAGAGCGCAAATCAGCCCCATTTCGCAGTAAATCCGTTGCAAAAGAGTGCCTCAGTGTATGCGGAGTTGCATCAACACTTATACCCGCTCTTAATGTATATTTCTTAACAAGTCTTTGAACACTTCTGACAGTAAGCCTCAGGGATTCACCCTCAAAATCTTCAGGCTCCATATGCTTACCACTATATCTAAGAAATAGAGGATCAAAACTGTCTATTCTGGTACCTAAATATCTTTTTAACCAGCTCCTAGCACTTTCTCCTAAAAACACCATTCTTGCCTTACGACCTTTACCAATTACTGTAAACTCACCAGTATTTAAATTAATATCGCCTTTATTTAGCTTTACCAACTCACTTACTCGAAGACCAGTTGTAAAAAGTGTCTCTAAGATCGCCCTATCTCTTAAACCAGATTTTTTGTTTAAATCTTGCACTTCAAATAATCTCTTCAGTTGATCATTGTCCAGTACTTTAGGGACCCTGTCTTCCATTTTCCCAAGAATAATCTGATCCGGGGAAATTACCTCAATTTTTTCTTCTACCAGCAAATATTTTAAAAAAGCTCTTGCAGCAACCAAAAAAGTTTTTTGAGTAGTTCTTTTAAACTCGGTGTTAAATTTTTTGCTTTTGCGCCTGTTTAAATCCAATCTGTATTTCCTGATTAATTCTTCGCTTAAATCCTTGGCAGTTAACTTGTCCTTACTAAGCTGAGCAGAGCACCAGTCTAACATGTCAGTAAGATAAAAGTGGTACATTTTTATGGTATTTTGAGACAAGTTTTTTTCAATCTCACAATGCTCTAAATATCTAATTAAAAGGTCGTGAAGGGTTTTTCCAGATTGTGGCATAACATATATGTTAACAGATATTTGTATGGAGTTTAACGACATTAATTTATAATTATAAATCGATTTTGGTGGCTGTGGATTGAATTGGGGCGGCCTTTTTCATGAAAAAGGCCGCCCCCAACACCCAAACAACAAAACCAGCCATATTGTGACAAAATCAAAAAGAAATAGAAACAGTGAGATAAGTCGGTGTTGAAAACTTAACATCAAAAACATAGCATTGAGAGTTTAAAGCCCTCATAAAATCCCCATACAACAAGTCATAGTCACCGAAAACTCTCTTAAGAAGAGTGGAAACGACATAAATAGTATTCCATAAACACATATTCCTGTAGATGCTTTCTGGTATACCAGCTTCTAGCTGTCGTTCAGAATTAATATAACCTACAGTAATAGTTGTAACCTTGCCACTCTTTACCAAGTCAAAAAAACTAGGAGTAAGTTCTAATTTAAACCTAGGCAACATAGTATCGAAAAGGGACAAACTTCCTGTTCCGAGTGTCATACTAAGATGCCTCCTTTAGGCATAGTTCTTTCTCCGTCTACGATTTACAGTTTATACCACCCAGAGTCGTAGCGAGTCAAATGATTCAGCATACCTATTAATAATAATAATCGATCCTGGGGCATTCTAGAGGCCATATGCCAGAATTTGTTGCTACTACAAGTAAAACAAGCCTTTACATGTCCCATATAGTGTATAGAGAACTAAATAAGGAGGAGTCTAGTCATTAAAAAGCAAAACTAGCGGCAAGGGAAAACTATAGTGATAGACAAAATAGGGAATAAATAAAAAACTAAAATAATTTTTCAAATTTTTTTATCTTACAAATAAATTACTTCGCCAAAATAAAAACTAAAAATAAAATATAGACTAATTTTTAGAGAGAAGCGCACTTTACTAGATATCTGAAACGTCGTTAAATGTATGTTTAACGACATTGAATTACATTTTAGGCCTTACTACAGTAACTAAAGAGATTCACAGGTAAAAAGAGAAGAGTTAGTAATCGGACAGTAATTTAATCCCGAATTTCACTAAATTAATCACTATAAAAAAATATTTAAATAAATAATAAATATATTATTAGTTTCTTAACCAGGCTCAACACCACAGCTTAAGTGATTGGGTTTGATATACCGCAGTCCTACATATCCACAAAGTCTACTCCCTGCACAGGTGGATATTACCTAAATTAGAATCAAAAATCATGGGTTTTTGTTGTTATATTAACCTAAAGAGGCATAACTATGACAAACCTCCATAAAAACTATGACAATCCTACAATGGTCATTAGAATATTATTATGACAAACGTACAACTATAGGTTAGCAGACTACCCTATAGTATGCTACCCTGCTTCTCTGTCCCATACTGTAACCCGAAAAATTACCCAACAAATAATTACTCAATAATTCCCTTTTTATTGCAGTGAAAAGGAAAATAAAAACTCACGATATATTTTTTATAAATATTAAGCTTAAGGATTAAACACTAAAAGAATTGCCAAAAAGGTTGCGGTTATTACAAGATGCTGCACTATAAGATTCATAGTCACATTGTTTTTTAGTGTTTCAGAAACATAATTTAAGCAAAACATAAACACAGAGGCCACAAATATTGATCTTAGAAAGGATTCTGTAGGGATAAAAGATACCGCAAGTCCAGAGAAAAAGACAAAAAACATTGTGAAAATTACAAGGCTGGACTTCTCTCCTCTGGATAAATTCTTGTGAGAATCTTCGAAAGAGTATGACCATATGAGATACATGACAAGAGAGGCAGATGATAACGATGCTATAAAATTCTGCACTATAGCATTAACATTTATCTTAAAAACTGATGCAAAGAATGGAATAGTTAAAGAGATTAACAAAATCTGCATCCAAGTCAGTGCAGCCCTGTACAATGGGATGCTCTCACTTCTCTCTTCAATCACTAAAAAAATATTGTTAATAAGCGATGCTATGTATAACGCAATAAAAAATAAAATAACCAAAGTAATTTTGATGTAGATACTTAGATTTGGAAAGTAGTAAAAAGAGCCTAAAACACCAACAGTCAGATGAAAAGGCATCAAAGAATGGGTTGAGAAATTTCTAAATGAAACTGAGGGAAACTGGATGATAAATACTCCAAGAATTGAACATGCAAGCGCTAAAAACGTGTACAAAACTCTATACTCAAAACTACCCCCAAAAGCAAAAAGCAACACAAAAAGGCTCACTAAGGCTGAGTAAATAGTAAATCTTGCTTTTTTATCTACTTTTAGTAGACTTGCGTTTAGTTTTTGCTTTAACTTCATAATCTCCTGTTGTTTTTTTTAAATGACACAGTGCCATAGCAACAGCATCATTCTCATCATCAGATTTAATAATCTCTTTAAGAAAGAGGTGCTTTTGAACTGAGTTTTGCATGTCTTTCTTATCCGCTCTTCCATAACCAGTTAGTACTAACTTAGCTTGGAGGGCTGTATACTCATAAACTTTCATATTATTCGTGGATGCTGCAAGTAAAGAGATCCCTCTTGCCTGACCCACATTTATCGCGGTCTTTGCATTAGTATTAAAAAATAGCTGTTCAATAACCATAATATCGGGCTTGTGGTTATCAATAATCTGAGTTATTTCTTTAAAAAGTTTGGCCAATCTATCTGGAGTTTCCATATCTACTGTTGTAATAAGTACCGTGGAGTGAAGAAGCTTTGGTTTGGATGGTCTACTTACATCTAAAACAGCACAACCCATCCTAGCAGTACCAGGATCAATTCCAAGAATCTTCATTACTCCTGCCCTTCTTCTATTATTTTAAAATTATAGAAGACTTCCTGCACATCATCGTGATCTTCCAAAGCCTGAACAAAATCAAAAAGTTTATCCGAAGTCTCAGCATCAGTGACTTCCATACTAAAAACAGGGTTTTTTGGATCGGATCCGAATATATACCCGACACTGCCTGGTGTACCCAAATTACCACCATGCCTACTAAATATAGTTCTTAACTCAGCAACAGTTCTGTTTCTATTATCTGTAACAGCTTCAACCATAAATGCAAAGCCACCAGGGCCAAATCCTTCGTAGGTGACCTCCTCAATATGCTCCCCAGACAACTTACCCGTACCCTTGTCTATTGCCTTTTCGATGTTCTCTTTAGGCATTCGGTTTTCTTTAGCCTTCTCAACCGCAAGTCTTAGGGCTGGGTTTGAATCTAAATCACCGCCACCCTTTTTTGCTGCAACAGTAATAAGCCTGCTAAGCTTAGAAAATACCTGACCTCTTTTAGAGTCGTTGGCTGCTTTATCTCTTTTTATTGTTGCCCATTTCGAATGACCGCTCATAGCAGTAAAATTCTACCAAAACTTCCCTATCCTAACAAACAACTTGCTTTTACCAATATATTTTGTTAACTTCTTACTCATGCAAAATTCAAGTATTATCGGACTAGAGAAAAAAGCTATTGATTTCGCACTAAACGCCAATTGGGAAGGAGCAGTTGAAATAAATCAACAAATACTGACCAGGGATCCGGATAACGTAGATGCAATGCTAAGGCTTGGTAAGGCTTACCTACAAACTAAAGAGTTTAATAAAGCAAAAAAAATGTTTAAAGAGGTCTTGAGCATTGATCCAATCAACTCCACGGCTCAAAAAAACCTCAAGCTGGCAACAGAAAAAAAATCTGAAAAACGAGTACTACACTCCCTAAACTCAAACTCATTAATAATCGAACCAGGCACTTCAACTGAAGTAAAATTTGAAATTACCGCTAAAAGAGTGTTCTCTGAGGACTTCACACCGGGAGAAAAATTCGGCCATAAGATAGAAAAAAACGGCATAAATGTGATCCGCCACAAAGAAGATGAAGATATTGAACTTGGAATAATAAACGGAGATGTTGTGCAAAAATTACAATGGGCAAAAAGTCAAAATGCCAAAATTGAAGTCTACTTTGTAGGTGGAAAAGAAAAAATCATGGAAGTATTGGTCAAATGCTCTGTTCCGGTATTCAAGGGCGAAAAACAAGATATAAAACCTTACATTAAAAAAGATTCTATAGACGAACCAGAACTTGAGCTCCCAGAGACAGAAGAGTAGCTTATATCTATCTTAAATCATCTAAATCAGCCAAATCCTTAGTAGTTTCATTAGGAAGTGCAACAATTTTGGGCTTTACCTCATTTACTACTTTTACTGGTTTTTTTTCTTCGACGGATGGGTTCGGTTTTGGCTTTGCTCTAGAAACACTAGATACTACTGCAGTAGTGGGTTTAGAGGCAGGATGACCTCCACCGACACCTTTAAAACTCTGCCCCTGCTTTTTAACCAAAGAAGGTTTTGGTAAAGAATTGCTTTCAGATTTTTGAGTTATAACTGCGGGTGCTTCAGACTTTACTACCTTATTAAATGCAGCAAATGGAGCAGATAAATTAGACTCTGGCAATACCACATCAATTAAATCGTTTAGCTTTACCTGATTAAACTCAATAGCTCTATCTAGAAGTAAATGAGACCCAGCTTCGGTAAGAACATGCCATTTCCCTTCTTTTTTTGTAACAACACCCTCAAGATTTTTCCTTGCTACTTTTTCAATTTGTTTAAATACTTTCTTCCCATCTTCCTCAATAATTTTCAAAATATCTCCGTAGACTAATCTGGATTTAGCAGCATAATTGGAGGGAACCTCATGCTTAGAGCCATCTGAGGCAATAATGTATTTGCCATCGTACTTCCCCTCAACGCCCGGCATAGATTTGTAATCCTTTCTCTCCATAATAGCCTCCATTACATCTTTTGCGGAATCTAAAGCACGCTCAGCTGCATCAACTAGCTTCTTTAATTTGTTTAATTGGCTTTTTAGATTGGGGTCTTTGAGATCTACAGTTAGATCTTCTTTGTTTAAAACAATACTTGTATCTGCGTCAGATGCAGTATTTTGCGATAAATTTATTGTATCTGTCATATTTGCTCCTTTAATTAATGAGGTTCCGAGAAATAAAATTTTCGGTACCTTCTTTTCTTGCGGGTGAAAGACCTCTCTTTCATATCTAGATTAAAACCTAAACTCTTTACCCGCTACGAAAATAAAATTTGACTAACAAAATTATAACTAATGATTGGCGGTTCCCGCAAATCTGGAAGAATCAGAGCCTCCTGAAACACTTCTAGACCCATCTGAAGGCTTTCTATCCTTAGCTTCCTGAGCAAGAGCTAATCCCTTATCAAAATTAGTTTCAACCCACTTATTTATTTTTTCTTCGACATAAATTCTATCAGTACCATACTTCTCCCTACTTCTTGCAATTACCTTCTCCTTATTAGGGGTATTATTTATTATGTTGGAGCCAGATTCCCAAGGCAAAAGTATTCGTGCAGAAAAAGGCAAAGACGTCATACCATCTATCATAAGCTTGATATAAATGTTAAATCTCTCAAGCGATATAATATCACTTTGATCAAAATATGGCGCAAACTCGTTAGCTAATACCTTAGCATCTGGAGCACCCAAAGAAAATGTTGCTATGGTACCGACATTACCAAAAACTGCTTTTAGTAAGTTCTCTGGCAACTGGTCTGTAAATTGGTGTGTCAAATACAAACCAAGTCCGTATTTTCGGGACTCTGATAATATTTCTTCAAAACTACCTGTTGCAAAATTTTGAAATTCATCAACATATAAGTAAAAGGGCCTTCTCTCTTTATAGGGTATCTTGGCTCTTTGTAAAGCCATAAACTGAATTCTAGAAACTAGTAAAGCTCCCAAAAGATTAGAGTTATCTGTACCTATCTTACCTTTGGATAAATTCATCAAAACAATCTTGCCGTTATTCATAGCTTCCCATAGATTTATTGTAGATTTTCGCTGTCCTAGAATATTTCTAATAGTTGTGGAAGCTAAAAACCTATTTACCTTGTTTTGGATAGGAGCTATGGCTTCTGTCGCAAATTTCTGATTTCCCTTTAGGTTTTTAAACTCGGTCTCCCAAAACCTAAGCACTACTGGATCCTTAACATAGTGGAGTATATACTTCCTGTAGTTATCATCCTCAAGCAATCTAGTTATGCCAAGTAGTGTGGTTCCAGGAACCTCCAGTAACGTCAAAATTGCGTAGTTAAGTAAATATTCCAATCTAGGACCCCAAGAAAAATCAAAATGGTGTTTAATAGCAGATACAAGGGCAGAAGCCATAATATTTTTCTGAGAAGGGTCTTCCATTTCAAGCAGATTTAACCCTATGGGACGTTCTGTATCTGATGGGTCAAAGTAAATTACATCCTCGATTCTATTATCTGGAATGTGTTCTAAAACCTTATCTATAGTCTCACCATGAGGATCCAACACCCCAACGCCCGCACCATTTTGAATGTCCTGTGTGATCATGGTTTCGAGCAATGTAGACTTACCTGTACCAGATTTACCAATTAGGTACATGTGCCTCAATCTATCATCGGTATTAGCCATCCCAAATCTAACCTTTGAACTTCTATACATAGTTTCTCCCATATAATTACAATCTGTAATTGGCAATGTTGACGGAGGTTCTGCTTTTTTTGAGTGTATCCAGGAAATATTTGGTGTTTCGACCTTATTAGATGGCATATGATAGAGAGTTGCAAGCTCTTCAACATTCATAACAACAGCTCTCTCATCCTCGTACTGCCTCTTTATATAAGCATCTAGAGCATAATTTCTATCATGTGATATTGTAGAAACAAACGCATTAGAAGATGTACTGGTAAACTGCTTTAAAGAAGCTACAACAGATCTGAGATTAGAAACTACCCTATCTTGGGTATTAGAAGAGGACATAACTCTAATAACAACCTTATAACCCATCTTGGCTAACTTATTCTCAATCCCACTTAACTCATTTTCCTGAACTGGAGTAAGTTTTGGAGGCCCAGCCGGCTTTACTGAAGCCACAGGCTTACCAAACCTATCAACCTCGGCGTTGTATCTAAAAGGCGATATAGCTATATTGGAAGCTAAATCCAGCATTTCCTTACCAATAGATCCCGCAAATTCAGCAAAAGGGTTGCTACCAGAGCTTTTCTTTAGATCTACCCCTTCCCTTATAGCGTTTGTATATTTGTAACCGTCATTTTGCCAAGTATCAGGAGTGGGTCTAACTAATACCTGCATCCACAAACTCTCTTCACCAAGCACTTCAGAAAAAGAAGAAGTTAACCCAGATAATGGATCAGTCTCAAAATCTCTGAAAGTTTTTATTGGGAAAAAATCTGGTTTTGAAAAACTAAGGTAGCTTACCTCAAAAAAAGAATCACGGGGCGTATATTTCTCAGTATAATCTGAAACAGGTATTAATTGAGCTGTGGGGTATTGAGCATAAAGCTGACTTTCTACAAATTTAATGGCGGATGGAGGGGCTGTAAAATAAAACTTCAAGCCTTCTCTACCAGTAGATACAATCTCAAAAGAAATGTTCTCCTGAACTATGGAGTCCTCCCTAAGAAGACCGTGTAAGGATGCGAACATATTTTCTGCAGAAAGTGGGGAGGTTTCTAGTTGATTTTCATCAATTTTAGGTACGCGGATTTCAAAAACTTCAAAGGCACCGGAATTAGAAGCTGAGGTATCGATTTTAGAACCAAATCGTTTAAACGCTATAAAACCCCCGGTCAAGGCTATAAGACTAAAAACTATAAAATATATTGCCATTTTTGCTCCTCCATAAGCTTGTCATTAGGTACATGGTACCAATCTCTCTAAAAATTCTACTATAAATTAGAAACAATACCAGGTGCTGTTTTCAGTTATATAACAAGAAAAAAGCGACAGATATTAAATCACCCCCGTCCTAATTTTGGACGAGGGTGTAGAAAGGAGAGAGACAATACAGTCATGTTAATATAACTCAGACGCTTTGTCAAATCCTAATATCACAACAATATCTGACCTATCAAGCTCGGCATCACCTACACCCACAACTTGCTCTTTGGTCACTACCTTTGTAATACCAAAAGTATTTTGCAACCACGAAACAGTCTCAGAACCCTTATTAGAAGTAATAATTAAGCTCTCTTGATAAAGAGCATCGGAGTTACCCACCGAAACAACACGCACGTTCATATTTTCTACAACCCTCGCTCCAAAACTAGCAAAACCTCCCTTACCAGATCCATTTAATACAGACACAGTTAATGCTTCATGCTCAACTGCAGAGTCAGAGTTGAAATCTCGTACAAAAGAATCCAAATCAGTTGGATCTGTTATGTAAGTTTCTGAAAAGTTATACTTATATACCCTTTCTTCAGGAAGCTGAGACAAAAACTTTTGCATCTCTAATAAATCCCTAATTGTCATGTCTGTTTTAACATTAGTCTGAAACTCTCTTATAGATTTCAAATTAGTTAAAGAGTTAATTAAACCCGTTTCAAACAATTTGTCCGCATTTTCAATGTAAGAACCATTAACTAGTATGAATTTATCGACCTTAAAACCAAATATCTTTGAGACACTCTTTCGTAAGAACTCGGTTCCTTCACCCACAGTACTACCCTCGTTCATCATACCTACCCTAAAAGCCTTACCAATCTCCTCATCAGAAAGGTTTCCAGGCATATCAACTACAGTTTTTGGGTTTATTGTGTATATGACAAGCTTATTTGTATTTTTTTGAAATAAGTAATACTTAATTCCTAATACTTCAGCTTCTTTGTCATTTAATGAGCTAACATTTACCTGCATTAGGGTAAAAATATCCAAAGATGATAAATCCTGCGAGTTTGAAGAAAATGCTGACACAAAACTAGATTGAAAAGATTTATATAATAGCCCTCCCCCAAGCACTAAGACACTAAGTGAAAAAATCCCAGTAAGTATTAAGGACGAAACAACAAGTCTGGCAGACTTAGAGCGTTTTAAAACGTCGATGTGCAGGATACTTCGTTTTTTTCTAATTCTATAGGCAGGATTTTTGGGCATAAATCGTGATTAATTATGAAATCTCCTGACTTATTTTGCAATAGTTTTTATTAAACACAAAAAGACTGTCCAGAAACTTGAGTAATTTTTATATACAAACCTACCAATAACGTTTTGTTAGCAATGTTCTCAGTTAGTGAAGATTAAACTCTTGAGGAGTGGGAGCTACTAATTCTAACCTATCTCCTGTATGGGGGTGATTCAAAATTAAAGTGTTCGCATGAAGCATAAGTCGGTTAAATAATGGAAACACTTGTTCATATTGTTTTTTGGTCATATAAATATCATCGCCTGCCACAGGATGCCCTATCCCGACTAAATGTACCCTTATTTGATGTGTTCTTCCAGTTCTAGGAAAAATATTAAACATGGTGAAATGTAACCCAGAAATCTCAAAATTGCCAATATTCTCCAAACTGGTGAAGGCATCTTTTCCTTCTGGAGACATAATCATTTTATATCTGTAATCCGGGTTGCGCATGATAGGCGCATCTATTTCGATTTTTTGCTCTAGTACCTTACCTAATACAAGAGCAATATACTTCTTCTGTACTTCTCTATCTCTAAACTGCTTCTGCAGGTTGATAAAAGAAGCTTCATCTTTTGCAACTACTATAACCCCAGAGGTTTGTTTGTCCAGTCGGTGTACTATACCTGATCTTAATTTAAACTCATCAAATTCTATGTCTTCCTCAGAACGGTCTAAAGAAGAACTCAATTCCTCGAAAGGAGCGTTGTAATGCTCTATTAAATAAGATTGTAAGGTAAAATCACCGGAACTTTTAGATTTATTTACTACAACCCCAACAGGCTTGTCAAAAACTACCAAATATTCATCTTCGTAGATTACCGGGATTTTCATTAAATGAAACTTTACTTAAAGTACGCTTTAACCTCATCAATTATCTTGTCAGGGGTTATTTCAGATTTTATTAAATAGCCATCGGCACCAAGAGAAAATCCCTCGCTAATAATACTCTCACTATCTAGATTGGTTAGCAAGATGACAGGCTTAGCTTTTAGTTTATCATTTGACTTAATATGCTTGAGAATCTTCATACCGTCCTCACCAGGAAGCATTATATCTAAAAGTGCTAGATCCCATTCATCTGAAAATGCTCTTTTTAAACCAATGTCTCCGTCTTTTGCCTCTAAGACTTTGTAACCATTATCTCTTAAAACTTCAGCGTAGACCATTCTTATGTCAGAATCGTCTTCAACCAATAATATTATTTTTTCGTTATTTTGTGGTTCCATGTGAATAATAATACACCACTACACAAATAATTAACAAGCCTATAAGAACTAACACATCAGCCACATTGAAAGCAAACATATTAAAAAAGTTTAGGTTGTCTAAAACGCACTCACCATTTAGCCTAAAATAAGAGTTATAAGAACTACCGCCCAAAAAAAGAATAATACCCAGTAGGTAGAGTTTATTGGTCAAAAGCTTTTGAAACTGGTAAATAAAAAAAATAAAAGCTAAACCACAGACAAAAAGCAGATATTTAAATTCCAAATACCCAGACAAAAGATAAAAACAGTTATATGTCCCATCAATAAACATTTATTATTTACTGTGGGCAATACAAGTGGTAGCTTCTGGGAAGGCTTTTAAACGAGCTGTTTCTATAGGACTGTTACAAACCTCACATATCCCGTATTTACCTATTTTTAGTCTTGCTAAAGCTTTCCTAACGAGTACTTGCATAGAATTTACACTGGCTTTTTGCCTATCAATATCCTCTTTTCTAAGATCCTCTAAAATGGCTTCGTCTAACTCTTCTGAATTTCCAACTGCCCTATCGCCTTTTAAGTAAGGATCTTCCTCAGTAAGCTGTTTTTGCTCCTTGTCCAGTCTCTTTTCTTTATTAATTAGAGTATCTTTAAAAAATTTTAATAGTCCTTCGGAAAGTTTATTATTTGGCATATCTCGTTTAAACCTAAAATATAAATTAACTGTACTTAGTGTAACTAATATTAGGTAAAAGATCAAATATGGAACTGTGCGTATGATTGAAACACCAAGCAAAACCCCGACACAAATAAAAAACGAAAAAATAATCCCGGATTTTAAACTTTTATCACGAAGTTTTGTAAATGTTACAACAGAAACAAAGTAGACAAAACTAATTATCAGATCTAGGGGTGCTTTATTAACAAAAAATTTCCCAAAAAAGTATACGAAAATACTTATAGACCAAGAGAGGCTAAATATATCCAGTACCCTAAAAACTGACCATCGCCAAAATCTCGACAATATAAAAATAGGAAGTAAAGCCCCAATAATGTAAGAATATACCCCAAGAGAACTAAATATAAACAATACTGAGGATAAGACTGAGGTTAGTATGAATAAGTCGAACAGTTTAAATTCTACGAAACCGTCCCTCCTACCTAGAAACCATACTACAAAAGAGGAAGTAAAAATACCTAAACCCCCGAAAACATATAGTGTCCTTAGTGAAAAAAATCCTAAATTTAAAATCTCAGGCAACTGCATATAGGTATTATACCCTGTGTGAAAAGATAAGTATCTGCTGGTTAAGCCTTCTGTATGTACTCACCTGTCCTAGTATCCACCTTTATCTTATCTCCAATTTTTATAAAAGTAGGAACTTTTACCACTGCCCCATTGTGTAAAGTGGCGTCTTTTAGAACATTGCTTACTGTGTTTCCCTTAAATCCTGGCTCTGTATAGGTCACTTCAAATATTAACGTTATTGGCAGATCAACAGAAAT
This sequence comes from uncultured Candidatus Saccharibacteria bacterium, assembly GCA_964387275.1. Taxonomy (GTDB): domain Bacteria; phylum Patescibacteriota; class WWE3; order UBA101185; family UBA10185; genus CAYLVW01. The sequence goes on from CAYLVW010000003.1 coordinate 99,993, forward strand.
AGGGTTATCTTCAAAATAAACTACCTGACAAATCTCGCCCTCAATTAAAAATCTCACGGCATCTCCGATAGCATCTTCAGTAATGTATATTTGCTCATAAGTGTCCGGATCCATGAAAACAAACCTATCACCCTCTTTATATAAATATTGCGCGTTCTTACGTCTAACGTCAGCCTCTTCCACTACCACAGAAGCGCCGTATCCTTTCTCCAAAACATTACCTGTAATGAGATTTCTAACCTTAACCTTCACATTAGCCCCACCTCTTGCTGATTTTATATGCTCATACCTTAGTACAATAAGTGGTTGGTTATCCTCTTTGTATATTTTTCCTGTTTTTAAATCTGAGGCTATCATAACGCCAGCTATGATAACAGAAATGGCGCGTCCTGGCAAAACTAATACAGCATTCGCGTTTTTTCGCAAAGGTGCTGTGTTTTGCCGGGCCGCGCCAGGAAAACTGTTCCTAACTACTAATTAAAACTCCGTGATTAAGAAAAACTTCACGTAAACTCCTAAGTGCCTGCTGAGCAAAACTCTGAGGAAAACTAGTAAGCAAGGAACCGGGATCAACTGTAAATTTACCTTCAGCAATGGTATTCCCAGATCTTGAGGAAGAATGGAATTGAGAGCCTCTATAAATCCTTAGTGAAGCGTTTACCGGATGATAGCTAATATCTTGCTTAATAATCCACCCAAAGACGGAAGTCAAAAAAGACCTACGAATCTTTAAAACCTCTCGCCAATACAAGATTTTAGGTAACCTAGGTAAAAGGCTAACATCCCCCAAGTTAAAAGCTTGAGACAAGCCATTATCAAGAGTTATAAGGACGATAGTTTCTCCTGACATCTTTCTCTCCTCTTTATAAACTAGGGTGTATGGTAATAAAAACTTGGTTTTTTTGCAAACTAATCAAAAGCTATTGGGATTAAAATAATACTATTAAATTAGGGGATCTTAGACACCCCAAGTCACTAAGCTCACCTTACCTGCTAAGTAACATGGTGCCGTGAGTGAGAGTCGAACTCACACGGGATTGCTCCCAGTGGTTTTTGAGACCACCGCGTATACCATTCCGCCACCACGGCAAAATATCTAGAACGGGACAATTTTACCATAGTAGCCTGTTGTGACAATACATACCTTACTGATACTATCTGAGATTTAAATAAATCATTAATTCTGAGAACGCTCAACCTCGTAGAACTTTGTCCTGTTACCCTTAAAAAATAAGTCAATCTCTCCAGTAGCACCGTTTCTGTGCTTTGCAATTAGTAGCTTATAATTTTCCCTATCTTCTTCGTTTGGTCTATATAGGAACATGACAACGTCTGCATCTTGCTCAATGGATCCTGAATCCCTCAAGTCTGAAAGCTGTGGTTTTTTATCTCCGCCCCTCTGCTCAACAGCTCTGGATAACTGGGAAAGCGCTACCACGGGAACCTTTAGTTCCCTAGCTAAATTCTTAAGAGACTGAGATATTTCTGAAACTTCTTGAACTCTACTGTCTAAATTTCTGCCTTTAACAAGCTGGAGATAATCAACAACAATTAAGCCTATTTTATGTTCCAATTGGAGCCTTCTGGCTTTAGTTCGCATCTCCATAACACCTATACCAGGAGTGTCATCTATAAAAATAGGTGCCTCTGCAAGCTCTCCTGCGGCGATGCCATACTTTTCAAAATCTTCTGGTTCAAGATTACCTGTTGATATCTTCCAGTTATCAATACTCCCCTGCGCAGATATCATACGATCTACTATGGATTCCCTACCCATTTCCAGTGAAAAAACAGCTACCGGTATTTTGTGCTCTACCGCTGCATATTGTGCGGCATTAATGGCCAAAGATGTCTTACCAACAGAGGGTCTTGCTGCAAGTATTATCAAGTTTTCTTTCTGAAACCCAGACAACATCTTATCCAAAATTTTAAGTCCTGTGGGAGTACCTCTAAGAGCGCCTCTTGTTTTACTAAGCTCATCCAACCTTTCAAAAGTAACCTCCAGAGTATCCTTAACATGTACAAAGTCTTGATGCATTCGATCCTGGGATACTGAGTATAACAATTGCTCAGAACGATCTAGTAGCTCGTCAATCTCGGGCTCTGTATATACCATATCATTAATTTGAGCCGCCATTCCAATAAGTGCTCTCTTTACAGCGTGGTCTTTAATAAGTTTTGCGTAGTACTCAACATTTCCTGCAGTTGGTACAAAATTCACTAGTTCGGATAAATAAGTTACTCCCCCACTTTCTTCTAACTTATTTAATTTCTTTAATTCGCCAGGAACAGTTATTAAGTCAGGTGGCTCCCTTCTCTCATAAAGATTTAGGATTGCAGTATAGATATTTTGATGTGAGGTTTTGTAAAAATGCTCGGGTCTTAAAAACTCCACCACTTTTATCATCGCATCTTTATCAATTAACAAAGCACCAATGACTGATTTCTCAGCGTCGAGATCATGCGGAGGCAAACCGTGCCCCTGAATATTTAATCTCGCATTTTCGTCATATACTTTTTTGGTGTTTTTTTGTACTTTAGGCATAGATGTTTGCAACAACTATCTTAATATAGCCGTACAGATTTTATTTTTCAAGACAACTTTGGCAGTTAATATACAATGAGGCACTAATTTAGTGAGTAGGTATCAAAACTACTACTTCTGTTTCGTCTGGGATATCTGATTTACCAGAAACTTTTAGTTTTTCTACCGGTTTTAGCCCATCCTCACCCATTTCATGTAAAAATTTTTCAATGCCATCCATTTTTTCAGGAATACCTACAAGATCGGGGGTCTGGTAGTGCATTGGTAAAACGTATCCAGGCTCGATACTTGAAATTACTTTGGAAGCAAGTTTAGAATCAATCGTAAAAACCCCACCGACAGGAATCATAAGTACATCTATTTCAGGTAATCTCTCTAAGGTCTCTTTTGAAAGCTCGTGACCTAAATCTCCTAAATGTAACAAATTAAAACCATCGGCTTCAATAAGAAATATAGTGTTCTTACCCCTTATGGAACCATCACTTAAATCATGAAAGGTAGAAATGCCCACCACCGAAACGTCCAAAGCTTCAAACTCACCGGGAGTAGTAATAGCTAGCTTGGAGATAGCAAGTCCAGAAACGTTAGAGTGATCTGGATGCGAATGACTAACTGTAACTAAATCGGCTTCTAACTTAGGAAGCCTATAACCAAGCATCTTTGGGTCGTATGGGTCAGTAACTATAATTGCAGATTTGGTTTTGATTTTAAAACAGGAATGCCCTATATATGTAATTTCCATTGCTGTATCTTAGCAAATGTTTTTAGATCTTTCTACATAAATATCGGTAAATGAATACTTTGTGGACTAAAGTTTAACCACTCTTTCTTTATTGTTGGTCAATTTCAGGTCCGTAGCCCCCCCCCAGACTAAAACCCAAACCTAGCAACTCTACAAAAACAAACTAACTTTTGCTATATTATTCAAAATAAGGGAGAACAAAATGCAATCCACTGTGTTTGTAAACACGGAGAACTGCAAATTAAGTAGGATTACGGCTGGCCTTACTTTAACTGAAGCGTGTGAACAACTAGACAACGTTAAAAAATACCGTATATCAACTACCCCAAGAGGAATTAAGTGCATAGGAATAAGGACAGAGTTTGATGTAAAAGTGTTTGGTATGTTTATACAAGGCACTAATCCAGATCTTGGAATTGTTGAACAAGTATTAGACAGACGTTTTAAGGTTCACCGATTTAAGCTAGAGATGGACAAAGAAACCAGACAGCATATTCTATCCCTGCCTTGGGGGGACAGACTTGTTAGAATACTAGATAAATATGTCTCAGAAGTGGAATAAGTAGTGGATCTGGCGTCTTTTGATTTCAAGTTTCAAAAACCCAAAGTATAAAGTGGTAGTGTACCTACTCTACCCCGATATAATCAATATTCATCACAGCAAGAGGAAAAAATGAAAAACTTTGGGGCAAGATCTGCACTATTTATCCTTAAAGAAGCCGATGAGTACAATGGAGATAGAGAACCAAAGCTTGCTTTAACTGCAGTACGTAAGAGACTAGAAGAAGTTGTGTCGTGGTATAGAGATGGTAGGTATAAAAACATACAGATTGATTTAAGAGCCGAAAAGAAGTTCGATGGTATATACCTACTGTTCCGGGGACAAAAAGTCTTTGGGATATATCTTGTAGGAGAGATTAAATCCAGAGAGCTGGGAATTGTACTTAGAGATCTTTATAAGGTAATGCATTTTAACCTAGTTATGAGAAGATCCGAAAGCTATTTGCTGGAAGGTTTTTGGGGCAAAGGTTTTATGGATGTTATCAGCCATTATAAGAGAGATCAACGGGTGTGGTTTGCCAGGTAAGTTTTAGGAGGTAGGTAGGCGGGGCCAGTTTTCTAAAGTAAACTGGCCCCGCCTCAACAAAACAAACACTAAAATCTTAATAAACGCTCAAGTATATAAAGGAGTATATCTCTCAAAAACCTCCGACCTTAGCAAATCCTTAATCTGGAAATCCCAATAATTGTAAATTGTTTCCAAATAGAGAGGTTGAATCTCAATTACAAAATCTAAATGACCGTAAATTGTTTGCAAAAGTTCAACAAATCTCGGAATATCGGGTCTTCTGGTAACACCCTTATTGGTAATGTCACAAATGTAAATCCCACAAACATTTTCGAATAGGTCCCTTGTCCTGGCAGGTCTATAAACAAATACTCCATACCCAACAGATTTAATAACAAACTCTTCAGCATTTGATAACCGAAGCTTACGACGGCACATGCTCTCAAAATCATCTATAGAAAGACCTGGCTTAATACCGGTGTACCTATGAACAGGATTTTCAGGAAAACAAACAAAACCAAAACTTCGCATCCTTCCCTCCTCTGAATTTAATTTTTATACACCAAAATACGCTCAATTTAAAGATCTAAGCCGTGGTTACTTCATTTTTTTTTCTAAATAGACTATTATAGCCGTATGAATGACAAAGGAAATGATGTAAAACAAAATAAAAGCCTCACTCCACAACCCTATAAAGGTGCACGAGATTTCTATCCAAAAGACATGGAAATAAGAAATTTTATTTTTAATACATGGAAAGCGGTGTTAGTAAAATATGGCTATGAAGAATATGACTTCCCTATTTTGGAACCCTTGGAGATATTTGCTGCAAAATCAGGTGAAGAAATAATCAGCGAACAACTTTTCAGCTTCCAAGACAAGGCTGGAAGAAAACTTGCCATAAGACCTGAACTCACACCAGGTACTGTTAGACTCATAGTCCAAAGATATAAAGAGCTTCCACAACCAATAAAATGGTTCATGATAGGAAACAACTGGAGATACGAAAAACCACAACAAGGAAGAGGTAGGGAGTTCAATCAGTTAGAAGTAAATATATTTGGGGTTGATAGCAACTTAGCAGACCTGGAGATATTCTCACTAATAATCGAGCTTATGAAAGCTTTTGGCGCCGATGAAAACATGTTTGAGGTTGAAGTTAGCGATAGAAGATTAATTAATGCCCTACTTTCAGAAACCTTGAAACTACCTCAAGAAAAACAAGTTCTGGTCAGAAGAATCATGGACAAAAGAACTAAAGTATCAAAAGAAGACTTTTACACCATGCTAAAAGAATTAGGTTTAAATGAAAGCGAATGTGAAAAGATTGATCTTTTTCTGTACTCAAATTTAAACTCACTTCAAAGTGTTATTTCAGGAAGTATCTTAGAATCCAATCAAGGTTATATAAATATCCTAAACTTGTTCGAAAAGCTTAAAAAAGTAGGACTTGATAAATACTGTAGGTTTGACCCGTCAATAATTAGAGGTTTTGACTACAGTGATGGTCTGGTATATGAGGTATATGACAAAAATCAAGAAAATAAAAGATCTATGTTTGGGGGTGAAAGATTTGATAAGTTAGCCAATATTTTTGGAGAATATTCCTTACCAGCAACTGGATTTGCAATGGGAGATTATACACTGCTAGAGTTTCTAAGAAACTGGAAGCTACTACCTGAATTTATACCAAAAACAGAGTACTTGGTCACAATATGGCCCGGTGCTAAAGAAGAAGTAGATGATAAATACTTCTCTGCTTCTTATAAAGCTGCAGAAAAACTAAGGAATAAAGGATTTACAACTATGCTTTGGAATGACCCTAAAACTAAAATAGACAAACAACTTAAATACGCTGACAAAAAGGGGATACCTTTTGTTGTAATAATTGGAGATTCTGAAATCGAAAACGAAAAGATTACAGTTAAAAATCTTAACAATGAAACGCAAGGAACTTTTAGCTATGATGAATTTTTCACTGAAATAGAAAAAAAGTCAAAATAACCTAAACACCAAATATACCCTTTCTCGAATAATCAAAATCCACTATCATTTAAGATATGGCAAAAAAACTACCCAAAAACCTGCAAATAGCCTTTATAGCATTAATAATTGCCCACATTCTTTGGGGAGCAGCTACACCAATAATTAAAATTACTCTAAATGAAATACCTCCATTTACGTTTTTGTTTCTAAGATTCTTGCTTGTAGGAATAATATGCCTTCCGTTTTTGTATCTGGAGTTGAAAAATAACCCAGTCAATAAAAAAGACATACCTAATTTAGTAATTTTAGGGCTATTGGGGCAATCAAGTTTAATACTGCTTTTTATAGGTCTTAATTACACAACTACAATAGATGCAGCTATATTAAGTGTATTTTCGCCTCTTTTTGCCATAATAGCCGGTCATCACTTTTTTAATGAAAAAGTTAATGAAAAAGTTAAATTTGGCGTAGCTCTTGCTACATTGGGCACTAGTGTTGTAATTTTTGAGCCTCTTTTTTCTACAACAACATCAACTGTACCGTTTCATTTAAGAATCACGGGTGACTTACTTATTATTTTATATAATGTAGCGTTTACGGCCTTTATCCTATGGTCAAAAATGGTAATGGGGCAAAAGTCTTTAGTATTAAAAGATGAGTTAAAACATTTAAAAATTAAACCAATGCACAAAACTTACCACCCAAATTTAATAACCTTAATAACTTTCTATATAGCGTTAGCGAGTTTTATACCTTTCTCACTTCTTGAAGTATTTGGATATCTTGGTGGAAATCCCTTTCATATAGGTATGGTGGATAAATGGGGGGTGCTGGGAATAATATATATGGCTATATTCTCATCAATAGTTGCCTACCTTCTGTTTCAATGGGGACTTGAAGAATCCAGCGTTGCAGACACAGCTATCCTGGGGTATTTAACACCAATATTTACCCTACCCTTTTCATTTATTTTATTGAGTGAGATACCAACGTCTCTTAACATAGTAGGAATGGTTATAATTATGGTGGGTGTATTTATATCAGAGCGCTATAAAACAACAGCCAAATGAAGAAGCCGCAACTAAGTCTAGGTTGTTAATAGTGAGTAATAGAAAAGTTCATAGAAGAAGCAGTAATACCAAACCAACTACAAAAATAAACCCCATAATTGCCCTTGCAAAGCCTTTTTTAACCTGTTATACTCGCATTTGCGATTTATGAAAGACACTATACACCCACAAGTTCATACAGACTGTGTTGTCACATGTGTTTGTGGCAGCTCATTCACTACAATATCCACTAAAAAAACTATATCAGTGGAAATCTGCTCTAAATGCCATCCCTTTTATACAGGCCAACAAAAGTTTGTAGATACAGAAGGTAGAATTGATAAATTCGCTAAAAAAGTGAAGCTGGCACAAGATAAACAAGAAGCTACACAAAAAGTAAAAGCTGCTAAAAAAACCAAGAAAATGGAAGCCCAAACCAAAGCACCAGAACAAAAAGTATCCCTTAAAGATATCCTAAAACAAGCAAAAGAGTCTTCAAAAGAAGAAAGTAATTAGATAAATCCCATACCTAACCAGTATAGTAGTGTAATTGGTAAACTATCCATATGGAACCTATAATCAAACAAATTCGATCAGAAATCGAATCCCTTAACCAAAAAATTTTGGAAATAAACGCCCACCTGGCTACTGAGAAAGACTCTGAAATGGTAAACATGCTTAAAATTGAGATTGATACAATCAGGGGACAAATAGAGGCATTAAACGCCTCAATAGAAACCATGGAGACCGGATATAGCTCTGATATAGAAGATCTGTCAGACTCTAAGATTAACCCGAATATAGCAATTCTGGAGGTAAGGTCGGGAACAGGTGGAGACGAGGCTGGTTTATTCGCATTCGACTTATACAGAATGTATTTAAGGTACTTTGAGCAGTCAGGGTGGAAATTCGAGGATAACTTTCTCTCAGAAAATGGCGTAGGTGGTATTAAAACAGCCTCTGTAACTGTTAGAGGAAAAAACGCGTATGAGTTACTAAAATATGAATCAGGGGTTCATAGAGTTCAAAGAATACCGAAAACTGAATCAGGAGGCAGGATACACACTTCAACAGCTACCGTGGCAGTACTCCCACAAGTAGATAAGGTAGAAATAGAAATTAAACCTGAGGATGTTAAACTAGATTTTTTTAGAGCCGGGGGTCACGGGGGGCAAAACGTAAACAAGGTCTCAACAGCTGTTAGACTTACCCACCTACCAACTGGTGTTGTTGTGGAGTGCCAAGAAGAACGCTCACAAGGAAAAAATCGAGATAAAGCTATGGGGATACTAAAATCACGATTGTACAACATGATGCAAGAACAGCAAGTTAAAAATATTGCTGACTTACGATCAGAACAAGTTGGATCAGGTGACAGAAGTGAGAAAATAAGAACTTACAACTGGCCCCAAGACAGAATAACAGACCATAGATTAGGAGTTAGCTGGCATAATATACCAGCTATAATGAACGGTGGGATTGAAAAAATTCTAACTGATTGCCAAAAACTAACTCACGAACAAAAACAACAATAAATACCCTAAAATCTAAAGCTAGTTATATAAATATATAAATCCCACCGACAAACTAAAACTACTACTTACCTCGTGGTATTAGGCAGTTCTTCGAGGATAATATCAATGTCCAACACGTCCCCATCTCTGTCAAGTGAAAGCTCCACTCTATCTCCTACTTTCATAGAAGACACTTTATTCGCAAGTGCATAATCCCCCACTACATCCTCACCATTAAAAGTTAAGATAATATCGCCTCTTTTTATACCAGCCTTAGACGCAGGAGAGTCTGGCAAAACAGCAGACACAAAAGCCCCTTCGGGTAAATCCCTAAGTGTGGCAATCTCTTTAGTAATAATCCGATAACTAATACCCATATAAGGCTTAATAATGCGCCCTTCCTTAATAAAAGACTCTAAAATAGGCTTTAGTTTGTTTACAGGGATTGCAAAACTTATATTATCAGCCCCCATAGTTGTTGCAACGTTTATACCAATAACTTGACCGGCAGAATTTAATAAGGGCCCTCCTGAGTTTCCGGGATTTAACGCTGCATCAGTCTGTATAACATCATCATATACTTTTGTAGCTGTCCCAAAACCCCCGCTAGCACTAAGCCCCCGGGCAATACCTGAAATAACTCCTGTTGTGACGGTATTTTGAAATCTCCCAAGTGCATTACCAATAGCAATGGCTTGCTGCCCAACTTTCAAATTAGAAGAATCACCAAATTCTGCGACAGGAAGATTTCTAGCGCTGATCTCTAATATGGCTAGATCTGATGTTTCATCAAGATTTATATTTTCAACCTCATAAGTAGTCCCATCTTTTAATACCACAGAATATTGCCCCGAAGGATCATCAACAACGTGAGAGTTTGTGACAATTAAACCATTATCAGATACTATGAACCCAGTGCCAATCCCCTCTTCGCTAACTGTAGGACCACTAAAAATGTCAAAAGAAGCCGACTTAACTATAATAGAAACAACAGATGGTGAAACACTATCTACAACATCAATTACAGATGATTCTTCTTGTACAACTTCCCTGGTTCGTAAAGAGTTGCTGGAATAATTTTTGTTATCTCCTGCTATTACAGCTGCCCAATAGCTTCGGGTGAGATACTTTGATATATCATCCGGCATTTGAAACGAAGGTACACTCCTACCACCAAATATACTGGATGAAAAATAAATTATTGAAAAAAACGCGAGGAGAGAAATTAACCCCAATATTATTTTGGAATTCTTTTCTTGCATTTTGTCATTCTAATATTCTTAAAATTCTTTTGCAAGTTCCTTTGCTCTCTCAAGCTGAGTATCCTCACCTGTAGCAAATTTTTCTCGGTCCAATTCTACGGTGACATCTGGCTCTAAACCTTTTTTGTGAACCCATTCCTTATTTGGCGTTAACCACTTAGCTATCGTTATATGAATACCTGAACCATCTGGATAGTTGTCGGTGTCTTGTATAGTACCCTTACCAAATGATTTTACCCCAACTAACTTAGCACCAATGGTATCACGTAAAGCAGCAGCTAAAATCTCAGAAGCAGAAGCGCTACCTCCATCAACCATAACAAATACAGCAGGTATTGTATCGAATTGTCCCTTTCTATCAGTTTTTAGAGGTACTTGATTTCCCTGAGCATCTTCTTGGTATAGCACAGGCTTGTTATAGTAAAACTCGCTTGCAATATACACTGCAGCACCCATATAACCACCTGGATTGCTTCTAAGATCTATAACTAGAGCGTCAAGCTCCGACATCTTTACATTCACCTCAGAAACAACCTTAGCCCATTCTTTTGGTGTGTCTCCACCAAACCTACTTACCCTAATATAAGCTGTACCGTCACCAAGATCCTTCCAGGTAACACTTTCTATTTTAATCTTACCTCTTGTGATTGTGACATCCCTAGCGTCTTCCTCGTTGCTTTTTATAAGAAGCTTCACATTAGTACCACCTTCCCCACGTATTTTAGAAACAGCTTCAGTAACACTAAGTCCTATAGCACTCTCGCCATCTATCTGCAAAATTTTGTCTTGAGGTTTTAAACCTGCTGCCTGTGCTGGAGAACCATCTAAGGGTGATACGATGATAAGAATCCCGTCCAAAATATCTAACTCAGCCCCTATACCCTCATAGACACCCTCTAGGGTGTTATTGATAACCTTATTTTCAGACGGATTTAAAAAAGAGGTATAAGGATCGCCAAGTGACTTAACCATACCTGAAATAGCTCCGTATAACATCTTCTGGGAATCTACGGGACGCTCTAAATAATCGGTGTGCATACGATCCCAAACAGTCCAAAAAAGCTCGAAATCTACAGAGTCAACGGCAACTCTTTTGTTTAGAATCTTAACCTCAGGAGGATTTTTTTTGATCTCAACCTCATACCCCCTAACACCAAGATAATACCCCCCAAAAAATGCTCCTATAAGAAGTAAAATTGCAGTAAATATTAATTGAAATTTTATAAATTTGTTCATACCAAAAAGCTGTCAAGAAATTATATCAGATATTCAAAACTACTCTACCATTATGGATCTAACCAAGTTGGAACGCATTATCATTATGGGAGGGGTTAGGAAATAGCAGCAAGTTGCTCTGGAGGAAACTCAGACAACTCCTCCTTACCTTCTAACCTAACGCTTATTCTGATTTTCCCTACTTTTTCAATAATACCGGTCTTAGCAAAGTCATTCTCAGTAATTAACATAACCCTTACGCCTTTTTTAGCATACTTCATTGGAAGCTGATCAGTAGAAGAAACCTCTTTATCTGTAAATCTTGCCGGTACAGGCACTCTTAGAGTACTGGTGGCACCGTTTAAAAAAACATGCCTATTTGAAACACTTTTTAACGTATCAAATATGTAATCCGGGGTTGGGACATTGCCATAACCCATAATACCGCCTACAAAAACACCATACTCCCTACCGTAAGTAAGAGCATCACGCTCTACCCCACCACCAATAACTCCAACGGCACCAACTGCAATAGCCTTCTCAATCATGGACTTCGTAACATGGCTACCGATGTATAAAACAGTTCCATATACAGTTTTCATAAACTTCTCTAAATACTCAGGTACCAAGAGCTCGTCTGGGTTTGGAAACACAATAAGTTCTCCTGAAAAATTAGTATCTGTAGAAACAGCCAAATTTATATCTATAACTTGAGTTTTTAGTAAAACAGCCCTAGATTCTGAAACACTTTTAACCTCTCCCCAAACTCCAGACAGAAGCCAAAATTCATTAGGTTCACGTTCAAAATAATACCTACTATCCGCCCTATTTAAGTAACCAGCAAAAGGAGCGGTAAAAGCTGTGCTTCCAAGCACACCCACCTTCTCTTTTACGTAAAAATAGCTTCCGATACTCTTCCCTTTAACTGGAACAAAATCCTTACCCAGATCAAACTTCTCAAGCGTCATTTTAGTAAGACCTAATTTGGTAAACGGTTCTACTACTTGGCCTTCTTTAGTATTTATGTAACCTACAAAGGGTAGAACCCTCTCCACAAATACATCGTTTTTCTTATTTAACTTACAAAAATTTACTAAATACATATTTACAATCTATTTAAACTCTCAGATAACTCCAAACGCTGACTTAACCAAAAACTGTCATTTCTATCTTGTTGAAGATATTCAGTTCCTCTCTTATCCCTAGAGTCAAAAATCACGCCATAGCTACCCCCACTTACCAGAAACTCTTTCATCGGAAGCCCCTTACCCTTCAACTTAACTTTAACACGCTCTGATACACCTAGAGGTATTAAAAACAATTCGTTGGGGTCCAAATCAAATAACTGATTGGTGCCTTCATCAGAAATAACCAAAACCTCAGCCGGACCGTTGGTGTTTAATAGCGTCCCAAGGCTACGATATGGATTTTTCTCTATTGCTGATTCAAAGGCACTAGGATTAATACTTTTTAACAACAGATTACTAAGCAAAGAGTTCTCACTATCCATCTGAAGAGTAATAGATTCGCCCCAACTGCACGTATCGAGAATAAATCTCATGTCTGCTGGATTTAATTCAGGCCTTTTATAAAAACGTGGGCCTGTAAACACTACATTTTTGTATAAGTTTAGAGGCTTGAGTTTCAGCTCCCCACTATAAAATACTTTTTTTAAATAGTTGTCGTTAATCTCATTTAGCATGTCCTCATTGTTACAAGTAAGAGCATAAAGGTCTTTATTAAGCTTATCGTTTTTATTACTGAAATAGTTCAAAAAGTTAATATCGCATGAACTATGAGTATCCTGCCCGGCCGCTATCATTGTTCCATCAACATAAACAACGTCTGAATCAAATCCTACATTTAACAACTCTGATATATCTTTACATTTGTACTTTGATATAAAACAATGGTCAGAATTTATAAAGTAAACATCGGTTTTTTCAAGCGGAATCTTGTTTTGACTACATATCTGCTTTACCAGTGCTTCATAATATGAAACCTCATCAAACGAAGACCTATTAACACTTGGGGAATAAGCAAAGTTTAGGTAGTGGGTTTTAACTTTATCCAAACTGGAATAATACGTAAAAGTTGTACTTCTTAATCCAAGCTGAACTACTAAAGTGGGCATGGATCTATCTTAACTATAAAAAAAGGACCCTTCAAGGGTCCTTTTTGGAAAATCACACAAAATTCAAAGAGCGTGCCTATCAGTATATGGAAGTAAAGCCATAAATCTGGCTTTTTTAACTTCTGAAGAGACAAGTCTCTGGTTTTTAGCAGTAAGTCCTGTGATACTTTTGTGAAGTATCTTACCTCTTTCAGTTAAGAACTTCTTTAAAACTAAAACTTCTTTATAATCTGGGGTAGATTTAGTTTGAGTATAGTAACAACCAGTTGGTTTTTTAATTGTTGAGTGAGACTTTGCTCTTGGTTTGGGCTTCATTAGTTATTTCCCCCAAAATCTTGTGATAAAACATCATCTAAGTTTAATTCTTCCTCTCCTACGGTCTCAGAATTAGTACTAGCTACATCGTCAGAACCCTCGTTGTCAGATCCGTCTGTGTTATTTCTCTTATTGTTTAGGATAATCATCTCATCTATCACAACTTCGGTTTTATATTTCTTGTTACCGTTTGGATCCATCCAATCTCTGGTTTGAAGCCTACCCTCTACGTATACTTTTGTACCTTTGGTAAGTAATTGCCCGCAAAGCTCAGCTAATTTGTTCCAAGCAACTACGTTATGAAAATCTACGGCTTCTTTTCTATTCCCTTCAACTACCCATTCTCTGTTTGTAGCAAGACCAAAGCTTGCAACAGCAGTACCCTGAGGAGTGTACCTAAGCTCCGGTGCTTTAGTTAAGTTTCCTATTAAAATTACTTTGTTTACACTTCTAGACATTACGTTTATCCTCCATCTGCTTATTTTTGAGCAGTAATTAAATATCTAACTAAACCTTCAACAAGGTTCAACTTGGGTTTTAATTTTTCTACTTTGGATTTATCTAATTCAAAAGAGATTACTTCATAGTAACCTTCTGTGTCTTGGCCTATTTGGTAAGCAAATTTTCTTTTGCCCCAATTATCACTATTCAAAACCTTCCCACCTGAGTGAGAAATAAGATCTTTAACTTCGTTTGTAACTTTTGTAGCACCAGTTTCACCTAATGAAACAGAAGCAATAGTCATGATTTCGTACTTTTGCATAATTACCTCGTATTATATCGATAAAAAAATACTTGTGTCTATTCCGTTAATTCTATATTGAGTAGATGTATAGACTGATGGATTTTATCGCAGCAAAAGCGAAAACGCAACTACTTTTACAAAGTACAAAAAAGCCCAAGTAAATTTATTACTTGGGCTTAAAGCCCTTACTTAAAACGTATGGTGCTACCCTTAAAAATCCCTGCACAAACGTACATTCCCTGGGTACGCTGACCCTGAGCGTTTGTGGCTTCTACAGGGTAATAGTATCCGTCATCCTCACCGCAGTAAAATGCAGCTGCGATAAGATCCAAGTCACCGACAACTACGTCGGTGTAACCGGCAGTCTCAACTTGAGACTTAATAGTAGCCTTATTCGGCGCTAAACCTACAGACGCAAAACAGCAAATAAGAATAAAAGCTACCATAAGCAAAACTACCTTTACTTTTACCTTCAGGTCGTCAAGTTCGAGCATGTCTGCCTCACTTATTCTGGTGGAATTAACCAGTGGATATATGTTAACACAAATCAAGCAAAAACACAACCTATAGTATTGATACTAGAGTGCCACAAGAAATACTGAGTTTTTTAAAAAGACTCCCTGCCATGCCACCAACTCTCGCAAGTCGGAAAACTTCTAATTTATTTAGCGTGGAATTTTTGGGAGTAAAAAACATTTGTGGAACACAACGTTTTTGTGAACAAAAATTCCACGCTAAACACTAAACCTAAACTCAGTCACATCTCCATCACTAAAAACATAGTTTTTACCTTCGATACGGATCAAACCCCTCTCTTTAGCCTGCTTCCAGCCACCACATTTAACCAAATCTTCAACACCTATAACCTCAGCAGAAATAAACCCTCTTTCAAAGTCAGTATGTATTACACCTGCAGCCTGGGGTGCTTTAGTTCCCTTTTTAATAGTCCAAGCCCTAACTTCTTTAGGTCCTGCAGTAAAGTACGATTGTAAATCTAATAACTCAAAACTCTTTCTGATAATTCTGTTAAGCCCCGGCTCAGCCATACCCAGCTCTTGCATAAAAAGCTGCCTCTCTTCTGCAGGTAGGGACAAGATCTCGAATTCAGCTCGTGCGCAGATACATAGCTCGTTGTCACTTTGGGTACCTTTATTTACCATATCAGATTCTGAAACATTTCTAACGATTATTTTTGGCTTAAGGGTTAACAAGTTCAAATCCTTAATTAAAAGTAGCTCTTTTTCATCAAAACCTAGTTTAGAGGCTAAAGTACCTTGGTCTAAGGCAGCTTTCAGTCTTATATATAGCTCCTGCTTTTTCAAATTCTCATCATTTTTTTGTTTTTTTAGGATAGTTTCATGTTGGGTAATCCTTTTGTTCAAAACCTCAAGGTCAGCTAAGATGAGCTCTGTCTCTATAACCTCGATATCATCTTTTGGGTTAGTAGACCCAGCTCTTAGAATATTTTCGTCTTCAAAATCGCGCACCATGTGTAAAATTGCATCAGTTTCTTTGATATGTGATAAAAATTGATTGCCTAAACCTTCCCCCTTGGAGGCACCTTTCACTAGACCAGCCACATCATAGAATTTAATTACTGAAGGCATTATTCTTTCGGGTACTTCCCTATCCCCAGTCTTACCTGCAAATTCTTTTTTTATAATCTCAGCAAGCTGAACAAGCCTTACATCAGGCACATCGACAACACCAATATTAGGCTCAATGGTTGCAAAGGGATAATTTGCTGCAAGTGCAGCTTGTCTTTTTAGCAAGCTATTAAATAAGGTGGATTTCCCTACGTTTGGAAGTCCTATTATTGCAATTGATAATGACACATGGGGATTTTAACAGCTATATATAAAGAATAAAAGGCGCAAAAAAGACTAAAAATAATAAGTTCCTGGGTATGCATAAGGGAGTTAGTTTTAAAACATAACTAATATAGCGTTTAATAAAGTAAACCCTTCACTCGCAGCTATAAAAAGCTTATTATTTAAGCATGAGGCTTCCCTGCCCGAGGCACACTAAAATAGTTGTAAAATCAACAATCTCCATTATATTAGGGATGCTGGCCATTAGTTTCACTACAAATATAGTCTTTGCAGCAGACATACTCCCACCTGTTACAACATCAACAAGAAACCCCGCTACTCCTAACGGCTGGAACAGCTGGTATACATCCCCAATCACAGTAACCCTAAACCCAACGGATTTAGAAAGCGGTGTAAAAGAAGTTAACTACAGGGTTAATAGTGGTATTTGGCAAAAACAAGAATTCCAAAATACATTAAATCTAGCCCAAAACCCTTCATTTGAAATAGGTGACAGCGGCAGTAATACCTTGCTACAGCATTGGGAGCAAGCAAATGCAAACCCGGATGCAATATATAACCAAGATACTACAGTGTCATACCCCACGACCCCAAGCTCATCAGCAAAAATTGAATCTACAGGAGATCCAGCTAACTGGTATGCAATTGCAAATAAGACACAGTTTATACCAACCACCCCATTCGATAATATGAATGCTTATGTGTGGGTAAAAACTCAAAATGTTACTGGAAGCGTTTATTACAAAGTTTATATGGTGCTAAGGGATGGGTTGGGAAATATTAGTTATTCTCTCATCGATCAAAGTGCAACCGTAACAGGAACAGTTGATTGGACAAAAATCTCATCAATGTTTATTGTCTCAGACGTAACCGCAATTGGTATATACATGGAAATAGGTTTGGAAGGACCTGGAACACTCTGGGTCGATAATGCATATGTATCATCATCAAGCCTACAACCAGAAGCTACTGTAATACTGGGAACTGATACCTCCTCAGGAAGACTAGAATACTACAGTGTGGATAATGCGGGTAATACCGAAACTTATAGCTGCACAGCACCTATAAAAAATTGTTTTACATATAAAATGGACCAAACACCCCCAGGAGATTGGAATGATTCTGGAGCTTTTAGAGGTTTGTTTGGTAGAGACTATGAGTTGTATGTTTATACAAATGTTTTAGATGCAATGTCTGGTATATCCACATTTACAGACAGATATCAGTATTACACAGAACTTAATCCAAGCTTTGGCAGATACTCTAACATACTTAGCTGCTCAAGTACCTGGCAAGCAAATAGTAGCGTATTTCTTATATCCCCTCCTTTTATCCCAGGTGCGCATTCAGCATACCTGCTAACCCCAAAAACAAGTTTTTGTAACAATAACTGGAGAGCCTGTAAAATTGTTAGGTTTTTTGCCCAGGATCTTGCAGGAAATACAGGAACAAAAGATTTCTGTATTAATGGACCTTGGATTAGGGTTATTGGAGAAGGCTTGGTGAGATCAAACACAGAAATTGATATGTTATCAGAGTCTCCTTCAGACAACACAGATGCAATTATTGAGTCTTCGGCAAATACAATTGACTTCTTCACATCTTCTAAGAACTGGGAGGTAAAAAACCTACCAGATATTGATGCAAGAACTTATGATGACTATCAAGAAATCACAAAATCAAAAGAAACTGTATCGGGACTCCAAACAACAAGCGGCGTTTATCAAATAAATGGAGATTTAACGTTAAACTCTGGATCAATACCACCAGGCTTCCTATCAAATAACGTCAAGCAAATTTACTTTGTAAATGGAAGCTTAACAATAGACACAAATATGGATCTTAACAACTCTTCTGCTGTCATGTTTATTAGCAACAGTAACATAAGGATTGCTAAAACGGTTACTTTAGTGGAAGCCGCTCTCTCAGCAGATAACCAGATTCAAACAGCATATGATATAACAGAGGGTGAATCAGTAAGTACGCTTGCTATGTACGGTGTATTCTCTGCGGATAGATTCTTGTTTCAAAGAACTTTGCAAGGAACTAACAATAGTGCCACCCCATCTGAAGATTTTCACTTCGAGCCAAAATATTTAGTAGAATTGAAAGACTATTTTGAGGGTGGATATAGTGTAGTGTGGAAGTAGGAGAGATTTTTTTCTCGCAAAAACGTTATGAGCACATAAGTGTTTTTGGAACAAAAAATATCTGCACGAAATTCAACAACTACAAATCCTTAGATATAAATTAGATATAAAGAGTTTCCTAAATTTGAAAAAATAAATCCTAATATGGAAAAGGTTTAGTGATTTGAAAAGAAAAAACATTTGTGTGTGTCACAACGTTTTTTCGAAGCAAGTCATGAAATCTTTCTCTTAATCTTAAAATCGTTATCCTTATCTTCTACAACATAACCAAGATCAGATAGCTCCCTTCTAATCATATCGGCCTTATCCCAAATACCATTCTTTCGATATTCCTGTCTGGCTCTTGCTTTGTTTACAACATCCTGCGGTATTTCAAATCCTACGTAGTTCTCAATGTCTAACCCCAACACTTCATCAAATTTTAATAAAGTCTTAACTTTTGAAGCTTCTAAAACATCGCTTTGCAACAAATCCCATAATACTGCCAAAGCCTCTGGCATATTAAAATCATTGTTTACTGCCGATAGAAACTTTTCATAATACTTGTCATTAACTACAGCATTCTCATTTTCGGAATAGGTACTTGTCAGATCATAAATTCGCTTTAAAGCGTTCTGGGCATGCCCTAAAGCCTCCCAAGTAAAGTTAAGCTTAGTTCTGTAGTGTGCCATTAGGTAAAAATATCTAAGAGCAAGCGGATCAAAGCCTCTTTCTTCTATATCAAACATCGTATAGGCATTACCAAGGCTCTTGCCCATTCGGCCTCCGTCAACTAACAAAAACGCCCCATGAAGCCAATAATTAACAAAATTCTGACCCGAGGCACATTCGGACTGAGCTATCTCATTTTGATGATGAATCATTCTTAAATCTTCACCACCAAGATGAATATCCAAAGTTGCACCAAGCTCTTTCATACTCATAGCACTACATTCAATATGCCAACCAGGAAAACCTTTGCCCCAAGGAGAATCCCACTCTTGCCACCTAATTTTATCTCTTGGAGAAAATTTCCAGAGTGCGAAATCAGTTGGATTAATTTTTTCTGGATTTGGCTCAACTCTAGCGCCTTCTTTTACAGATTCAGCAGTAAAACCCGATAGCTCACCGTACTTAGGAAATTTTGCAGTATTAAAGTAAATACCGTCAGATGTTCTATAGGTGAAACCTCGTTTCTCTAAAACCCTCACAAGCTCAATCTGCTCCAAAATATAGTCTGTTGCTCTTGTAAACTTCGTGGGCTTAAGTAAATTTAACCTTTTATAGCCTTTAAAAAAATCGTTAATATAGTAGTCTGCTATTTCCCTAGCACTTTTACCTTCCTTTTCTGCAGCTTCTTCCAACCTATCGGACCCTGTATCGGCATCCCCTTTGTTATCACCAGTAAGATGCCCCACATCAGTTAAATTCATTATGTAATTAACTTTGTAGCCGTTTAGTTTAAATATTCTATGAGAGATATCACCCAAAGTGTAAGTTCTAAAATTACCGATAGTTACATAGTCGTACACAGTAGGACCACATAAGTACATGGATACAGTATCTTCATTGATAGGTTTGAATGCTTCAAGTTTTTTAGTAAGTGAGTTGAAGAGTTTAATCTCATTCATGTTAGTATGATACCAGTTTTTTCGCATTGTGGAAGTATCAAAGGGAGTATTGTCTTAACTTGTGCTAAATGCCATTAAAAATCTGATCTACCCTCAAGAGCTCTACTTAAAGTTACATCATCTGCGTACTCAATATCTCCCCCAACAGGAATACCACGGGCAATTCTTGTAATTTTAATCTTTGAAGGATCCTGAGAAGAATCCTTAACAAGCTTAGACAGATACATGGCTGTTGATTCACCAACCATATTTGTACTCGTAGCCAAAATAATCTCTAGTACGGATCCAAAAGGATCAGAAAAATACTCATGGATTCTAACCATAAGCTCCTTAACAAACAACTCATCAGGACCAATATTATTTAAAGGGTCTATTACTCCGCCAAGTACGTGATATGTTCCTTTATAACCAGTTTTTTCCATTGCAAAGGTGTCAAGGTAATTTGAAACAACCATTATTTGATTAATATTTCTAAGCGGATCAGAACAAACACTACATAACTCCCCTTCCGATAAATTCTTACACTTTCTACATAACTTCGTCTGATGTTTCAAATTAATTAAAGATGATGAAAAAGACTCAAGCTCGGACTGAGGAAAATTAATTAGATAAAAAGCAAGTCGTTGTGCGGTCTTTGGGCCTATTCCTGGTAACTTTTCGAATGACTCTATTAATTTTCTAACTGATTTAGGAAGTTGCATAGCTTACGAATAATACATCAAGCAGCCAGAGGTAATCCACCATCAAATACATCCAAAATATTGCCACTAAATTCAACAGGTGCCTTTGTGGGAGCTACAACATTCCTATCAGTTAGTATTCCTGTTTCCCTCTCGCTTTTATCGGAGTAGGTTTTACGGGGCTTAGATGTATCTAATTTACAAGTTATGTATTGGGGTTTGCCAAGAACTTGCTCTATTATAGATTCAATTAATTTCTTGTTTTTTGGACTTTCTATCCTGTCTTTATGAAAGGCAAAAGCGACTTCTAACTCAATACCACCCTCATTAGAATCAACCGCTTTGGAATTTCTTAGCAATGTAGCAATGGTACTGTTAACTCTGTCAACCGCATTAACTATATCTAACCACTTCTCTTGTATTTCTTCTAAAGACACAGAAACAATCTTCTTCTTAGCTGTTAAATTAGTATTGTCTGATAGAGATATATCAGCTTTTTTGTTGGTAACACTTATGCTTTTTATATCACCGCGTTTCATAGATAAAGGTTTAGGTTTCACTTGAGATGGTGCAATATTGGTTTCTGAATTGTCTGATAAAATGTCACCTACCTTAGGAGTTTTTGTTTCAGTCTCTTTAGAATTATTGTGGTTCGATACATCAAAACCAGAATCAATTGGGGCAATAATAGATAAAACAGCTACTTCAATAGGAAGTTGTGGTATTTGAGATGTCTTGATCTCAGATTGTGCTTTAACCAGCTTCTCAATAGCATAAACTATAAATGAATAGTCTAAAGTTTTGGATTGCCTAGTTGCGGATTCAGTAATAAAATCTGATTCGTCATCTAACATCTCAGTTACTCCCGCCTTTACAAATAGCAGTGTCCTTAGGTAACTGATAAGTTCTCCTGACCATACAAACATATCTACCCCATCTTCATATGATTTATTTATCATCCTGAGGCATTCAGATAAATTACCTCGATACAATAAATCAAGAAAATCTATGTATCCCTCCCTGGAGCTTAGTATCTTTAAAGATTCTGGTTCAATACTGCCCTCAACAACCTGCTGTAGTAAAGTTTCAGCGTCTCTAAAACCCCCTAAGCTCGCCTTAGCAATTATCTTTAGCTGGTCTTTTGTAATTTTTGCCCCTTCTTGATCTGAGATCTTTTCTAGCTTTGCAATAATCTGAGATATAGAAGCTCTCTTAAATTTAAAAACTTGGCATCTGGATTTTATGGTGTCCGGGACTTTATGAAATTCTGTAGTACACAAAATGAAGCAGACGCGCTTAGGAGGCTCTTCTAAGGTCTTGAGTAATGCATTGAAAGCTTCGGAAGTAAGCATATGAACCTCATCAATAATATAAACTTTGTGCTTCCCAGAAACAGGAGCTAACTTAACCCGCTCTCTTAAATCCCTTATATCGTCTATACCTCTATTACTTGCGGCATCAATTTCAACAAGATCTGTAAATGAATTTGTAGCAATAGCATTACAATTAGCACAACTATCGCAAGGATCCCCGTTTTTATCGGGCTTTAAACAGTTCAAGCCTTTAGCTAGTATTCTTGCTGTGGTTGTTTTACCTGTGCCTCTTGAACCTACTAATAAGTAAGCGTGAGCAACCTTGCCTGATTGTAACTGATTTAAAAGTGCTTCAGCAGTATCGTTTGGTTTTGAGATTTCAGAAAATTTTTGAGGACGATACTTGGTGTAAAACATAACCAAAGTATATGTAACATTAGTTGATCACACAATAAGTTAGAAGTGCTAAAAACAATATTGCTTATAGCGAACCCTCCCAAAAGATAGTATAAATAACAAATCCACCAACAAAGTAAGGAGGTGAGAAATGCGTGTTAATCATAGCGTCCGTGGCCTTGTAGTTGAATTTAACCTTAATGAAGAAATCTCAAACAAAAATAATGTTTGGATATTCTTAAAAATTAGCAGAGGCAAAAAACAATTAAGATCTGGATCAAAGTATATAACTGATTCTGTAAAACGAGATATACGAGAACTTGGACTTAGTATGGCCTCTCACTACTACAATATCGCTGAAGGTTACTGGAACAAAGTAGAGCTGGGCGTAATGACAGTAAGAGTAAGGAGGCTAAACGGAAAATAGTATGTGTACACGCATAAAGGCGATTTGTGAAAAAACACAAGTCGCTTTTTCTATGCTTGCGTAAACAGTATCTAAATAGAAGTATTGGGTAAAACCTACAAAGTAGATTGAGTGCTTATATTTTATAGAGTGGGGCTTATTTTAGGTAAGAGGATAAATCAAATTTCGATATAAAATCAATCTCTTCTTTGGTGAACTTACTTAATACGTAATCTGAAACGTCATATTTCTTATCCTCAGGCCTTCCAATACCAAATCTTAACCTACAAAAATCTTTACTAGACAGTTTGTTTATTATATCAAGTACACCGTGGTGTCCTGCAGCCTGAGAATCTTTTGAGATTTTGGTAACCCCAAAGGGCAGATCCACATCATCATGAATAACCAGCAACTCAGACAGATCCAATTTATAAAAGTTGAGTATTTTTTGTACAGCATCCCCAGAGTTATTCATATAGGTAGTAGGCTTAACTAAAATAAAACTACCTCCCTTAGCAATAATTGAGTTAAATTTATCCTCATTAGCCCAATCTAACCCTTCTTTAGAAGCAAAATAGTCAAGAATAATGAAACCTGCGTTATGCCGAGTTTCACTATACCCAATACCTGGATTACCTAACCCTACAACAACTTTCATACCAAAACCTCCTTATTAGGCACACCATGAATACTGTTATTATCATCATCCGGGTGGTGAACATCAAGCAAATGTAAAACCCCATGTGCTACTAAATCAGCGATTTCCATCTCCACAGTATTACCATACTGAGAGGCTTGTCGCTCAGCTTGGTCGTAATTAACAATTATCTCTCCCTGGATAGAAGTATTGGATGGGTTATTTTTGTTTAGATTAAAGGACAGTACATCTGTAGGATAGTCTCTACCAAAATATTTTTTATTAAGTTTTTGAATTTCAGTGTCTTTGGATATTTTTATATTGATATAGAAGCCGACTCTAGCTAAATTCTTTAGTACCCCGCTGTTAGCGGGGTTACTAAAAGAAACTTTATTCTTCGAAATTGAAAAAGTGGCTGGCTTTGACATTTAATTTTGAGGATCCGGCATTAATTCTTTAAGAAGAGACTCTAAAACATCTTTCTCCTTAGACTCCCTTTCAACGAGATCCATTCTATTTCCGGCTTTGTAACTCTCTATAGAATCATTCCTCATCTTTATCTGTTTTTTAAGGACTTGTATAATCTTCTCATCATCCAAGACTTCTCCTTTGGGCCTTAATTCTATCTCCTTATTCTTTATTGCGGAGTTAAGAAACCTTAAAACACCAAGCGTAAGCTCATCTTTAGATTTTTGAGATTCTATTAACTTAATCTTTAAAATATCTAATATCATCTTCTTCTGTTTTCGTAAGCTACTTTTCTGGCTTTTTCTTTATTCTTTAGCCTTTTGATCTCAGAAGGTTTTTGATACCTCTCCCGATCTTTAAGTTCTTGTAAAATACCTGATTTAAGTACTTCTCTATTAAACCTTCTTAAGGCTTGTTCTAAAGATTCGCCATTTCTTACTTTAATTTTTGTCATAATTTGCTTAACGAACACCTCCCAACCTAAGCAAACAAATTTCGTATATCAGTTAGGTTCGAGCCCCCACACTATCATTATACTTTCCCAGTATATGAATGTGTTGATGTTGGAAATGAGCGTAACTGGGACCATTACACACAAGCTCATAGTCACCCGTCTTCTCAAGGCCTACTAATTTAAGAGCTTGAGACACAGCACTCATAACTTTTCCCCAGTAAAGAGGATCAACATTTCCGCCGGATATTGTATCAAATTTTTCGTTATGTTTCTTGTCTAAAATTAAAAGATGCACCGGTGCTTTTGGATATTTGTTCTGTATAACAATAAAATCCTCAAGCTCTAGTAAAATAGAAGCCGGTTCCGTTTTAGACACAATTGAACAAAATAAACACTCATCCGCGCTCATAAGTGGAGTATATAGATATATTAAAGGTAAGGCAAACATAAAAAAAATATTTTAATTGACTATTATAAGACGAAAGAAGTTAAAAAACCTGAAATATCAGGTGGTTAAGCTATTTTAATTAGAATATTCTAAGCACATCTCTTATACTCACCAACAGAATAAAAGCAAGGAGGATAATCATACCCCACTTATGCACAGTTGCCTCTAAAGCATGGTTGATTCTCTTCCCTCTAACAAGTTCTATAACTACAAACAAAATCCTACCACCGTCTAGAGCCGGAAATGGCAAAATATTCATAAATGCCAAGCTAATTGAAATCATAGCTACTAAATCCAGCATAGATAAAGCAGCGTATGTCCCACCTATCTGTACTATACTATCAACCACAGAGTATATACCTACAGGACCACTCACACCTTGTGAAACAGGAGCAAGGTCCCTCTCAGCAACAGATATACCCACCAACATCTTAAAAACGTGCATAGAATAAGAAAACATATTATAGGCATGCATTGGCCCTGCAAGGAGCTTGTCTAAAGTACTGGAATAATTTATTACAACTGTAGAAACCATAGAAGTACCAAGCAGAGCCTGACCTTCAGATTCATTGAATTTTGGATAAACAGTTAGCACACGATTATCTGACTCTGATAAACCTACCTTGTTAACCAGTGTCACCTGAACAGGTATCTCTGCTTTGTCTGCTATTAACTTCCTTATACTCTCTACAGAGTCAACAGGTATGCCATCTACTGAGGTTATGGATTCTCCCACTTTTATCCCAGCTTGAGAGGCGGGTGAATTTTCAGCCACACCCATCACGACAGTTTTAGTTTCGGAAACATTACCAAAAGGAAATTTATAATCTACTATCAGTGGTATACTTAAAGATTTAAAACCGGTAATGAAAAAAAATATATAATATAAAACGGCTGCCAAAACCAAGTTCATAAAAACACCTGCACCTAATATTATAATTCTTTGGAATGGGGATTTTGAATTGAAGTTTTTAGGATCAGTAGATGCTTCAAGCGAAGTTTCCCCAAGCAACTG
This sequence comes from uncultured Candidatus Saccharibacteria bacterium, assembly GCA_964387275.1. Lineage (GTDB taxonomy): Bacteria > Patescibacteriota > WWE3 > UBA101185 > UBA10185 > CAYLVW01. The sequence continues at coordinate 125,978 of CAYLVW010000003.1, forward strand.
AACAAAACCACCAAAAGGCAAAGCATTTAGAGAGTACTCCGTATCTCCATACTTCTTACTATAAATTTTTGGAGGAATTCCTAAGCCAAATTCCTCTACCTTAACACCAAAAGCCCTGGCAGTAGCAAAATGCCCTAGTTCGTGCACAAAAACTAAAACGGAAAGTATTAAAATAAAAATTAGCAGTGCTAGCATCTATGTGCTTAACCGATCTTTAATAAATCTTGCTTTTTGGCTTCACCTAATTCGTCTGCTTTTTCGGAATACTCTTTTACTACCTTATCTACCTCATCCCTCTGAGTAAATTTTTCGTCCTCGCCGATTAATTTTTCCGAAAAAGCTTTATCTACGTCTTTCATAGCATCTTGCCTAACACTTCTGATAGAGGTCTTGCAATCCTCAACTTTGGAACTAGCTAATTTCGTAAATTCTTTCCTTCTTTCTTCAGTAAGCGCCGGAAATGGGACTCTAACAGAGTTACCATCAACAACAGCATTTATCTTAAGATCGCTCTCAGTGATACTCTTGGCAATTTCTTTTACTAAGTTCTTGTCCCAAGGACTAATCAGTAATGTCTGAGAATCCAACGCTGTGATAGAACCAAGCTCTTTTATAGACATTTTTGATCCATAGGCTTCAACGGTTAAAGTTTCTACAAATGCAGGTGAGGCCCTACCTGTTCGGATCTGGCTAAGTTCTGATTTCAAAAATTCAAGAGTTTTGTTGAGTTTAGTTTTTAATTCGGATGAGTTCATATTGAAGTATTATACCAGAGACATTTATCATGTAGTTAGATACTTTTGGTAACTAGGTAACTCTAGGGGGGGGGCTGCAGAGCAGCCCCCCCCCTACCCAGCAAGAAACTAAGGAAAATAAACAGCCAATTACTCCAGCACTGAAATTCTGGAAAACTTCTTAATCTCAATCTTCTCACCTAATTTGGCGATAGTCTCATTTACTAAGTCAGAAATCTTCTTGTTAGCGTCTTTAATAAATTCTGATTCTAGGAGAGATTCAACACTTGTGTAGTCCTCAGTACAAACCTGTAAAGCTACTTCGTGGCAGAGTTTTTTAAACTCTTCTGTTTTTGCTACAAAATCAGTCTCGCAAGCTATGGCAACAACGCTTCCGACTTTTCCTGTCGCATGAATATAAGAATATACTAAACCGTCTTTGGTAACTCTATCGGCTTTTTTAGCAGCTTTAGCTAAACCTTTTTTCATCAAATCTTCTTTGGCTTTGTTGTAATCACCCTGGAATTCTTCAAGTGCATGTTTTACCTCCATGACTCCGGCACCTGTTTCTTCTCTTAGTTTTTTTAGGTCTTCAATATTCATTTTTTGTTCTTTCGGATACAGGGCGGGCCTTCGGCCCGCCCTGAAAAAATAAATTAACTCTTCTTAGATTTAGAAACCTTCTTTGTTGGCTTCTCAGACTTACCCCCTGATTTAGATGAAACTTCTGTCTTAGAAACTTCAGCAGTCTTAGAAGGTGAATCTACCTTATCAGCAGAAACAACCTCAGGGTTTACTAAATCTTTGGATTTAACTGATCTTGCAGCCTGAGCATAAGTAACATTTTGAGTTGCTTCAGAAGCAGTTTCTGAAATTTCCTTAGCTACAGTGGCTTGAGCAGCCTCAGCAGCTTTATTATCAGCATAATCCTTATAACCTGCCTCAATAGCATCAGCAATTACTTTTACAATAAAAGCAATTGACTTAATAGCATCATCATTACCTGGAATAACGTACCCAATCCCAGTAGGATCACTATTTGTATCAACCAAACCTACAATAGGAACTCCTGCTGTGAGAGATTCACTCACTGCAGTCTTTTCTCTTTTTATATCTACAACAAAAACAGCTTGAGGCATACCCCTAAGAGTAACAATACCTCCATAGTATTTCTCTAACTTTTCTATTTCCCTATCAATTAAAAGCCTTTCCTTCTTTGTGTAGCTTGCCAAATCCCCACTGTCTCTTCTTCTTAAGAAAGACAACAACTTATCAGCGTTTTTTCTAATAACTTTGTAATTTGTTAGTGTACCCCCTAACCATCTCTCGGCAACATATAGAGCTCCTGCTCTTTTTGCCTCGAGAGTTATAATCTCTCTAGCTTGTTTTTTTGTACCAACTAAAATTATTTGACCACCTTTTTTTGCGACTTCATATAGAAAATCTGCAGCTTCTTTCAAACCTTTCTCAGTTTGCTCTAAATCAATAATATGTGTGTTATTCCTAGAGGAATATATGTAAGGCTCCATTTTAGGATTCCATCTTCTTACTTGATGGCCAAAATGTACACCAGCCTCTAACAGCTGCTCTACTTTAGGTAGCTTGTATTTTGACATTTAAACTTCTCCACTGTGAGTAATCAACCCACTAACAATATAAATAATAATGTGTCTGAAAATAAAAAGAGAGTTGTTTGTAAAATTATAACTTTTAAATTTAGCGTATTAGTAACTTAAACTAACCTAGCAATAATAGCTAAAGCTTGAAAGACAAAACAAATCTCTTTTACTTTTGAAGATGTCTCTAGGACTTCTTCTCACCTGAACGGTTTTAAACCGAGAGACGTTCAAGACTCAGAGATTGTACATAAATTATCCGAATATTTCAACTGGTTATTAAAAAGAGTATAGTTTATCTATGACTGTGGTATTAAAAGAAGATTATGTACAAGGCTTAGAAGAATATCATAAATTTGTTGTAGCAATAATTGAAAAAAACTACGATCTTGGTATTAGGTTTTTTGAAAACTATGCTTGGGGCCTAGTCTCCACAACTTTCTACATTAAATCCAGAAAAGGCGACTTTACAGCAAAGATCAGCAATTACACCGAAGAATCTGAAAAGCAGATTCAAGTTGATAAAATAATGTCTGATTTTCTAAGAAAAGAAATACCCACCTCTGAGTATATAGAAACTCAGGATAATAAGTTTAGTTTAAGATTTAAAGATCCAAATGGCCAAGAAAAACTCCTCAGAATAACAAAACATCTTGTCGGTATGTCTCCATTTGGTATGAAGTACAACTACCTAGAAAGCGGTATTAATTGGTTGAAAAAGCTGCACTATCACATCCTACCTCCAGAAAATCTAATAAAACTCCCGTATCTGTCGTTAGATAGTTCTACAAAGTACCTTCTACACGGAGATATGACACCAAATAATTTGTTGATATTTTTTGAAAAGGTAGACGCAGTACTTGACTTTGGGCTGTCCTCTATAGGACCTGTTGAGTACGATTTAGGGAGACTTGCCTTGTTCACATGGTTTAGAATGCCAGGTGTAGATTTCCAAGAAATACTCCAGACTACCTCAAGTTACTATATCAGAGCCTCAGTTGAATTTAATTTTGAAGTAAATAAGAGAGTGGATATTAAAGAAATTTCAATAAATCAAAAACTTATAAAACACTTTGCAGGGGAACACTGCTCTTCTTACCTAAAGGATGTATTAAAGCATCGAAAACTATATCTGGACGATGCTAAGTGGCAAGCAGATTATGATTTTGTTAAAACAAAGTTAGAGGAACTTCTTAGAAATTAGGCAATAGACCCAACGGATTCCTTAGAAATATCCGGCGTTTCAGAGGATCCCTCTTCCTGCGTTATTTTTGGGTTTTTCCAGCTAGTATAGTCACACTCAGGATATCTACTACAACCAAAAAACTTCCCTCTCTTAGATTTTTTTACAACAACATCCCCTACAGTACATTTAGGACAACTCATACCAATTTTTTCGAAATACTTTTGTATTGTTTTACACTTTGGATAATTTGAACACCCAATGAATTTACCAAATCTACCCTGTCTTAAAATCATTCTCCCAGACTCACAGTTTGGACAAGGACCAAAGTCAATTTGGGATCCGCCTTCCCCACTTCCATCTAAAGCGATGGTATCAATAATTGGTTTTGCAAAATTACAATCCGGAAAACCAGAGCAGCTCAAAAACTTCCCATATTTACCCAACTTATAAACCAATGGCTTACCACAATCAGGACAAACTTCATTGCTTACACCTAAATTAGTTACTTCAGCTTTTTGAAGTGTTTTATCCTTCTCTAAAACCACCTTCTCAAAAGGTAGATAGAACTCTCTTATAACTGGAACCCACTCTCTCTTCCCCTCAGCCACCTCATCCAACTCTTCCTCCATCTCTGCTGTAAACCGATAATCTACAACATTTGGAAAGTGCTCAACAAGTAAATCATTAACCACGTAGGCAAAGTCAGACGGTATAAAATAACGTCCTTCTTTAACAACATAACCTCTGGCTTGTATCGTAGATATAGTTGGGGCATATGTAGATGGTCTACCTATACTAAGTTCTTCTAAAGCTTTAACTAGCGTTGCATCAGAATATCTGGCAGGAGGTTGGGTAAAGTGCTGAGATGGGTCAAGTTTGTTGAGTTGGAGGCTCTCACCTTCGGAAAACTCTTCAAGTCGTTTTATGTCCTCGGAGTCTGTATCAAGTCCCATATAGTCCCCAACAGCAAGCCAACCCAAAAATTTCACAACTGACCCTGTGGCTCTAAATCCATAACCATTAGAAGATAAAATGTATACAGACGTCTGATCGTATGTTGCAGGAAGCATTTGGCTCTCCACAGACCTTTTCCAAATTAAAGAATAAACTTTTAATTCTTCATCGTTTAATTTATTTGAAGAAAGATTAAGGGGTGTTTTATACAAATCTGTAGGTCTTATAGCTTCGTGAGCCTCTTGTGCATTCTTATCCTTAGTTTTATAGGTAAAGGCTTCATCAGGAATGTATTTACCGCCTATTTCCGCTGTAATAAATTTTCTCGCCTCAGAGACAAACTGTGGAGCTAAATTTAAAGAATCTGTCCTGTGGTAAGTTATATAACCTTGCTCAAATAGTTTTTGGGCAGCAATCATAGTGCGTTTTGCAGTAAAACCAAAAACATTGGAAGCTAGTTGCTGTAGAGTTGATGTTTTTAACGGCGGGTATGATTTTCTCTGTCTCTCGGTTTTTTTTACCTCTAGAACCTTAAAACTGGCTTCAGCTAAATCTTTTTGCACTTTGATAGCATCCGACTCGTTTTTTATCTCAAGCTTCTTAGAATCCTTCTCAACAAGAGATGCGACAACAGTATTGGAGTCATTGTTTACAAAAATGCCATCAATGCTCCAATATTCATCTGGCACAAAAGCAAGTCGCTCCCTTTCCCTTTCTACGACAAGTCTTACAGCAACGCTCTGCACTCTGCCAGCAGAAAGACCAAACCTTACTTTCTTCCAAAGAAGCGGAGATAATTTATAACCTACTAGTCTATCTAAAACCCTACGTGCCTGTTGAGCATCAACTAAACTCTTATTGAGAATCCCTGGATGTTCAAATGCCTCTTCAATAGCACTTTTTGTTAGCTCGTGAAATACCACTCTTTTATACTTTTTTGGTAAATCCTCAGAAGCAATGCTAGAAACCTCTGCATCAGAGTTGGTGGATTTCAAAGATTTTACTTTCCGTAACTTCCCTTTAACAGAAACCTTTTTAACTCTCTTCTTGTCCAAACCCTCAAGTATCTGCAATAAATGCCATGATATAGCTTCCCCCTCTCGATCGGGATCAGTAGCTAGGATAACCTCATCAGCCTCCTTAGCTAAGTCCTTAAGCTCTCCAATAACTTTCTTTGCTTTATCAGTAGTTATGTAATCAGGCTCAAAATCGTTAGCAACATCCACACCAAGACCACTTTTTGGCAGATCACGCACATGACCCATGGATGCCTTTACCTTGTAACCTTTACCAAGAATTGGAGTTATTGTTTTAGCTTTTGTCGGTGATTCTACAATGACTAGTTTCATATTATTTACATGCCTGATCTTGTTTCAAATTTTGCGATTAGACATTTTTAAAGGATACATGAAGTGTCAAGTTTTTCAAAATTAGAGCTTAAACAGTTAAAATGCCATAAGAAAAATAAGTTATGGTCTTAAAACACGGTAGAACTTGTACAATTAAAATACTCACTACTGCATTTCTTATTGATGTAAGTACCTAAGTTTTAGGTTGCAAACTACAATAGATTTTGTTTCTTTGAACTAAGATAGAAAAAAAATATACTCACTCTGATATAATTATTAAATGGCCGTGCTGGAAATACTTAAAGTCCCAAACCCTATACTTAAAACTAAATGTGAGAAGATCGCAGATTTTGGAGAATCCACACAAGAAATAATAAGAAATTTAATTGATACAGCAGAATCTGCACATGATCCAGAGGCGGCAGGCCTTGCTGCCCCACAAATAGGTTACTCTAAAAAAATCTGCCTGGTTAGAAGATTTTTCTCCTCAGGCAGCAAAAAAAAGATATTAATAGAAAACATCGTTTTAGTTAACCCAAAAATGATAAGCTCCTCCAGAGAAACTGACCTAGACTGGGAAGGTTGTTTAAGCATTCCTGACAAGTATGGAAAAGTCGAAAGGTCAAAGAGAATAAAAATCAAAGCGCAAAACGAAAAAGGCGAGGAATTCAAAATGAGCGCAAGCGGATATTTAGCGCGAGTAATACAACATGAAATGGATCATCTTGAAGGCATTTTATTAGTTGATAAAGCTGTGGGTAAAACTAAAACAGAATCTGAAATAGATGAGTTATTTGCACAAGAAGATTACCATGTTAGATACTCCGAGTAGTTCTAGCAAAGAAAACTTATGAATGATAATAAAATAGCGGTCGCCTTTTTTGGAACGTCCCAAAGAACATCTGAAATACTAGACACATTAAAAGATGAGTTTAATTTAAAATTTACTGTGACAAAACCTGACACTAGAGTAGGGAGAGATAAAATTACTACGCAATCGGGTGTTAAAACCTGGTCGGTAGAAAACTCAATTCCCTGTTATGAAGTTACTGATCTAAAAAGTAGTAATGCAGAGCTTATACTAAATAAAATACGGGAATACAAACCCAAATATATAGTAGTAGCAGATTTTAGTTATATAGTGCCAGAAAGTTTGATTAACAACGGGCAGTCAACTTTAATAAATATTCACTTCTCCCTATTACCAAAATATAGAGGTGCAAGCCCAGTACAGTTCGCAGTTCTAAATGGAGATAAAGTTACCGGAATTACCTACCAGTATTTGCATAAGAGTATGGATAAAGGTGACATAATTTGGCAGTCTGAAGTTGAAATCAATCCTACAGAGACATCTGGAAATCTATATGAACGGATGTTTCGTATCGCAGCAACAGAAATAGCAACAGTACTTCGTAATATGGAGTTTGGGCAATTAAAGACGCGCGCCCAAGAAGAAAACTTGGCAACATATACCTATTCAAAAAATAATAGTAAAACTACCCAAATATTAAAAGAAGATGCAAAGCTTAATTGGCAAAACTCTAATGAACACATATACAACGCAGTAAGAGCATATAACCCATGGCCCATTGCATGGACCACATTAGGAGAAATTCTAAGTTGGAAGGGGTTAAAAACTTATGAACTTATAAATAACAATCACAGAAATAAAAAACTCCAAATCATTAGTGCGAGGTACAATAGACACAGTGATGAACTCGAATTAACCGAAGTTAAAATAGAAGGTGGTAATAATACAGACTATAGATCTATTTTGAATGGTTACTTTAAAAAAACGGATAAGAACTAAGCAGAGGCAGTATCAGCAGACATGTTCATTCTCTTTAAGCAAGAGCTACAAATCTTAAACTTAAACTTCTGACCATTTATATCAATTCTCTTAACTCTTAGATTGGCTCTCTGTTTTATAGAGGTTCTTCTGGTAACTCTTCTACCAATACCTCTAGGTACCTGGTTACCCTTCATATATGATTTTTCGCAAATGTCGCATACTCGTGCCATAACCGTTGAATTAAACCATAAATCAATTTTTTTGGCAATGGAGTAATGGGCCTTTTATAGGTATTTGTAGCATAATAACTATGTGATAGAATCTTTTGTAGCCTGTTGCTTGTTATAACTACCTTAACAGGGCTCGGTTTAGTAATGACTGGGTCTGTGGACATTCTTTTGGAGCTTGCCTGAGTAGCTCAGTTGGTTAGAGCGGCGGTTTTGGGAATCGGAGATTCGACAGGATGTCTTTGGAGCTTGCCTAAGTAGCTCAGTTGGTTAGAGCGGCGGTTTTGTAAACCGCAGGTCGTGAGTTCGATTCTCACCTTAGGCTCCAAAGACAACCTGTCCAAACGCAGGTCGTGAGTTCGATTCTCACCTCAGGCTCCAAGTTATTTGAAGATCTGGCTAATCCAGATAACAAAAGATGTCAGAAGTGTGTAGTGATAAGTTTATGCCGAGATACCAAAGTGGCCAACTGGAGCTGACTGTAAATCAGCTGGCGTACGCCTTCGGGGGTTCGAATCCCTCTCTCGGCACCATTTAAACTGTTCGCCCAGGTAGTTCAGTGGTAGAACGCTTCCATGGTAAGGAAGAAGTCGAGGGTCCAATTCCCTCCCTGGGCTCCACAAAAAAAGCCCATCCCAGTATCTAAATAGACACTGAAACAGGCTTTTATAGTTAGTCGTCGCCAGACGTTCCCTGATGAACACTCTTTAGCTTCTCATACCTTATTGCAAAAGACATAAACCCAAAACTAATGTTAAGCGGATCCAAGTAATCACCAGCAAATATCATGTAGGCCGAATGTAAACTCCCTGAGGATCTAACAAGACCATCTAAGTATAAGTACACCTGTTGATTAAGCTCTTGGTAGGTTCTACATACAACACCTGAAGGCTTCAAATAGAAATAGTAAACAATAGTATCAATAATACTTGCAGGTACAAATATACCCATTATAGCTAACTCGGTCTTAATTTTGTCCTTCATCGAGTTATTAAAAAGACTTGTAGGATCCATACCCAGACTTGTTGCCAAAATTGCACGACTTCTAGGCTTTCTGTTAACAGCGCCAATCATTCGGGTTGCATCAAAAGAATGAAAGAAACCCCAAACAATAGATGCCATGATATCAGGTAGTGCAATACCATTAAATCTCAGGGGTTCTGGGGTTGTGGTACTTTCAGGAATCTCGGGTACACTAGCCCCACTAGCGCTTCTTCCCCGTCGTCTTGGAGTATAGATATACTCATTAGCTGGTTTCCTACCAGTCTTAACATTAACTCTACACCCTACAATAGTGGTACGGGCTTCTTTTAAATCGTTGGACACAACTGTTGTTGCAACCTCGTATAGCTCTGCTATTTGAGAAATGGTCAGACCATACTTATATAGGCTTACGGAGATCTGACAACGATCAGTTTTATCTAAAACGTTTAGGTGTACACGTCGCCACAAAATACCAAATTCTGTAGCTCCCAGCTTAGCACTTATGGGATCTTTATTTTCCTGAACCCACTTACGTACTTGATGGATGCTGATAGAAATAGGTCTTCCAAATGGATGTCTCATTGGTTCCCCTTTCAAAGGAAGAGTAGGATTATATTAGCATTGTGGCTTAAACACAAGCAAACATGAAATAATAATGTTTGATAAGTTTTTATAGTAGGCTATAATCTCCAGGTAAATAATTGAAGGGGCGTCGTATAGTGGTAGTACAGAGGTCTCCAAAACCTTTTGCGAGGGTTCGATTCCTTCCGCCCCTGCCATTAAGAAATCTATCTATTAGGAAATAAACGCTACCTACTACAATATATTAAAAACCCATACGTAAAATTTTGGGATACAATAATTAGTATGTGTGAAAACTCTCTGTCAACAGTGACACAATTAATTTCTGCGTATGCCCCGCTAGTTGCTATGACTATCCCAATAATCTACACAAGTATTAAATATAAAAAACTGCTTTCTGCAAGAATGCTTTGGGCTCTGGCTATTGGGTTAGTACTTGGAATATTAGTTACAATAGTAATAAAATTAGTGCTACCTACTCTTTGTATAGAGTACCCTAAGGAAATCATTGCTGTGTAAAAAAACACTTCATGAAAAAAATTTCATGAAGTGTTGTGCACATAAAGCAAGTGGAACTAGCTAAACCCACTAACTAAATAAAAGCCGATATATAATACTTATCGAAAATTTCCCATAACTATGATAATTGCACCACCAACCATAGTAGATACAAACAAAACTGTAACTACGTATTTACTAAAACCAGTTAGTCCAAATGTATGTGCAACGAAAGAAATAATTGTGTCCATATGGTGTCTCCTTTTCTTGGCTTCACAAGTAAGCTTTTATATCATTATGTAGGCTTAAGTTCAAGTTCTCACGAAACCTCGAAATAAACCCATATATTAAGTATGCTGAAAAACCTATGCACACCAAACTTAGTACATAACGAAAAGAAATTGAAGTATCTACATGCTTTAGCAGATGTATTTCATGTTTAAATGTTATTTTTGTATTAATACTATAAGTATAATATAGAACAAATTTTATTTAGCTTAGATATATGGAAAACAATTTTATTTGTATCTGTAGTATATAGCTATATACGTATTATACAATTAGTAATTTCTTTAAGAGTAACTTTACCAAATGCTGTCACTATGAGTTTTAACAAAAAGCTTTACGTTAACTATATATTTAAGTTATGGATAATTCTTGACGATAAATAAAGATCTTATAGTATTGAGACGCAGCGGGAAGTGCACATTTGTCATATTATACTATGAGTTGAGAAAATGGGGTTGATTTTAACTTTGTTTGAGGATTAGGTGGAAATGGGCGGGCCAAAGGCCCGCCCATTTCCTAAGATAAACAAAAAATAATATAGTCCCCGGAATGCCGACCAGCTGGATTGAATTCCGCCTTGTCAAAGTGAGTTCTAATTATTAAAACATAAGTCTTATTTATTTTGAACTCTAAAGAACGGTGTTCAGAAAATCAAATTCCAACGTCACCGTACATCCCAGGTGAAGCACGTTTTGTGTTCTAAAACATGCTCAGTAGTATTGCTTCTACTTGATATAAATTTAATACTTTTTGAGAATAAAGTCAAATAAAAATTAGCTCGTTTTTAAAAACCTATACCAAGGATTTTCATTGCTACACCAACAAAAGGAGTTATTATCTTGGAGGTTGCACCAGTCATAAACATTATAAGTAGCACATAAACACCATATTTCTCAAACTCGTGCCATTTAACTGAAAAATCTAGAGGTAAAAATCCACCAATCACCTTAAAACCATCTAACGGAGGAACTGGTATTAAATTAAAGAAACAAAGTATGAGGTTGTAGTAAACAATCACACTAAGAATAGAAGATATAAAGATAAGTTCTCCAAACACAAACCTGATCAAAAAAGCTACGATCGTAGCTAAAATAAGATTTGAAACAGGTCCAGCCAAAGCTACTAAAGCTGAGTCCCTCCTTGGGTATTTAAAGTTGTAGTCATTAATAAGTACAGGCTTACCCCACCCGAATCCAGCTATTAGTAACATAACAGTACCCAATGGGTCTAAATGCCTTAAAGGATTAAGACTAACCCTACCCATCATTTTAGGGCTAGGGTCTCCTAAAATTGAGGCTACGTAAGCATGCGCAAACTCATGGATAGTTAAGGAAATAACCAAACTCCCGGCAACCACAACAAATATTACGGGGTTTTCAAAAAGTAAGTTAAGTAACATATTTGGAAGATTATACCATTCAAACCCCAACGTTTGTCAGAAAATGGACTAATATAACTAATACTTCTATTTTAAAGCAATAAATGTTAAAATCTTCGGGTGTTAGTCGTACAAAAAGCCAAAAATTTTATAGACGACGTGGTAAAAGAGACGAAATTAGTGCAGTGGCCTGAAAAAAACCAAGCTATACGCTTGACTATTTATGTGGTAGGTGCTAGTTTAATCGTCGGTTTAATAGTCTCGGGCTTTGATTATTTGTTTAAAGAATTGATAAAATTCATTTTAAGCTAGGGGCACAAAAATGACAGAAGAAATATTACAAACACAAACAAATACTACAGATGATGCCGCAAATGACGGTATTGTTGTTATAAACAGTGAGGTTTCCGAATATGCAAGATGGTATGTAGTGCATACATATTCAGGACACGAGAAAAAGGTTGCAATTACATTGAAACAAAGAGCAGAAGCAGCAGGAATGACCGATAGAATTTTTAAAGTATTTATACCCCACCAACAAAAAATCGTAATATCTGAAGGTAAAAAGAGATCCGTGGATGAAAGACTATTTCCAGGTTACATTATAGTCCAAATGGAATTAAGTGATGACAGCTGGTTAATTGTAAGATCAACTAGAGGTGTAACAGGTTTTGTAGGTACAGGAACAAACCCAGTACCGCTCCCAGAAAACGAAGTTAAAGCACTAATGAAATACGTCAGAATGGATACACCAAAATTCGAAGCAAAATTCACAGTAGGAGATTCGGTAAAAATCAACAGTGGGCCTTTTGCGGATTCTTTAGGTAGAGTGGAAGAAGTTAACGAAGATCAAGGTAAATTAAAAGTGTTAATATCAGTTTTTGGTAGAGAGGTTCCGGTCGAATTAGACCTCACCCAAGTCAGTAGTATCTAAATTTAGGGCTTTGGTACGCTTCTTACCCAAAGCAAAATTATGGCAGCACCAACAGGTAAAAAAACTAAAAAACTAAAAGCTATCGTAAAATTAAATGTTCCAGCAGGTAAAGCTACCCCCGCCCCACCAGTAGGACCAGCATTAGGCCAGCACGGCGTAAGCCTTATGGAATTCTGTAAAGAGTTCAATGCCAGAACAGCAAAAATGGGAGATGATATTATCCCAGTAGTTCTAAATGTATATGAGGATAGATCATTTACATTTGTAACAAAGACACCTATAACATCAAATCTAATACTTAAAGCAATGAAATTACCAAAGGGATCTGGTGTACCTAATAAGAATAAAATCGGCGCCATTACAAAAGAGCAACTAGCTGAAATAGCTAAAATTAAAATGCCGGACCTAAACACTAAAGATTTAGATCAAGCTATAAAAGTTCTCTCGGGAACAGCAAGATCAATGGGAGTAGAAGTAAAATGAACAATAAATTAAAAACTATAAAAAAAGAAGCACCAAAATTTGAGGACCTGACTAAAGCAATTGAGTATGTTAAAGAAAATGACAAAGCTAAGTTTGATGGGTCAATAGAGTTACACTTAAATCTAAATATCGACATCAAAAAAACAGATCAGAACATCAGATTTGCAATTACCCTACCAAATGGTACTGGAAAACTACTTAAAGTAGCTGTTCTAGCATCTAAGAAGGTGGCTAATGCAGATTTGGAGCTTAGCGATCAAGATATAGAAAAGTTAGAAAAAGGTACTATAAAACCAAAGGTAGATTTTGATGTACTGATTGCAGAACCAAGATTTATGGCAAAACTAGCAAAGGCTGCCAGAATCTTAGGACCTGCCGGGGTAATGCCAAATCCAAAAAACGGCACAGTAGCAGAAGATGTGGAGAAAGCTGTAGAACAAGTTAAAAAAGGAAAAGTAGAAATTAGAACTGAGGCAAATGCACCAGTAGTACACACAATACTTGGAAAAAAGAGTTTTGAATCAAAAAAACTAGTCGAAAATTTTGAAGAAATACTCCAATCTATCAGACAGCACAAACCACAAAAAGCTAAACCAGATTGGATCAAAAGTGCTTTTATTGCGAGCACGATGGGACCATCTGCACAGATAGATATTGTTAAATACCTATAAAACCCTCTACCTTATTCGCAGAGATTTTTAAGACTCCCCTGTCAATCTTAAAATCTTTGCGGGTACTGAGGTTAAAATCCAAAATAATAAAATCCTTTATTAAAGTTATAAAATTCGTGTGAGCGGGTAAGACATCAAAGGGACCATTATCATTAACAGACGAGATTGAATAAGCGGTACCTTTGTAATATATCTTGTTTTTAGATCTTATTAGTATCTCTAGTGGCTCCTTCTCGAGTGAGATCTCCAAGTCTTGTGAATCTAGATTTTTAGTAGACATAGAAATTAAAAACTAAAATCAAATACCTCGTAGCTCAAGGATTTTTGATGTCAGATAAGCCCCCAATAAACATAAACTTATCTTCGGAAACATTATCATACTTTCCCTCAAGCAACGCCCTGACATCAGATATAGTAGTTTCCAGGGGTACGTACGATCCCTTACGTCCAGTCTGACCTTCAGCTACAAAAAAATTTTGTGTCATATAGTTTCTTAGTTTTCTGGCTCTTTGATAAACTAACTTATCTTCTTCGGATAACTCAGCTTCACCCACCAGAGAAACTATTCTTTCGAGTGACGCAGATTTCTTTAATAAACTCTGAGACTGTAAAGCTGTGTAATAGTGTTCCACACTTACAGTGTGAGGGCTAAGGACACTAGAAACAGATGACAGTATATCCACTGCAGGAAACCTTCCTTCCCTATATACATCTCTGGATAAGACAATAGCGGAATCCAAATAATCAAAAACGGCTTGAACACCTTGATCAAGTAAGTCATCTGCTGGCATATATATTGCTTCAATACTTGTAATGTTTGCTTTTTGATTCGAAACTAATCTTTCATGAATATGTGCCATTTCAGATGACAATGTGGATTGATACCCATCTTCTGAAGGAATTGAGTTAGTTAGCAGAGACAGCTCATTACCTGCTTGTGCGTATCTGAAAATATTGTCTATGAAAAATAGAACATTCTTGCCCTGCTCATCCCTGAAATGCTCTGCCAAAGTAACACCGGCAAGGCCTGTTAAAAATCGGACAGACGGAGTGTCACCCATTGAACCAAAAATTAGAGAAACTGAGTCCAAAACACCGGTGTTCGCTAATTCTAAGTATAGCTCGTGCCCCTCTCTAGTACGCTCACCAACTCCACAAAATACTGACACGTTTTTTAACTTATCCTTATTAATAATATTATGCAAAATTTCAGTCAGCAAAACAGTCTTACCAACACCAGAACCTCCAAACAAACCAGACTTCCCACCAGCAATTAAAGGACAAAATATGTCTATAACCTTAATTCCTGTCTCTATTATATGCAGCTTTGGGGAAATCTCAGAATATGCGGGGGGATCCTGCAAAATAGATCTAGAAGTAGCACCATCTACAGGCCCCTTACCATCTCTGGTACTACCCAGTAAATCTATAATCCTACCTAATACGGCATCGCCTACAGGTATAGTTAAGCTCTGACCTGAGTTTAATACCTCCATACCTCTGGATAAAGATTGTACACTAGACAAAGCGATACATAAAAAAAGAGACCTAGAAGCAGATCTGTATACGACCATCTTGTAATCAGGATCAGATTTTAAAACAACTACATCGTTAATTCTAGGCTTGTCATCACCTATAAATTCAATCTCAATTATGTAATCTTTTATGCCTACTATTTTTCCACCTTGCATATGTTTATCTTAAATAAAATTAATTAACTCCACAATGAAATACCGGAAAGCACATTTTGTTGCTTTGAATCTGCCAGTCTATGTTTATTCTTTAAACGTATATAATTCATTTGTTTAAGCCTGTTGTTAACATTTACAATGGCGTAATCTAAGTTAATCATCCTAGAAGCAAATTTACTGAGATTAGATTCATAGAGGTATTGAATAAATAAAAGCCTCATAACCTCCTTTTCAAAGAAATCCAACAAAGCCTCGGAAGAAGGTTCGAGCAAATACTTTTTCCTTTCACTAGAGTTGCCCAAGCTAACAACCTGTCGCTTGTCCTCGTCCAGCACTTCTCTCTTATGTTTTTCAATTGTCCCATGTGACAAAACAGACTTTTGGGGTATTTGAGTAAGTATGTCTTTAAATAGACCATAATAAATAACCACTTCTTTGTATTTAACTATTTCTTTTAGCAAATCTGCTGCTTTAACTTCGTCTACAACATCATCAGAGTAGTCAAAATAAATATATTTGTGCTTTTTTTGCTCTTTTTCATAGTAACCTTTTCCAATCTTACCAATGATTATCACATCACAGTCTTGGTCTTTTATGTCAGTTATGAAATTTCTTATAGTGTCTCGTACTACTGCTCCATATAACCCAGCGTTCGCAGATAAAAGTATATAAAGTTTTTTGTCATACATTAGGTTTTTAAGGGCTTCTAGTTGTTTAATTAACACTTTTTTAGCAACATTTACTTGTTTATTATTCTCAACATCAATATATACTTGATTAAGCTCATTTAAAAAAGATCTATTAACTAAAACAGAGCTTTTTATTTTACGCATTCTCATAGCTGCTATTTCTTCGTAAGTCTCGACAATGTCGTGCAAAACTTTCAAACTCACGATTTCTTGCTTTAGCTCTTTGTTAATCATACTCAATATAACTCAACAATTTGGATTGATTTTGGGTGACTTTACCTAAATAGGCATTAAAATCAAGTGTAGATTGATATAAGTCGGAAACAAAACGTTTAAACTCATCATTTTTTTCATATAGTTGCAGTGATTTTCTGATAATAAATTTTAACTTCTCATTTGACTCACTTTTTATACTACCAACCCAAATAAGTGAAAAAAGCACGATTTGTACATCTATCGGAATTACTTTCCCCTGAGGCTGGTCAAAAAAGCTATACACCTTCTCACCCATATCCAAAGTTGCCTTAATACCTGCGTTAAGCTCAGCGCCAAAATGGACAAAACTTTGAGTCTTCTCAAGAAGGGTTAAAAAGCTAGTGAGTTCCCTATTTACACCCCACCTAAGTGTCGATTGAGTCTGCCTACCTACCCTAGTAACAGACAAAAAAGTATTTATAGCAGGCCTCCTACCTTGCCCAAAAAGTTCTTTGTCGAAGAAGATGTGACCATCAGTAATAGACATTAGGTTTGTCTGTATATAACCTGAGATATCTCCTTCAATGGTCTCGGCAACCGGGAAGCATGTAATAGATTTGGGTCCCTTAAGGGTCTTAAAATTTCCAGCTCTTTCAAGCAACCTGGAGTGGGTATAAAAAATGTCCCCAGGATAAGAGCTTCTTCCTGGCAATCTACGAGAAGTTAAAGCTATTTCTCTGTAGAACTTAGCGTGTGTACTGAGATCATCCAGTATAAGTATGACATTATGCCCTAAATCTCTGAAATATTCAGCTAGTGTCATAGCAGCGTAGGGGGTAATGTAAATCATACCAAGTGAATCTGAGTTACAGGATGCCATGACAACACATTTTGACTCAATTTTGTTTGAGTAAATAAAATCCTCAACTTTTTTAATGTCTATTTTAAGTTTACCAATACCAGCATAAATACACACATTACCTCTTTTTGCTTGAGATAACATAACTTGCTGAATAAACTCAGTTTTCCCAGTCTTCCTATCTCCAATAACAAGCTCTCGCTGCCCCATACCCAAGGGTACCATCATATCTACTATACCCACCCCTGTCTCTAAAGGTTCCGTTATTTTCTCTCTAATACTTATGTCAGTGGAAGTTGTATCTATAAGACGGTGTTCTTCGGAAGGTCGAAGAGGTTTCTCCTCGTATATAGACATACCCAATGGATTTATAGAGGTACCAAGCATATGATCGCCAACTGGTACTTTTAGAGTATCCCCTGTCCTTGCTACTCTAGTGCCTATGGAAACTGGAGATTTAGATAACATTAAAATCTCAACTAGATCACGGGATAAGGAAACAACCTCCCCAATATCACCTGACTCCAATAAAACTACCTCTCGCGGTTTGGCGTTAGGAAGACCAGAGGCATACACCATAGGTCCATTAACAATCTCAACGTACCCAACCTCCCCTACGTCAGATAGTAGATTTTGAAAATTGTTAGTTGAGTAATGTCTGTACATCGGATGTATGAGCTTCAAAATATTTACTTATCAAAGGAGCACTCGAATAGTCTAAATACTTACCTTTATATATTATAATAACTCCCCCAATTATCTGGGGATTCACTTCATAATTCACTAGTAAATCCTTGCCTAAATTACTGGATACCCACAAAAACAAAACGTCGACAAATGGAGGTAAAGGCTGAAATGCTAAGACAAATTTTACTTGATGTATATTAGGAACCTCTTGTTTTAACTCAGAAATAATTTCTTTTAATTCAGATCTACCTACACCAGAAATTTTTAAGACATCTTGTATATAAGATTTCATATCATAAGATATGTTTTCAAACAATGTGTCATAAATAACAGAACTTTCTTTAAACAAGTTCTCACCAATTTTATCCAGTGAATCAAGAAATTCAGGAAGATTCTTAGTTGTCTTTATGTAGGAGGTTGTTAAATTTAAAACATCACTGGTAAAATATTTCATACTTTAACTCCATATTTCTAAGTCTTTGCTGTCTTTTGCTTTTTGCAATGCTTCCATTACCAACCTTTGATGCTCTTCCATACTTAAAATTTTTCCAAAAACATCTTTAGAAACTAAAACTAATATCCTAAAGACATTATCATCAACCTTCTTTAAACGCTTATTTTTGAAAGCTGCTATTTCATCTATAGCTTTCTTAAACTCCACATTAACTTTCTGCTCAACCATCTGCTGAGTCTCTATGGTTTCTCTGTGCAGAATATCTTTAAACTCCTCAACTTCATTCACAAGCTCAGATTTCAAGTTATTAGAAAAACTTTCAAGTGTCTGAACGTTCTTACCCTCCTCCTCGGCTATCACCTTTTTATACATCTCAAGTAAACCCTTAGAGGTGTTATCAAGAGACTTAAGCTGCCTATCAGAAACATCCTTAAGCTCTTTCTCCATTAGCACTTTAGTGGCTTGACTGAGAGCCTGGGTATCTTCAAGTAACTTGTGGGCCTTTAGATTCGATTCGGAGATTATCTCCAGTGATTTTTTTCTGGCGTCATCAATTATAGAAAATGCTTTTTGGTATGCGTTGTCTTTAATTTTTTTTGCATCTTTTATCTTTTTTGTGGAAGTAAACTCATACAGTATAAATGACACAGTTAGAATAAGTATGACAAAAACCACACCACATAAAACAGCTAAACCAATCAAATAGTATGTGTCTGAATTTAGTTGGGCAGTAAACATAATCAATATAATAAATCTACAGCACTAAGATTAAATATGCAATTACAAGGCCGATAACCATAATAGAAAAGGTAAATAGAAAATTAAACACCACTACACTCCTAACAGCTTGTTTAGCAAGGGGATTTCTCCCCAAAGCCTCAATACTACTACCAGACATCTTCCCAAAAGAGGAAAATCCTATGACAAAACTTGCTCCAACAATAAGTGTAGCTAATAAGTATCTTAAAGAAGCTATAGGAGTCATAAAAGGAGCCAAAGAGCCAGATCTCAAAGCTTCTATAAGATTAACCTTGAGATTCTGATCTATATATGTAGAACGTATATTTACTAAAACAAAAATGCTCCCTATATCCGAACTAGAAGCTGGAGTAAAGTCTTCTAGGGCTACACCAAGTACATACCCACTTGTAGCGGCCTTAACACCCTTACCAGGTATGTCAGATGATGTAATGTAGTCTCCTTTTTTGATGGGACCATTAGCCGCAGATACATTTACAGGTACCTCACCTGCAGATAAAACCATCCTATTGTTAGGCTCACCTTCGGTGTCGATATCAACTATTGAGAGAATCGCTCTATCTGTAACTACACCAAACATTTGAGAGTCAGCAGGAATATTTGTAAGTAAGTAGGAATCAGTTTGGTAAGACACTATGTCCCCGGGTTTAACATCCTCACTATTTATAGGTACGTTAACTGCAACACCATATGAACTAGAATAAACCTTACTAAAGGTTGTAATTACGAGAAAAAAAGCAAAAATAGTTAAAATATTTTTCCAATATAGTGGCATTAACTAATAGATTACTTCTAATAATAGGTGTAGTCAATATATTTGTAGCAAATAAAATCGGTAAAGTGTAACTTCTGGTAGGTTGTCAATATAGGGTAAAACAACTTATTGATAAACTTTTATATCCAAGTTATTGACATAAAAAATTTTTATATCTATCATATTTATAACCTTATTAAATATTAATATATCAAGGTTTGATAAGGTCATAAACAGTTACGATTTTACAGTACTGTCTATCAAGAAAATCTGTGTCATATGACAAAATTCCACAGGGCACAGAAGATTTAAAACAGTTAATAAAAGTAAGAAATGCCTGCCCAGACAGACTTACAAAACTTAATACCACAACCAACAACTCCTGCCCAAAGTGAGGGTAGGTTTTTAACAGTTTCGGACGCTGCAAGTTTTTTGAAAATCAGCCCCTCTTCCCTACGAAGATTTGAGCAAGAAAAAAGAATTTCATCACAAAGACGAGAAAACGGTTACAGAGAATTCAGACTCGATGAACTCGAAAGGTTAAAGTTTGAAATACAGGCAGAAAAAAATTCCAAAAAACAACACAAGGAAGAAAAAAAATTAAAATACAGAACTTTCTCTACTGTAGAGGCTAAGCACGCAACTAGCCAAGTAGATAACACTAACAGTGACTTACTAAAAACACAACAGATAATTAAACCCACTATTACAACAAATAGTAAGGTTTTGAATCAAACTTTGGGTCGTAATAGTTCTATAAAAATCCCCAGAGTAAGTGTCAACCTGAAGCAAGGTACTGCAGTAGCTTTGTCATTAATGTTCATATTCTCGCTTAGCGTACTTAGCAAAACTATAGATTTTGAGAACATCTATGAAACCACAAAAAATAGATTTGCAGCTGCAGTAGCTACAAGGGGTATAAGAACAGATTTACAGCCGACAGGTCAGGTACTCGCAGACGTAGACAGAAGCTTTAACTTCAAGTTTAATGTGAACGCTCCTTCATTTTTCAAAAATCCAGCAACTTTCGAGCAAACAATAGAAGTAGAAGGGCTCTCTACATTAAACGGTGGCTTAATAACAAATAATGCAGATGGCAATTTTGGTACAGGAACTCTAACGGCAGGAGCAATAAATGGCGTCATCTCTATAGATCAAATTACAGAAACAACTTTAGAAAATACACTGGACCTTCAGGGGGATGTAACAAGCACAGGCCTGAATAATACAGTTGTAACTGGTATTGGAGGTTTGGCACTAAATTTCGAAGACAATACTGACGGAAACATACTTTTTATACAAAATGGTGAAGTTACTTCCCTGCCATCCTCAGAAATAACTTCCCTAGGAACAATATCAGAAGGAGTATGGGAAGGAACAGAAATAGCTACAGAATTCGGAGGCACAGGACTAACATCATACACACAGGGTGACATAATTTATGCTACGAACTCCAGCACTCTAGCAACATTACCTATCGGTTCAGCTTCTCAAGTGCTAACAGTAACAGCCGGTGTACCAAGTTGGCAGTCTCCATCATCA
This sequence comes from uncultured Candidatus Saccharibacteria bacterium, assembly GCA_964387275.1. GTDB lineage: Bacteria > Patescibacteriota > WWE3 > UBA101185 > UBA10185 > CAYLVW01. The sequence continues at coordinate 147,284 of CAYLVW010000003.1, forward strand.
CTTAGCTGTCCAAATTGTGTAATAACAGACCCAAGCACCAGTCAAGTAATACAACCTACAGCAGCTACTGCAACAGGCCTAGTAGTAGCACAAGCTACAGGAGGCTCTGTGGATGTTTTTACAATTAGAAACTCTGACAACACTGTGGATTACCTAAATGTAGATGCTTCAGGAGATGTATCTATAGCGCAGGATCTAAACGTAACAGGATCTCTAACAATAAACTCAATAGGCGCTCACACATTAACTGGTGATATTACTGGGTCTGGAAGCCCTGACATAACCGGTATTGGAGATTTATCTTTAAACGGAAGAATTGATTTACAACCACATGGGAATAATGTTGGCTTGAATATACCAACAAATGCAGGGGCCCCAATAGCAGCTACAGGAACTCAAGCAGGAGACTTAGTATTCGATACAGCAGGCGCAGCGCTCTACGTATATGATGGTGTATCTTTTAATCAAATTGGAGGAGGTGCCTATGCGGGATGGACAATTGATGGCGACGATGCAGACTCACAAGCAATCAGCAGTGGTAATACCCTGCTTATTGCAGGCGGAACTAATGGTATAGACACAGACGTATCAGCAATTGCAGATACAATAACGTTAAATCTAGATACTACAGAAATTGGCACCACAACCTTTGGAAATAACACAGATTTTGTGTGGACTTTTGACGGCAGTGGTACAACAAGCCCCACAGTTGCATTTGGAAATGATAGTATAAATATTACGGCAGGTACTGTAACTAATACAGGAAATTTTTCAATAACAGGTACTTTAGGGCTAGCATCAGGTGTTACAGTAAATGCGATTCTTGATGAAGATACCTTAGCATCTGACTCAGCTACTGCACTTGCTACACAACAATCAATCAAGGCATATGTAGATGCACAGGTTGGAAGCCCATACACTTCTTGGTCTTTTGCTGTAGATGGAACAACTCAGGACCCTATAACCTCAGGGGATATACTAAATTTTGTTTCTGGGACGGGTGTTACAGTAACAAGAAGTGCTGATGATCAAATAACAATAGCAGCATCAGATACATCAGCTACTAATGAGTTACAGAATGTCTTTACAACCTTTACTGCTGATACAGGATCAACAACAGCAAATTCTCAAACAGATACACTCACAGTTACAGGTGGTACTAATATTGCATCTGTTATTGCAACAGATACATTAACTCTTAACCTGGATGATTCTATTACTCTTGCAGGTACTCTTGCAGTTAATGGTGATTCAATTACAAGTGATGGTAACTTAACAATAGCTGCAACAGGATACACAAGAATTGGAGATACAGGAACACCAGGTACTGCAAATGGAGATGACGATTTATATGTAGAGGGTGATCTAGAAGTAGATGGTAACTTCTTAATTGGAACCGGGGTATCAGTCAACACTATTCTTGATGAAGATACCTTAGCATCTGACTCAGCTACTGCACTTGCTACACAACAATCAATCAAGGCATATGTTGATGCACAAATTGTAGCTTCTGGGGATATCACACAGGTGGGAAATGAAGGAAGTGGGACAGCGTTCACAGGGGATAATGACGGTAACTCCCTTACCTTTGAAGGGGGCACGAATGATGCTTTTGATATAGTTCTGACTGGTGCTAATACATCTGCTACAAGAACATATACTTTCCCAGACCTTGGGACTAATGGAACATTTGCCTTCTTAGAAGGTACACAGACATTTAGTGGCGCTAAAACTTTCTCTAGTACAGTAACTTTATCAACTTTAACTGCTGGGGGCATTGTAAAAGCTGACTCTGGTACAGGTCAGCTTTCCTTAGCAGTTGCAGGTACAGATTACCAAACACCGCTCACCTTCTCTACAGGGCTTACAAATACGTCAGGAACAGTCACATCAAACCTTTCTACTGGTGTAGCAGGCGGTCAAAGTGTAGTAGGAGGTACTGCTGCAAATAATGTTCTTACAATTAGAGGTAACAATGCAGTTGCAGGAAATACACCAACCAATGCAAATATTCAATTTAATGTAGGTGATTCTGGATCCACCACAGCAATGACTATACTAAATAACGGTAATATTGGTATTGGCAGTGGAGCTACCTCTCCTGCTAATGCCCTAGAGATAAGGTCAACAACTACACCACAACTAAGAGTAGCCTATGATGGTTCTAACTACTTCACATCTGGTGTTTCTT
>CAYLVW010000004.1:0-75040 GCA_964387275.1 uncultured Candidatus Saccharibacteria bacterium
CCCCCCCGCCCCCCCCCCCCCCCCCCCCCCCCCCCCCCCCCCCCCCCCCCCCCCTCCCCGAAAGCAAAGCTAATGATTTAACTGTATGAGTTAGTAGTCTGAACCGCGTTCCTCTTCAAGAGAGTTCAAAAAGTCATCAATATCAGCCATTTTTGGTTTTTGTACTACCACCTTTTTCTTTGGTGTAATCTCTTTAATTATTTCTTCATCTGCGTCTGCTTCAACTCCATCTTCTTCTAGCTCTATTTCGTCCAGTTCCATATCTTCATCTTTTTTTGTATTTTTGGTCTTTTTTTGAACCATCTTGCTAACTTTATTGGCTACTTTATTTTTTGTTTTTACGGGCATAGTTCCCTCTTCAAAAACTTGATACTTATACAATGAGTAATTAATCATAAGTATAAAAAGCAGTCAATACATTTAATTGATGTTTCGGATTATTTTCGTAATGGTAGGACTTTATGTTTTAATTCAAAGACAGAAGTTACCTCTTAAGGCCAGTAAAAAAAGAAAATCCTATAGCACATTTATACGAAGTCTATATTTTCGGATGCTATAATTATTCCTATGAAATATGATGTACTGATAATAGGTGGCGGTCCTGCTGGATTAACAGCCGCAATATATACTGCAAGAGCAGAATTTTCAACTTTAGTATTAGCCGGACAGCCTGCTGGAGGTCAACTAATGCTAACATCTGAGGTAGAGAATTTTCCAGGTTTTGAGCACGGAATTCAAGGTCCTACACTAATAGCCAATATGAGAGCTCAAGCAGCTAGATTTAAAACTGATTTTAAGGACGAGAATGTTACCAAAATTGAAGGTAATAAGAATGATGGATTTAAAATTATAACCGAAGAGGCTACTGTTTACGAGTCAAAGACAGTAATAATAGCAACTGGTGCATCAGCAAAATGGCTTGGTCTTGAAAGCGAAACTCGCTTAAAAGGCAGGGGTGTTTCTGCTTGTGCAACTTGTGATGGATTTTTCTTTAAAGATAAGGTAGTTGCAGTAGTTGGGGCTGGAGATGCCGCAATGGAAGAGGCCACTTTTCTTACCAAGTTTGCAACTAAAGTTTATCTTTTAGTTCGTAGTTCTGAGGAATCTATGAGGGCAAGTGTTTTTATGAAAAACAAAGCAAAATCAAATCCAAAAGTTAAGTTTGTTTTTAATACTGAGGTTGTTGCGGTACTTGGAGATTCTCTTGTATCCGGGCTTCGGGTTAAAAACAATCAGACTAACCAGGAAACTGTAATGGAAGATATTCAGGGTTTATTTTTAGCAATTGGGCATACACCTAGTACCAAGTTTTTAGAGGGTTTTGTTGAAATAGGTAAAGGTGGTTACATTGCAGTTAGTGACAATACTAAAACAAATGTTGAGGGTGTTTTTGTTGCAGGAGATGTTGCTGATTATAGATACAGACAAGCAATAACTGCTTCAGGCATGGGTTGTATGGCTGCTCTTGATGCCGAAAAATTCCTTGCCCACTCACATGCCTAAAGAGCCAAGACTGCAAGCCTCATTTGATTTAATAACTAAATATAAAGATTATATATGTATCCTATTTGTTGTGATCATAGCCTCAGTGCTTAGACTAAGCCAACTTGGCTACTCTCATTTCTATGGAGATGAGGTTAAGACACTGTACTTAGATAAAACTGTTCCGGCGGCTAGTTTCTTTTTAGATCAGAGAAAAGGTCCTATACAATTCATTGTTGTTTGGATAACTGAAAAAGTCTCAGGAGGCTTTGATGAATTTTGGATACGGTTGCCTTTTGCTCTTGCAAGTATAGTTTCCGTTTTTGTATTTTATTTATTACTTAGAAAAATCTTTAACAGCACATTGGTCTCTTTAATTAGCTCCATTCTTTTTGCTCTTAATGGTTTCTACATTGCTTTTGGAAGAACTGCACAATATCAATCTTTTTACATTTTGTTTGGTTTACTTGCATTCTACTTTTTAGCGAAAGCTCTAAAAGATTTAAAAAGCAATACCGTTTTTTATTTTCTATCTGGTATTAGTTTGGGGTTAGCATTTTTATCACATTATGATGCTGTTTTCTTTTTAGTTCCTATGACTGTTTACTACATTACTTACTCATGGGGTAAATTTAATTTAAGGCAAATTGTTAGCTTCTTACTTCCATTTCTTATAATCACTTTACCTTTTTACCTTCCCTATATTTTGTTCGGGTATTTTGATGAGAACACAGTGGGTTATATAGCAAAAAGAATTATTGGCAAGAATTATGCAGTTAACGATAGTTTATATTCTATTTCCATTTATAACCCTTTATATACTTTTTTTGTATTTCTTTTGTTTGTGCCATTTGCTATAAAATCTTTTTCTGTAAGGAACTTGTTTTTACTTGTTTGGTTAGTTTTACCTTTGGTTGTATTCGAGGTGGTATTTCGAAATCCTGGTACACACATTCATAACTATGTTATTCCAATAATAATAGTGATTGGGCTTGGGGTTTCCAGTTTTATTTCTAAGCTTAAATTTGTAGGCTATGTCATTATAGCGGTAATGTTTTTTTATGTTCTTGCCATACAGTCTATGGTTTTTATTCCTGGTTTTAGTACAGGTTATCCGTACAAAGACACCACATTTTATGGATTGCCTGTGCCTGCAGCAAACACAGACAAACATTTATTTTTATATGGGTTTCCTTATTACAGAGGTTGGGATAAGATTTCTGTGTATGTTAAAAATAATCGGGATTTTTCTAGCTACTACACTAATGAAGATACAGATATCTCCACTTACTACCTTCGTGGGTTGCCTGTAACTCCTCCAGGTTCTAATTTTTTGCCGAAATACTACATATATATTCAGGATTCCCAGGTATTTAATCTGCCGTCTGCTGGCTGGATTTTTTCTTATGAAATAATTGAATATATCGATCTTGGCAAGGAAGGATTTGCCAAAATACTCAGGAAGCTGTAACATTACCCTATAGTACATACGGTGCTACTTCTCAACAAAAAGGCTCTCAGATGAAGAAAAATCGTCCCATTCGCCGTCGTAAGGCGGTTAAGATGAAGCCGGTACTTGATGATAGCTGCTCCTGCGAATGTAGGGGTTGTGAGGATAACACTTATCATTGTCATAACCGTAGGAGAGGATGTAACAGGAAGTAAACGTAACCCGACAACTTTATTGGGCATTATGCTCCAAATGGTTGTCGGGTCTTTTTATGCTTAAACCTTAAGTATTGCTACTGGTTAGCTTTTTTTGCTAGCTTTTTCCAAACTAGCCAAATGACTGCAAGTATAGGTACAACAACAAGTCCATAAACTGCCACCCATATACTTATGTACGCTACGTTCCTGATATTTAAGATCAGTGACCTTAGAGCATTTTTAGCAACAACATCTGGCCTAAAAGATTTTTCAGGGGTAACTGCCAGTTCATACTCATCAGTAGAGAGACTTATTGTAATAGCTGTTGTGTTTGCTACTCCGTCCAAATATTTTTGTTGGCCTTTGAGCATATCTATAGATTGCTGCACTTGAATTATTTTATCTTGTGCGAGCATAATCTGCTCAAAATCAGGTGTTTTAAGAAGCAAATCTTGGTAAATCTTTTTGGTGGTTTCATAGGTTTTTAGTCTTTCTTCGATATCTACATATTCATTTGTAATATCACTGCCATAGGTAGATTCACTAACCACTTTTATAGAGAGTTTCTCAATTTCATTTTTTGTTTCCTGTACTTTGTTATTTGGTACACGTACTGATATGTAACCGCTTTCCAAACCCTCTGGTGTATTTACTGATTTTGATACAGTAAATCCCCCAAACCCAATAATTATGTTTTCAATGTTTGTTAGAGATTCTCTGACATTCTTAACTACAACTGAGAGGCTTGTATCGGTTTGGAATTTTCTGCTACCCTCTCCAAAATACTCAGTTGTAGCTGGTGCTTCATAATACGACGTAGATTTTGTTGAATCAGCTGAATTATAGGTAATTCCTGCTGACCCATCATACATTCCAATTTCTTTGCTATATGGTACGGATCCCATCATTATATTTGTACCAAATAATGCTTTACCTAATAGGGTTTTTCCTACGAGTAAAATACCTAAAGCAACTACCAAAACAAAACTTATGTTTTTTAAAGAATTCGGAATTCTAGAAAACAAATTATTCATTTTTCTCCTTTAATAGGGTTAGCTATTTGGAAGTATATAAACTATTACAATATTCCCAGTTAATAAGATTCCAAAAAGCAGCTACATAATCAGCTCTTTTGTTTTGGTATTTAAGATAATAAGCATGTTCCCAAACGTCTAATCCTAGTACTATTTTTTTGCCCTCCATTAAGGGGTTATCTTGATTTGGTGTGGACACTAATTCGAGCTCTGTTGTTAGCCAGACCCATCCGCTACCAAATCTTCCTAAAGCACTTTTTGTAAATTCTTCTTTAAATAATTCTAGTGATCCCCATTTTTCTTGGATCTTTAATTGCAAAGTGGTATTTGTATCCGTAAGTTTATTTGGGGTGAGGAAATTCCAGAAAAGTGTATGGTTTAGGTGCCCGCCTCCATTATTTCTTACCGCTGTTCTGATGTTTTCCGGTATAGCGTTTAAATCACCAATTAACTCCTCAATTGGTTTAAATTCTAATTCGGGCAGTTGCGCTAACGCGTTATTTAGATTTGTAACGTAGGTTTGATGGTGTTTGCTATGGTGAATTTCCATAGTTTTAGTATCAATAAATGGTTCAAGCGAATCGTATGAATATAGTAATTCAGGTAGTTTAAACATGAAAAAATTATAACATTAGTTTAGAATAACATCATGAAGAGGCTAAGCATTGTTATTGTAAATTTTAATACTAAGGATACTCTAAGAGACTGTCTTATAAACCTCACTAATAAGTATGAAAACAAAGAAGTTATTGTTGTAGATAATAGTTCCTTAGATGGCTCTTATGACATGTTAAAACTGGAATTTCCGTGGGTTATTTCTATTAAGTCTGAGAACAGGGGGCTTGCTCATGGGTACAACTTAGGTATAGATGCTTCTTCAGGAGATTATCTTTTATTTTTAGGCACTGATGCTTTTCCTGGAGAAGGAGTTTTGGAGAGAATGGTTGATTATATGGAATTTAATGGTTTAGTTGGTGCAGCTACTCCAAAACTAGTATTACAGGATGGTAATATAGATTTGGATTGTCACCGGGGCTTTCCAACACCTTGGGTTTCATTTACACATTTTAGTGGCTTAGAAAGACTCTTCCCTAAAACCAAATTATTCGGTGGGTATTTTTTGGGCTATGGAGATTTAACAACTGAACATGAGATCGACCTGTGTATAGCTCATTTTATGTTGGTAAAGAAAAAAGTTATTAATATAGTAGGACTTTGGGATGAGAAATTTTTTGTCTATGGGGAGGATGTAGATTATTGTTACAGGATTAAACAAGCAGGATGGAAGATTATGTATTTACCTCAGTATACTGTAACCCATTTAAAAGGTGTTTCTGTTGGTGTAAGAAAAGAGACAAAGAATATCACTAAAGCTACCCCAGAAGTTAGAAAGTCTATGCGAATTGCCTCTGTAGATGCAATGGAATTATTTTATAAGAAGCACTTAGAGACAAAATACACTAAGTTTATTAATAATTTGGTATATCTTGGGATTAGTCTGATTAGGAAAACAAGGTCTAATTAAAGCCCAAATTGAGATAGGTCTATATCAAGATCCTTGGTTTTTTCTAACAATAATAGACTTTCCTCTACACCGACCTTGTTGTCCTCACAAGTTTTATCCAACAATTGCAAAAGATTGTAATACCCCTCTGCTTTTTCTCCAAATTGAGGTTCTAAATCTGATGGTGATTTTATATAAGATGTTACATTTTGGGATTTATATTGAGGGCAGAAATTTTCAACTATGTCTTGATTTTCTAGGATCTTTTCTGCATCAAGTTTTTCTATAATTGACTTTACTGTGTCAGACTCAGTAATTGCGCTTCCAATTCCTGATTTTGTTACCCCTTCTATAAATTTTGATACATCTGTATTATTGGCTTCCCTTGAGGGGGTGCTTTCTCCAGCATCTTTTTCTCTACTGATTATTTGTTGTTGCTCTAGTTTGTTTTTTAGATCCGCCTGTGAAGCAACTTGTTTTGAGGTATTAATAGTTCCTAAGGTTATTATCACTACCAGTACTGATATAAAAACTCCAAATTTTAATCTCATTTACTAATACTATCATGTATAAAGAAAAAAAATCCCAACAAAAACAATAAGCATTATCTTTGTTGGGACCTACAAAATTTTAGGTGCGTCTGATTATCCTAGCAGTTATCCTTTTGAGCCATAACATAAGCTTTTTCCCCATCAGCCGCTTTTTCATCTACCCTCCTCGTTGAAATATAGCATAAAACCATTTAGTATTTTAATAATGTCCCTAAGTAAGAAGTTTTTGCTCTTTATATTTGTAATAAATGTCCTATTTTTTGGACTTTTATATTTACTATTCAATTCGATAGTTCCTAGTGCTTTTTCGAAAGTTGAGAATGACGTAGTTGCCAATACTCTAACTGGAATAAAAAATGTTTTTATTCAAAGACAAAAGTCACTATCAGATGTAGCATGTGATTATGCGAGATGGGATGACACGCATAACTTCATTTTAGATAAAAACCCAGATTATATAAAAAGCAATTACGATACTGAGGATTTTTTTGTTTCAACAAACGTAGATATAGTAATAATTACAGATCTTGAGGGAGAGGTTGTTTTTCAAACTATTAACCCCTCTATGCCTTCTGGAATCAAAGAGTCTCTATTAGGGGAACTAAGAGGAAGTATATATAAAGGCTCTAAATTGCATAATATAACACCTATTACAGGACCAATTTTTGGTTTGATATCTACTTCCTCAGGCCCTGTAATTATATCTTCCTGTTCTATTACAGATTCTTCTGTCAGTGCCGATTCAAACGGTGTTTTAATAATGGCTACAGTTTTTGATGAATCCGAGTTAGACATCATTAGAAAGATTACAAACACATCTATTAACTATTTGGATTTGTTAACTTCTAATCTCGAAGTAAAGGATGTAGCTTCCAGTTTGGCTGCTCAAGGTATTCAAGTTACTCCAATTTCTAAATCAACACTTACTGGTTACGTTGATGTTAGGGACATAATGGATAAGCAAATTGGCCTTATTAGGGCTCAGGTTGATAGGAAGGTTTATTTGGGGTTTTACGATTTTATTAATAAGTTATTTTTTGGTTTAATAGTTCTTCAGGTTTTAGTTGGGGTGGGGTTATTTACTTTTTATCGTATCCAAATCATTTATCCGCTAAAAAAACTTATATCTAATTTTGAAGAAATCCGAGATAAGAAAGATCTCACACTTAGAATTCGTACAAGAGGTTTTGATGAAATAAGCTCCCTAAAAAAGGTATTTAATAAAATGCTTGATGCCTTGGAGCTGTCTGAACTTACATTAAGGCACGAGAAAGAAGGGGTTTCAAAACAAGTTACTGAACGAACAGGAGAGCTTGTATTAGAACGAGCTAAGCTTATGGCTTCACTAAATAGTATGATTAACGGTTTCATACTTCTTGACCCACACGGCAAAGTACTTATTGCTAATTATGCTATGGCAGATATCTTGAATGTAGAGCGTGAAGACTGGGATATTAGAAAAGCTCAGCGACAACTTAACGAAACATTTGATATTTGGATAAATCTCCAGAAGTGTCTACTTGAGAAGGCTTCCGTTTCTGTTGAAGATTACGAGATTTTAGGAAAATATCTAAGTATGTATCTGACTCCAGTTTTTGACCCAAATGATCCAAAGGCTTTAATAGGTGCCTTACTTGTTGTAACTGATATTACTGAAAGAAAAATGCTGGACAGATCAAAGGAAGAATTCTTATCTATTGCTTCCCATGAGCTAAGAACGCCGCTCACAGCTATAAGGGGCAACACTGAATTGCTGGCTAAATTTTATATAGGAAAGATAAAAGATCCTGAATTTTCAGAAATGATTGGGGATATACATGCTTCTAGTATTCGCTTAATTCAGATTGTTAACGACTTTTTGACTACCTCAAAATTAGAAGTTGGCAAGATAAATATCATGAGAGAGCGTTTTAATCTTATTCCTGTAGTAAATTCAGTGATTCGGGATACAACAGAGCTGTTAAAAACTAAAAACTTAAAGATTGACTTTAATCCGAATGAGGTATTAAACGCTAATGTATACGCTGACAGAAATCTTGTGAGAGAGGTTTTATTAAACTTACTAGATAACTCAATAAAATTTACAGACACCGGAGGTATAAATATTAAATTTAGGTTGAATAACGTTTACCTAGACATCATAGTCAGTGATACAGGTCGCGGCATACCTAAAGAAAATCAAAAACTACTATTTAAGAAATTCCAACAAGCCAGCGACTCAATTTACACTAAAGATACTTATCATGGTACTGGGTTAGGACTTTATATATCTAAGATGATTTGCGATAAACTGGGAGGTAGATTGTTCCTGGAATCTTCTGAGGTAGGAAAAGGAAGTGCTTTTGTTATTTCTTTACCACAAGATTTGAAATAGTGTAATATTTAAATATGCCAAAAGTATTAGTAATTGAAGATGATTCCTTAATAGTTCGTTTGTACCAAAAAGTTTTTACGTTTGAAGGTTACGAATTTATTTCTGCAAATGGAGGTGAGGAAGGCTTGGTTAAGGCAGAATCTGACAAACCCGATATCATACTATTAGATATCATGATGCCTAAAATGGATGGCCTTGTTGTTTTAGAGAAGCTTAAAGAGAATCCTAACACAAAAAATACTCCTGTAGTCATTTTAACTAATTTAATTGATGATTCTGTTTGCACCAAAGCATTGAGTATGGGGGCTGCTGGTTATCTTGTTAAATCCGAACTACCTAATCACCAGATTGTGGAAGAAGTAAAAAGATTTTTGCCACAATCCAGCTAATAGACTATAGGATATTGTGTTTTCCTTGCAAGTATAGCAAAATCTGTATCAAACCAGATGTATTATTAGGCGCGGGATATGATGTTACCCGTACGGTGGTAAGATAATGTTGTAGTAACCACCAAGTTATGCTTGTTAGGACAGTCAAATGAGCTGCTAGTTTATTCCCTAAAATACATAATATTGATTTGCATCTATATAATGTGGGTTGTATAATCGCAACCCTATAGTTGATGTTTTATGAGGTAGTTAGTAAATGTCAATTATTTTATAGAGCAAAAAGAATAACCAATATAATTTGGTATTTATTTGTTTTTGACCTGAGGCTTAAGCAGTAATGAAGACTTTAGATGTTATAGTACCTGTTAAAAATGAAGAGACTCATGTAGTAGAACTTACTACTAGAATACATGGGGCACTCTCTGCGGCCAAAATACCACATAATATTATTTTTGTAGATGACAAGTCTACTGATTCCACAATTACCTTACTTAAATCATTGAAAAAGAAATACCCTGTTATTATTCACGAGAAAATTGGCCTACCAGGTAAAGCATTTTCTATTTTAGAAGGAGCTTTGATTTCTAACGCTGAATTATTGGCTTTTATCGATGGTGATCTCGAATATCCCCCTGAGGCATTGCCTGCTATGTACAGCAAAATCCTTTCTGAGGATGTGGGAGTAGTTACCGCCTCCAGAAAAACCTACCAAGCAAGCTTTGTAAGAAGACTAGGCTCAAGAATAAATGCTTTAGTATTTGGTAGGATACTTTTGGGTCTTAAGACTGATGTTCAGTCAGGCCTTAAGTTATTTAGAAAAGATGTTTTGCAGTTTGTTGATCTAAAGGCTGTTAAGCCCTGGACTGTAGACATGCCACTGCTCGTTGCCGCAGTAGAGATGGGGTACAAGATTGATAATGTACATATAGATTATATTGAAAGAACCGGCGGGGCTTCAAAAGTATCTTTTTTTAAGACTGGTTATTCTATTGCAAGTACTGCTTTGTATCTTTCTATTACTAGATCTAGGGTCCATTTTATAGATAATGACTCTGACGAGCACTCTATAGGAGCTGGGGTTGTCTTTAGAAAAAAGAAGTATATTACTCATTCCAAAAGACATCATTCAAGATCTGCCATAGAAACTTTTGTGATGTGGCAAAAAGCTTTAATTGCTTCAGTTATTGTCTTAATAGGTATTGGATTAGTTATTAATCCTATTACAACAGTAATAGCTTTTACTGCAGTCCTTAGTGCCATTTATTTTGCTGATGTGTTGTTTAATCTCTTTGTTATTCTGAAAAGTCTTCACTTCCCTCCTGAGCTTTCCTATTCAGAGAAACAAGTTTCAGAAATTAATGACGCATTGCTTCCTACTTACACGGTACTTTGCCCACTTTACAAGGAAGCTGAAGTTTTGGAAGCATTTGTACGAAATATTAGTTTAGTAGACTGGCCTAAAGATAAGTTAGACGTTATGCTTCTTTTGGAAGAAGACGACAAAGTGACCCTAGACAAAGCAAAAGAACTAAGAATGCCTGACTACATTAGAACAGTAGTTGTTCCCCATTCATTTCCAAAGACAAAACCAAAAGCTTGTAATTATGGTTTACATATGGCAACAGGTGAGTATGTTGTTATATATGATGCTGAAGATATTCCCCACCCTTCACAATTAAAGAAAGTTTATCTTGCATTTAAAGAGTTGCCGGAAAATACGGTTTGTGTTCAGGCAAAGCTCAATTATCACAACCCCTCGCATAATTTGTTGACGAGGCTGTTTACCGCTGAGTACAGTTTGTGGTTTGACGTAGTTCTTCCAGGCTTTCAATCAATTGATACAGCTATACCACTTGGTGGTACCTCTAACCATTTTAAAACAGCTACACTTAGAAAGTTACACGGTTGGGATGCTTTTAATGTTACTGAGGACTGTGATCTTGGGATAATTTTGTTTAGAGAGGGTTATAAAACTGCCATCATAGATTCAGTTACTTTAGAGGAAGCTAACAGTAATGTAAAAAACTGGATTAGGCAGCGATCCAGGTGGATTAAAGGTTATATGCAAACTTATTTAGTTCATATGCGTAATCCAATCGAACTTTTCAGGCAATATGGATTACATGTGTTTGTACTGCATTTAGTGGTTGGGGCCAGAATGTATTTTATGTTGATAAATCCTTTGCTCTGGATCATGACAGCCTCATACTTTATTTTTTACAAATATGTAGGGCCTACTATTGAATCTTTTTATCCAACAATTGTTTTCTACATGGCTGCTTTTTCTCTAATTGTGGGTAATTTTGTTGCCTTGTATAACTACATGATAGGTTGTGCAAAGCGGGGACACTGGGAGCTAATTAAATATGTATTTTTTGTTCCCTTTTACTGGATATTGGTGAGTATCAGCGCAGTAATGGCTGCTTATCAATTAATTGTTAAACCTCATTATTGGGAAAAAACTAATCATGGGCTACATCTTAAGAAAAAAGTAGGCCCTAATTTAGCTTTATTAAAACCAATGACTGTAGGACCGATGTCTATTGTGATTAGACTAGCAACCAAGTTTAGGGACAGTATAGAGGCAGGTGGTTTAATTGCTGCTAGTATGATTTGTAATGTTCTAAATTATGCATTTAATATTTATCTAACTAGAAAACTTTCAGTTGAGAACTTTGGGACATTAGCATTACTTAGTAGCTTCCTGCTTATTTTTAATATTGTTTGGGAGGCTTTTGAAAGAACTGTTAGTTATGTTTTTGCAGTGAATTCTGACAAGTATAGTAAATCAAGTTTAGTTAATTTTTGGAAAGTGTGGAGGAACAGGGTTTTATTTGTAGGAATTCCAATTGCAATATTGTGGGCTGTTTTTAGTAGTTACTTAAGCACAATTTTCCAATCAGATTCTATTCTGCCAATCTTAGTATTTGCCCCAATTTGGACCTACGGACTTTTAAATAGTATTGATTATGGTTATCTCAACGGCAAGCTCAAATTTATCCGAATAGGTTTTGTACTACTCGCTGAAGCAGTATCCAAATTTGTAGCTTCTATTGTTTTTGTTGAAGCGGGTTACAAGGATTTGGTTTATCTATCTATACCAATTTCTTTGCTTTTTTCGGCAGTTGCTAGCTACTTTGCTGTTTTTGGTTTGGCTAAAATTGAGAAAAATGAATCTGATTCTAAGCCAATTAAAATTCATTTTCCTAAGAAATTTTTCTTAGGCACATTTGCTATAAAGTTTTCGACAATTGCCTATTTAAGTCTAGATTTAATAATCGCAAAGATCGTACTGTCTCCATATGATGCTGGAAGATACGCTTTAATATCTATTGTAGGAAAAATTATTTACTACATGTCTTCATTATTCACGCAATTTATTCTACCGATGGTAGGAAAATCTATAGGTGAAGGTAAATCAGGTGTTAAAGCATTTTTGATAATTACAGGTTTATCAACCGTTATGGGAGGTTTGGTTTATTCTGTTTTTGGTTTATTTGGTCATATAACCGCACCTCTACTTATCGGTCCCTCTATACTAGATAGTGTGCACCTTCTAAATGTCTTTGGTTTGGGATTTTTAGCTTACAGTGTTGCGATGAATGTTTTCTCTTATTTTCAGGTGAAAAGTAAAAATATTTTTACTGTCGCAAGTTTTATTTTAGCAACTATTCACGTATTAGTTTTAGTTTACTTTGGTACTACTTTCGAGAGGTTTGTGCTAGGTAATGCATATGTAGGTTTATTAAATCTAATAGTAGTTCTTATTTTAAAAGTAGTACTGGATCTATTACCTCCATTGATTAGTAACTTGTTTGATTTTATTGAGTTACTTTCAGGTAAGAATTCCTTGGATTTATCCAAAGGTAATCTAAAAATCTTGATTTTTAATTGGAGAGACATCAAACATGTTTGGGCTGGTGGAGCAGAAATGTACATACACGAGTTATCCAAAGAACTTGTGGCTAGAAACCACAACGTTACTGTATTTTGCGGTAACGACGGTAAAAATCCTAAGTATG
This sequence comes from uncultured Candidatus Saccharibacteria bacterium, assembly GCA_964387275.1. Classification (GTDB taxonomy): domain Bacteria; phylum Patescibacteriota; class WWE3; order UBA101185; family UBA10185; genus CAYLVW01. Next base: position 13,004 of record CAYLVW010000004.1, read on the forward strand.
AGGTGATTGATGGTGTTCAGATTGTCAGACGAGGGGGTTTTTATACGGTTTATGTTTGGGCAGTTTTGTACTATTTACTTAAGTTTAGAAACAAATTTGATATTATTATTGATTCAGAGAATGGGATTCCATTTTTTACACCATTATTTGTAAAAAGACCGGTAGTTGGTTTGATACACCACGTACATCAGGACTTTTTTAAACATCATATAAACCACCCAGCGGCGAGAGTTGCTTCTTTTCTTGAAGGTAAAATAATGCCTGTTGTTTATAAAAAATCTAAAATGATTACAGTTTCAGCCTCCACAATGCAGGCAATGATTGAAATTGGTTTTGATAAAGAAAGAAACGAAATAAGTATAGTAAAACCTGGAGTAAAGCTTGATGATGTAAAGAATATTTCAAAAACAAAACACCCGTCTATCCTCTACCTGGGTAGGTTAAAAGAGTACAAATCTATTGATGTTGCTATAAAAGCTTTTAAAGATGTTAAAGATCAATTTCAAGACGCGGTATTTAATATTGTAGGTGAAGGAGATAATCGTGAGAAATTGGAAAAAATATCACATGAACTTGGCCTACAAAACGATGTTAAGTTTTTAGGTAAAGTTAGTGATGATGAGAAATGGGATCTTTTATCAAAAAGCTGGTTAATGGTGCAGCCCTCTAGTAATGAGGGTTGGGGTATTACTGTAATAGAAGCCAATGCATCCGCCACCCCCGTTGTAGCGTCAAATGTAGGGGGTCTTAGGGATTCAGTCAGAAATCCCCACACGGGACTTCTTGTTAAGTACGGAGATCATCAAGAATTTGCAGATGCAATGTTGTCAATCATTTCCGACAAAAAACTAAGAACAAAAATGTCTAAAGAATCTTTAGTTTGGGCGTCGCTACACACATGGAAAGCAAGTGCTGATCTTCTGGAAGAAGAGCTTCGAAAGGCAATAAATGGCAAATAATAACAAAATAATTATAGGAATACCTGCATGGAATGAAGAAGTAAATATTTCTTTCCTCCTTACCGATTTACTCAAACAAGAAGTCAAATCTGGCGTTATCGAAAAGATTGTAGTTGTATCTGATGGCAGTAGTGATTCAACTGTAGAAAAAGTTTTGAGTTTAAGTTCTAGTCTGATAGATATTATAGATCATAAAGATAGAAAGGGTCAGGGTGCTAGGCAGAACGAGCTTTTAGAAAGATCTGATTACGATTGCTTAGTTCTTATAAATGCTGACATGAGAATTGTAGACACTGATTTTATTGAAAAGCTGTGTTATCCAGTACTTCTTGGTAGAGCAGATTTAACCTCATGCAGGTTACAAGAAGGTAAGCCGAAGAATTTTTTTGAGAAAATATTGGGGTTTGGTAACGAATTTAAAAGAAGAGTTTTTGAATCTTACTTTGGCGGTGACAATTGGCATAATTGCCGAGGGGGATCCAGAGCTTTTAGTGCAAAATTAGGAAGTAGGTTTAGATTTGGTAGAAGTGTTTCTGAGGATCTTTATTCTTATTTATACACTAAGTTTTATGGCTACAAGTTTGAGTATGTTACCGGTATCTCCTGTTATTATGCACTCCCGACCAACATAAAAGATCACATAAAGCAAAATAAGAGATATTATGGATCTTCTGCCCTTTTTTATGAGGAGTTTGGCTATAAGTATGTTACATCTATAGTTTCCTGGCCTTTAATGAGAATGACTCATGTAATGTTAAAGATGCTTGTTGAATCACCTATTATAGGTTTTTTCTACTGCCTTTTATCTCTTTACTGTATGATCATCTGTAGATTTTATAGCGATAGCTCTATTAATAACTGGGGGCATGTCACAAGCTCCAAGGAGGTTAGACTATGATAGGTTTAATATTCGTAAAACTTCGTAAACTTCTTTATTTAGTTTTTTCCGGTATTGATTATTTGTTTAACAGAGAAACCAATAAAATAGTACTTTGCTACCACGCTGTTTCAGATTCAGGTTGGAGATACAGTACAAAATATGAAGACTTTACTAAACAAATTGAACTACTACTAAGAAAAGGCTACAAGCATGTTTCTCTCGCAGAAATTTTTACCTATGAGGGGAAATGTTTTCACTTAACTTTTGACGACGGATACAGAAGTTTACTCTCTGTGAGAGATTTTTTAAAATCCTTAAATATTAAGCCAAGTTTTTTTATATTAAGCTCCACCTCTGAGTATGACTTAAAAGGGCTTGGTGTAGAGATTAAGAACTATGAGGAGTTTTTAACAACCGAAGAGATACATTTGTTACTTTCTGATGGGTGGGTTTTAGGTTCTCATACCAAAACACATAAACTTCTTGGGGATTTGTCCAATGAAATCCTTGTGACGGAGATAGCTGAATCAAAAGTGCAGCTTGAGAGTAGATTTGGAGTTAAAGTAGAGGCCCTATCTTATCCTAGAGGTGTTTACGATGAAAGCGTTCTTGCACTTGCAAAAGACTCTGGTTATACTTACGGCCTTACAATGGATGATGGGAAAATTGACGGCTCCAAAAAGCTACAAATACCTAGGATCGGGATAGATTCTACCCATTCAGTTGCTGAAGTTTTATGGACTACTTGCCCGACCTCAATAGAGTTTAGGAAATTTGTAAAAGATAATTTATTTAGTATAGTTTTGAAAGGACTAACAAAATGAAAACACTGTATATATTTTTTTATAACATTGCCCGTTTTGTGCAAAGAAAGCTTATGCGCACAATAAAACCATCTTCTTCTTATTACCTTGCTCCTATCATGCAAGTTGAACCAATAAGTACTAAGTATGGTTTTGATAGAGGAACACCAATAGATCGTTACTATATTGAAAATTTCATAAAAGCAAATAAAGACCTTATTAAGGGTGTGTGTCTTGAGATAACCGATACAGCTTACATAGATAAATATGGCGAGGGTAAAGTTACTAAGGCTGATGCTTTAGATATAAACAAGAATAATAAAATGGCTACTGTTTATGGAGATCTTAGAGATCTAAGTAATATTGATAGCAACTCTTATGATTGTCTTATTATTACACAGACGTTTGTAATGATAGATGAGTATGAGGCGGCTCTTAGAGAATGTCACAGGATTTTAAAACCAGGTGGTTTTGCACTTGTAACTATGCCTTGTTTGGGACCTGTATGGAATATTGACAGTCACTACTGGAGGTGGACAAGGGCTTCTGCAGAGTATTTGTTTAGGAAGTATTTTCCTAACGATTCATTAGAAGTTCAGACTTATGGCAACGCGTTTGCTGGGCAATGCTTTTGGGTAGGTATGGCGCTTGAAGAGGTTCCCACAGATAAGTTAAATGAGAATGATAAGTTTTTCCCAGTAATTGTTTCTGTGAAGGTAAGGAAAGCTTAATGTCGTCAAAAAAAGTAGTACAAGTAATTGAAAAATACTTTATTCCTGTTACTGCGGGTATTGAAGTAAACATGCACGAAACTTATAAGGTTTTAGCAAGAGAAGGTTGGGATATAACTTTTCATACCTCAAAGGATACATTAACCGAAAGAAATGTCCTTCCAGATAATGAGGTTATCAGTAATATGTCAGTTAGAAGATATAAGTTTGGTCAGTTTGGGTATTTCCCTACACTTGACTGGGATAGATCGGATTATGTTTGTCTGCACAACTTTAATATTTTTCCTCATTTTTTGATAATGGGTTACTCTTTATTACGAAAACTATTAGGAAAAAAACACTACAAACTTATTTTAACTCCACATGGTGGTTTTACACCTGAATGGGCTGTATTTCCAGTTACTACAAGGATTATTAAGTATATATATCATTTCACCTTAGGCACAACCCTAATAAATCTGATTGTTGATGGGGTTAGAGCTGTATCTGAATGGGAGAAAGCCCAAATAGTTTCTAAAGGCGTTAATAAAGATAAGATAGTAGTAATTGCAAATGGTTTGGAGGACGAGGCATTCACTGACGTTGATAATCTGGCAAGTAAATCTATTAAAGAGACTGTAGGTTCTTTGGGAAAATATATATTGCAAATTGGTCGGGTATATCCAATCAAGAACTATGAAACAACGCTCAAAGCTTTAGTTAACGTTCTACCTGATGTGAAATATGTTATAGCGGGGCCAATTGAGCTGAATGCTCATGGCAAATACATGGATAAACTAAAACAAATGATTACCGACCTAGGTTTATCTGATAGGGTGGTTTTCTTAGGTGTAGTTAAGGGTGTTGATAAATATTTTTTAATTAAACATGCACAGATGATGGTACATATGGCCTTGTGGGAAAGTTTTTGTAATGTTGTTCACGAAGGTTTAAGCCAAGGTCTTGTCTGTATTGTTGCAAATAATACCGCTCTTCCCTACCTGATAAAAAATGGTGTAAATGGTTACTTAATAAATACCTTTGACTCTAAATCTCTAGCAGATAAGATAAATTTTGTTCTTAATGATACGAGTGGTGAAGTTACAAAAATACAGGAGTCGAATCGGAATTTGTGGTTAAAGCACAGCTGGATAGAAGTTGCCCATAACATGAAAAATTATTATTTAAGTTTATAATCATGATTAAATCGCTCAAAAGGACCTTAGGTCTGATACTTTCTAATAAAGTTAACAAATCAGAAACATCAAATGTTTCTGGTAAGGTGGTTGTGGTAACTGGGGGGTCTCGTGGTTTAGGGTTAGATTTATGTAACTTCCTGGTTATGGCTGGTGCTAAGGTCTATTACCTATCTAGAAAAAATTCTGGTAGTAATAAGGCAGTGCACGTATCTACTGATATAACAAACCTGGAGGATATTCTAAAATCAGTGCAAAAAATCGAGAGTTTAGAGAAGTGCGTTGATGTGTTGATTAACAATGCTGCTGTTACTGAGTCCGGTGGGTTTGAAAATCTTGATATATTAAGCTTGGAAACAGCTCTTAGTACTAATATTAAGGCACCAGTAGTTATTTCTTCAAAGTTTCTACCACTACTTAAGGAGTCACGGGCACCCTTAATTATTAATGTTGGTTCTAAGATTTCGAGAAATCCAAATATTTCAGACAATAAGGTTATTTATGCAGTTACAAAATATTCGATGGAAGGTTTGAGTAATGCTTTACGTTCATCTCTTAGACAATATGGGATAAGAGTAGTATGTATACTTCCAGGTACAATTAATACCCAATTTTCTTTGAAGTCCGGAGATTTTATATCTTCAGGAGATGTATCTAGGGCCATTTCGTTTGTAATAGAAAACAGCAATATAGATTTTGAGAATTTTGTAGTTAAAGGTAAATTTCAGGAGAATGTAGGTTAATGGAGTACTTATATGAAATTTTCCCTAAATAAGCCAAAATTTAATTTTAATCTCAAATACTTTAGAGCGGACGTATTTATTATTTTGTTGGTTATAGCGTTACTGGGTTTTTACACTAAAGGTTACTTGGAGAATCCTACAAGTGAGGACCTTGTGACACCAAAGTGGTCCACCCATGGTCCATTACAGCTTTCTCCCGATCGTGGTAGATTTGCTCTTTTATACTCTATAGCAGAGGATAGATCATTTATTTTTTCTTTACCTATAGCAAGGCTAGCAACGCCAGATCTTGGGTATATCAACGGAAACTATGTATCATTATTTGCTCCAGGTGTTTCATTTGTTTTGATTCCAGGTTATTTAATTGGTAAAGCTTTAGGAGCTTCTCAAATCGGTGCGTTTGTTACTATAAGTATTTTTGCGGTCATGAACTTCAGCTTGGTGTATGCTATTGCCAGAAATCTTGGTATTAAACGTGGTGTTTCCCTGTTTGGTTCTACTGTTTTTTTGTTTGCAACACCTGCATTTGCATACAGTGTAAATTTATATCAGCACCATATTTCAACTTTTTTGATACTTTTGGCTTTGTACCTATTGATGAGGTCCCCTAACTTTTTTAGTTTATTTGGGATCTTTGCCTTATGTGCATTATCTATACCAATTGATTATCCAAACTTGTTTATGATGGCTCCAATTGGTGTAGCCGCTGCCATAAAAGTATTTGTATTTACAAAAGATCGCAAGGGTTTGACCATTGGTATAAATCTGTTAAAGACTCTTGGTTTTCTGGGGGTGTTGCCGGGTCTTTTATTCTTTTTTTGGTTTAACTATCAATCTTATGGAAATATATTACAATTTTCAGGGACAGTCCCCTCTGTTAAGGAGATAGACACTTTAGGTAATCCTATAGCTCCTAAAGTATTAAATGAAGCTGAGGCTAAAGAGTTTAATAACCCTAATGAACAAGATAAAGATGCAGTAGGATTTTTCGATACCAGAGATATGCTAAACGGCCTTTACACCCATTTTATAAGTCCAGATAGAGGAATTATTTACTACACACCTATTATGTTGTTGTCTGTTTTAGGTCTTTTTGTGGCAGCAAAGGAGAATAAGTATTGGGCGTTACTACTTACTTCTGTACTTTGTTTAAATATAGTGCTTTATTCTATGTGGGGAGACCCTTGGGGAGGCTGGGCCTTTGGTTCCAGATATTTGATACCTGGGTATGCAGTTGGTACTTTACTGCTTTTGTTTATTCTTAATAAGTATTACAACAAGATTTATTTGCTTTTTCCCCTATTTATACTCTTTTCTTACAGTGTTTATGTAAATTCATTAGGAGCTATTACATCTATAGCAAATCCTCCTCAACCTGAGGTATTAAGTTTGGAAGCGCAGACTGGTTTAATTCAAAAATATACCTTTGAAAGGAATTACGATGAGGTAGTAGCTAATTCAACCAATTCTGTGGTCTATAATTCATTTTTATTAGATATTGTTCCGTTAGCACTTTATAACAACGTACTTGTTGGCGTTATAGTAATGATGGGTTTAAGTGTTTTAGCTTTGGACTACAAAAAGGAGAATGTATGAATTTTTCCATAACGAATTGGGAACTAAGTTTATTTGTTCCTCAGAGGATTTTTGCAAAACTTAAAACGTTTTTCTATGCAGTTTTTACAGAGCGTAATGTCTATTATTTTATTTCGTTTATTCTTGTTGTAATTTCGATTTGGGCATTTTATTTTTACTATGAAAATAAGCTAGGACTTGCATATAATGATGCAAGATCCCATTTAGACATTGGTCGAAGAGTAGTGGAGGGTTTAAAGCCGGGACTTGCCCAATTGGGTTCTGTGTGGCTGCCTCTTCCCCATGTATTAATGATCTTTACAATATGGGATGATTTTATGTGGCATTCGGGACTAGCCGGAGCGATTATTAGTATGATTTCCTTTGTTGTTACAGGACTTCTTATATTTAAAATTTTAAAAGAGCTTAATGTTGGGCTAGTTGGGCGGGTTCTAGGTGTTTTTATATTTATACTTAACATTAATATCCTATACCTACAGTCTACTGCTATGACAGAATTACTTTTGATTGCAACAATGACCGCGGGATGTTATGAACTATTGATCTGGCATAAGAGTGATAACGTTTTGCACTTGGTAAAAGCAGCTTTTTATATAATGTTATCCACTCTGACTAGATACGATGGATGGTTTTTGTTTTTTATTGCCGCTGTTCTAGTTGTAATAAAAACCTTTAGAACAAAAGGATACAAAGCAGCTGAAGGTATGTTTGTATTATTTTGCACATTGGGAGGTTTTGGACTTTTCTTATGGTTATTATGGAACGCCTTAATCTTTAAAGATCCTTTGTATTTTGCATTTGGTCCATTTTCAGCTCATGCTCAGCAGCTTCAACTAGAGGACGCTGGCGTATTAATTACCAAACACGACTGGTATCAGTCACTACGATTTTACTTATATGCAATGGTTTATAACTCAGGAGCAGTTCAAGTAATTTTTGGGATTATTGGTGCAGTTTTAATTTTTGTTGACCGTAAGCTTACTGTAAATACAAAAGTAGGTATAACTGCTTTGTTAGCCCCATTTGTATTTAATGTATTAGCGCTTTATCTTGGTCATTCTGTACTATTTATTCAAGGTCTTTCTGGTGACACATGGTTTAATGTTAGATATGGCATTATGTTGATGCCATCTATAGCTGTATTCGTAGGATTTTTGGTTGACAGAGCAAGATATTTTTCACGATTGGTTGTTCCTATACTTGGAATTTCTGTATTTTTTATGTTCTATAGTGCCGATGCTGTTACTATAGATGATGCTAGAGTAGGATCCAGTCAAAAGAATGTTACAGAGGTTTCAGGTTACCTTAGGGAGCATGCTAAAAATTCTACAGGTTATGTTCTTATATCTGCAGCTTCTCACGACGCGATAATTTTTTCTTCCGACCTTCCTATGAGTAGGTTTATTCATGAAGGTACGGGTTTATATTGGCAAGATGCAATAGAGTTCCCTGATAGGTGGGCACACTGGATAGTAATGAGAACTTATGATGACAACGATCTGACTTGGAAGGGTGTTAAGGACTCACCGGGACTTGAAAGATATACAATTGTTGGAAAGTTTCCTTTTGCTGATATATATGAGCTGAAACCTGAGTATGTTGATCAGCTAAATCTGGATCAAAGATTTAAGGATATTCAGAAGTAGGATATAAGTAATAACAATTTATGTAAGTGATTAGTTTTTGTGATTTATGGTATTTTTATAGCTATGAACAAAATATGGTTAGTTACTGTCATAACAATTCTCATATTTATTATGCAAAATAATAAGGTATTCGCACAAGAGAAAGCTACTTGGTGGGATATTCAGTCAATTGATACTATGAAGCTCTCTAGGGATTTAGCTAGGGAAAAAGCCTCTGATCCTAAATACGACATCATCATTGATAATTTATTAGCAGGAATTTCTTCTGCGGGGGCTACTCATGTTGCAATTGCAACCCCCTACGATGAAGAGTTTATACCCTATATGCGTAGATGGGTTACATATGCTCGTAAGCATAAACTTCATGTATGGTTTAGAGGAAATTTTTCAGGTTGGGAGCAATGGTTTGGGTATCAAAAAATTTCAAAGGAAGAGCATCTAAAATTAACCAGCGAGTTTATCAGAAATCATTCGGATCTTTTTTCTGAGGGTGATATTTTCTCTTCTTGCCCTGAGTGTGAAAATGGAGCTCTAGGTGATCCCAGACACAATGGCAGGGTAGAAGAATACAAGCAATTTTTGTTGGATCAGTATCAGGTTTCCACTGAGGCATTTAAAGCAATAAACAAGAAAGTACCTGCTAACTATTTTTCCATGAATGGGGATGTTGCGAGACTTATAATGGACAAAGAATATACTAGAAAGCTTGGTGGGATTGTTGTAATAGATCACTATGTTAAAACTCCAGCTGATTTAAACGAAGATATAAATGAGTACGCTAGGATATCAGGAGGTAAAGTTGTACTTGGGGAGTTTGGGGCACCCATACCTGATATTAACGGAGATTTCTCGGATTCAGATCAAGTTATCTGGATGAAGGAGACTATGCAGCTTCTTGTAGGCAACGAAAATTTAGTAGGTGTGAATTATTGGACTAGTGTCGGTAGTTCTACTGCACTTTGGGAGGATGATTTTTCTGAGAAGCCCGCATTATCCGAGTTAAAGACTTACTTAATTCCCTCTTTCGCTGAAATTAGATTTTTAAATGATCTATCTCATGGAATAGAGGATGTAAGACTTGTTATTAATGGTAGACCCTATAAGTCTGATGAGAAAGGTGTCATGGAGATTAAGTATTTTAATCATAATTCAACAACTGTTGCTTCCCATTCAAAATACTTAGATTTTCAAATAGATTTAGAAGACGTTTCAACTGATCTACCTAATGAAGTTTACCTTACAAAAACTGATGTGACGCTGTTAGATAAAATTATCAAGATAATTTTTGATATATATCTAACAATAACTGCCAAATTCTAAATTGTTTGAATCTACCCTCTAGTATTGAAAAATCGCATATTTTGTGATAAGATCCGCCCATACTAGCTCCTGCCTATAGTATTTTAAAAAATATGAATAGCAGGAAATTTAAATTAATAATTAAGAGTTTTATAGTTTTATTGTCACTTGTTTTATTTGGGTTATCCTATATCACCTTAGCGGCAGTGCGCGTAACCACCCCTTCTTTTCCTTCTTGTACGAAACCCCAAGGAGTTATAAAAGTAAGTTATAAAAACGGTACTCACGGTATCCCGGGAAATTATTCTACTTTTACAGGAGAGGATACTGTTTATACACTATCCGAAGATACACTTACTCAATGTTTTTGTAGCGAGGATGAAAAAGGAATTCAAACAAATTGGTGGAAGGTATCTAGTTTAAATATCGAGGAAATTGATTATCTTAAAAATCTTGGGTGGATTTATATTCCAAATGGAGCTGATTGGGGCCTTGAAGAATCTCCTTACATGGCTAAAAATTCTACATTTAGCTGCCAAGAAGATAAAGATGGGGGTTCTGACACTTCTGAGGATGGGGATGATGATAGCGAAGGCGATGTATTAGGCGCTCAATTAGGAGCTGGGACTTGGGTTAGTGATGTTCTTGGGCTTGCTGCAACAGGAGATGCTCCAATAGTTTGGGCACTAGGGATTTCAGCTTTGTTATTTACAATTGCAGGTGTGTTTACACTGGTAAAAAATAAAAGATAGGCTGATATGAAGGCGTTATTAGGATTTGTATTTTTGTTGGTCGGAATTTTTTTATTTGCTAGTTTATACAGAGTTTTAGCTTTATCCAGATCGCCTGTTTTGCCAAATTCTATATTGCAAAATAATTCTTCAAATCAAAAACTGTTTCCAATAAATATTGAGATTTTATCTCAAAATCTTTATTTACCTGTGAATAATGTTTCAGTAACTAATGGTAATTGGGAAGATACAAAAAATTCTGTGGGGTATGTTTTAGAATCGCCAATACCAGGTACTGAGGGAAATTCAATTTTTTATGCACATAATAGACCAAATCTTTTTGGGAAACTGAAGTACTTAAAAAAGACCGATAAGGTGAGTGTGATCTTCTCCAACGGTACTGCTAAAGATTTTTATGTAACAAGAGTTTTTGAGGTTACAAAAGACCAAACCCATATACTTACCAAAACAGACAATCCTACAATAACTTTATATACTTGTTCGGGGTTCTTGGATAGTAAGAGGTTAATAGTAATAGCAGAGCCTGTTTTGTAATTGTGGTAGTATTTAGTGTATGTTAAATCAGTTTTTAATTGGTATAGCTTATGCTCAAACTAACCCTAGTACTGATGAAGATTTAAATCTGGTTACTTTTTTAGTAATAGGATTTGGCTTATTTTTTGTAGTAGCTTCCTTCTATTATCAAAAAAAACTAGACGCAAAGTTAAAAGAAAAATTAAATAGTTCTTATAAAATAGATGAGAGGAAATTACGTCAGCCTGTAGAATCATTTAATGTTGAATCCTATGTCCCAGAAAATCCAACCACTCCAAACACCCCAACAAAATATTAAGCGCCTCCAGCTATATTTGCGTGATGCATTGGGTATATCAAGGAGAGCCTCCGAAGATTTAATTAGAGAAAAAAGAATTCATATCAATAACAAAATTGCAGAACTTGGCGATAAAGTTATTCCTGCAGACATTATAACCAAAGATGGGAGATTAGTGCAGACTAATGTACTTTTAACACCTAGGATATATCTTGCTTTAAATAAGCCAAAACGGTTTCTCACTGCCAGAAAAGATCCATTTAACAGACCTACGGTCTACAATTTACTTCCTTCTAAGTACTTAAACCTATTTCCAGTTGGTAGGTTAGATTTTAATACAGAAGGTCTACTCATTCTTACAAACGATGGGGACCTTACGCTTAGATTAACGCATCCAAAGTATCAAGTAGAAAAAGAATACCATGTGGAATTGAATAAGGGTTTTGATCCAAAGCTTATTAGTTATTGTAAAACAGGAATTTCTAACAGAGAAATAACAACCGGCCCGATTCATATAACAATTTCAACAGCACCTAATATACTAGATGTCGTTATTTCTGAAGGACAGAATCGTGAAGTTCGTAGGATTTTTAAAAGCTTTGGTTATAAAGTCATGTCACTAAGAAGAACCCGTATATCTAGGCTTACGCTTACTGAACTTAATATCAAAGCCGGTGAGTACAAGATTCTAAGTAAGTTGGAGTTGAGTAAGATAGACTAAGGAGAGCCTGTTTGAGGACCGAACCTAACAGCCCCACCATTCATCACTGTCTTGATCTGTGCTGCCGTTAGTGGATATCTGTAGAGTCTCACATCATCTATAAGACCGCTAAACCATTGTGCGCTTGTATCCGAGGTAGCTCCAACTCTAAACGGATCTGTAGAGTTAGTACCCATTGCAGAACCCAAAACACTACTGTTCTCACGATTACCATTTACATATATTTCTATTGTTGAGGTTGTAGAGTTGTAAACACCTGCAAGATGATACCAAGTGCTATTTGATAGCGCCGTTGTAGCTGTGGTTCCGTTATACCCTGTAGTTATACCTAACCCAAACTGTGGTCTGGTTGTAGTGCCATTCCCTACTGTTAGTTGAAAACCCTGTGTACTTCGAGATGTGCCATTCCATTTTGAAGCTAACGTGTAGTATGAGGTTCCTGTACTTATGTCTGGGTTTACCCATCCCATAATTGAAAAAGAATCATTAAATTCTAAGGCGCTGGTAGTTGCAGTTGTTACATAATCATTGGTCCCATCAAAATCTAAGGAGCTATTGAATTTTCCTGTGGTGCCATTATTCCACATTTCTGTAGAAGTCCCAGAACCACAACTACCTGTAGTTGTATTACCAGATGCTCCTGGGGTTAGTGTTCCATTAAGACCCATTGCAGTGCCATTTGAATTTAATACCGAGTTGTATGCAGTAGCACCAGAGCACTCATCAAACTTGTACCAAACAACAGGAGCTCCCCGACTGTAAATATAATTTATTTGAGCTGCGGTTAGAGCTTGGTCGTATACCCTAACATCATCTATCGTGCCACTAAATGCTTCAGAGTTTATGTCACCTCCTATGACAACATTGTCTGAACTAGTGGTTGTTGCACTTGAACCTGTTCCTCCGATCCAGGATCCCGCGACTCTCTGACCATTAATATACATAGTAGCAGAAGAAGCTGTACCGTATGTATATGTGAAAGCTACATGTTGCCACTGCCCTTCAAACGCTGATGTAAGATCTCCAGTAGAGTATGTATGGTCTCCAGCTCCTGCATCTTCATACCCAAATCTTATATATACACCTGTATCATGCCTAACATAGAGGAAGTAGTTTAGTGTAGCAAAACCAGGCTCACCTTTACCCACTATGGGGAGGCCTGTCCAAAATTCTGGATTCACTATATTAACCCAAGCTGATGTAGTTATCGCTGTGGTGGGTCTTAGGCCTGTGTTATCTGAAATATTTATATCCCCGACATTATCAATGTCAAAATATAGGGCACTACCAATCTTACCAGGTCTCCAGGTTGCGGCTGTTATAGTCCCATCATTACTGTTATCTGAGCTATCACTTGAAGTTGTACCTGTATTATCATCCATTTTATGCCACAGTATTGGGTCTGGAAGATTAAATCCTTCTTCAGATTGGTCATTTACCCCTCCTAAAGATGCCGCTGAGTTATAGTTCATGTCAATTATGATTTCATTGTTTGTAAGTGCTGATCTGTAAATTTTTATATCGTCAAGATCTCCACCGAACTCGTCACTGCCGTTTGATCCATTGGAATCCCCTATGTACAGGGTGTCATTATTCTCAAGTGTTCCGGTTGCTGAGATTGAGGTATCTGCGGTGCCCACTTCCCTGCCATCCAAGAAAAGTCTTAGGCTTGAAGTGCCTGTTTTAACAGCTGCAAAATGGTGCCAACTCCCATCATCATAAGTAGCAAGTGTGGAAGTTACAGAGTCTTCAGGAAACGATGTGTTTTCATCATCAATACCAAAGCTGATGTCGCCGTCAGATTCCATCTGGATCCTATACCCTCCATCTCCTCCAGTTGATTCAAATTTTTGGAGAATTACCTCTGCAGCAGATGTTGCTGCTCTGTTAAACCATCCCGTAATAGTAAAATCATCTGATGCTACAAAATCAAAATCAGCATCATCTGCAATTGATAGCCATCTAGATCCGTCCCCATCCCATGCTCCTCCATATTTGCCGGTAGTTATCCATGCAGCTGTTGATAGTGTGAGATCATTGTTATTTAAAGTAGAATCTTGGGCAGTTGTACCAGTTAAGTCGTCGAATTTCCATCTTGCTACATAGGAATCAACAGGCGAACCTCCTGCAGGATGTCCCCCATTCATATCTTCCAGAATTTGTTTTTGGGAACGCACATAGTTGTAAATTCTTACGTCGTCCATATAGCCATTGTAGTAATCATGTCCGTCGTACGTTATATCTAGTTTTGGGGCGTAAGATGCATTCCCATCATATGAGTAGTATTCTTGCCATTCGCCCAATGTAGTGTCTTCATGGGTATCAAGTATAATAACCATATCATTACCACTGTTCCAACCAGATCTATCAACAATTTCTTGCACAACATCTGGTAGTGACACCGACTCTTCAACATCTGTTGTGGTTCCTGATTGATCCCAAACTACATATTCTGTAGTTCGTGGTCTTCTTACGGAAGACAAGTTTTGAGTAAATGGGGAGTCTGTGATTGTATTTGCATCATCTGTATCATGTCCACTTACATAATAGCTCACATTTATCCCACCTGGGTCCCAACCTGAGGAAGATCTTAGAGTAAGTGTTGCAGCACTAATAGTAGCACCTCTTGGAACAGTCACATTAGTGAATCGGAACCCAGCACTATACTCGTCGTTATTATTGTGTGACCCCGGAGCAAGCGCTGTAGCATTTTCAATTATGGATGCGTCTCCTGGTACATACCTACCGGCATCGTTAGCATTACTATTTTGATCACCATCATCGGTACTTGAATTGACCTGCAAGTTAACTGTGCCACCAGTTGACGGAGCCTCTCCTATGGATAGAACATCCGTGTTATCTGTGATTGAGCTAGGTATAGTGCCGGTTACTGTTGTTGCATAAGGAACCCCGTTTATATAAATAGATACGGTAGCAGCAGCTGAGTCATAATTCGCTTGCAGATGGTACCAAGTACCTACTTGAAGATTGGCTGCATTAGTGGTCACATAGTTTGCAGTCGAATTTATATACATTCTTATTTCATCTCCGTACAGCACTAATTTATAAGACATAACAGCAGATGTTTGTTTTGTTACCAGCGGGAAGATAGTTGCTGCTGTTGTTAGCTCCGGTTTGAACCATGTGCTGATAGACATATCCCTAGTTATAGATAAGGATGTTGAATCAGCGGCAGTTACGGATTGATTTGCAGTTCCTTGTAACCATAATGCTTGACCAAACTTACCTGGTACCCAGTTGTTTTGCGTCAAATCATGCATTGTTCCAGTATTAGAGTTTCCAGAATGGTCACTTACAGTGCTTGTACCAGAATTTTCATCTAGCTTCCAGTATCCTACTGGGTCTGGTCCAAAATTATACAGTGATTGAATTTCATATCCTTCAAGTGCTCTACTGTACATTCTGAATTCGTCTTGGGTGAAATTACCAGCATGAGAACTGTCTCCATTGATATTTACTGCCCCACCACTGTTTAGAGTCCCTGTAAAGGAATTATTTGTTGCTATCGGTTTGCCGTCAACATAAAGGACAACCTGGTGTCCTTTTACTGTGAAAGCAACATGATACCAGCGACCGGAAACCAGGTTCATTGCGGTTTCTGCAGTTACATTACCTCCTAGATTATCATAAACTTTTATTGATGGTCCTTCTGCCCAGCCACTATAACCAAACTCAAATTGCCATGACCCTCTATTTGCAAAGTGATACCATGCATCTGTCATTGGGTTTGTATAATTTTGGTTTGGTTTTATCCATGTTGCTACTGTCAACTCGTTTGAAATCTGATCCAGTGAACTTGAATCTGATATTACTGCTGTTTGTGTTGCAGCATTTATGCTTAGACCACTTCCATACTTCCCTATTGTCCATGTGGGGGAGCCGGTTAGTGACGCGTTGTTTCCGTTTCCTGATTGGTCAGTTACCGTGCTTCCAGACCCATCCTCGAATTTCAGATAGCTTACAAGCCCTTGTGATAAGTATGAGTTACTAGCCACAGAAGATCCGAAGTTTGTTGAGTTGGTACGTATAGCACTTCTTGATGGTATGTCATTTTTTATTTGATCTAATGTTTTTGCGAAAGGGTAGTATTTTATTTCGTCTATCCAACCATCCCAGTATCCAGAAGTTCCATCTAAATCTACGCCCACCCTTATTGTTGGTGTAGACCCACTTATGCTATTTGAAGTAATACTGGTATCTTGTGCTCCCAGCTCACCATTAACATAAACGTTAATACTACTCGTACCATTTTTAACAATTGTTAGGAAATTCCATTTGTTATTGTTATAGCTACTTGTTGTGCATGCCGAATCAAGTGGAAATGCCCCTGCTACATCATCTATTGCAAAGCAAATATTTCCCGATGAGTTCATATATACTTTGTATCCTACCTCTGATCCTGCTGTACCACTTACTCTTGTAATTAGCATGTCAGATCCGCTTATTGCATAGACATGTTTGAACCACATTGAGATTGAGAAGCTTAGTGTACTTGGAATTAACTCAATATCTCCAGCATCATAGATTCTTGAGGCATCGCCTGTGGTTCCATTGTATCTAAGACATCTTCCTGATATACACATATCTGATGTGTCCCATGAAGTACCCGTGAGAGTTAAAGTATTTCTGCCTGAAGTTGAGTCGTTTGCAGATGTACCTGCGCCCTCATCAAATTTCCAATAAGAGACTGGGGTTAGAGAATTTTCTTCTGTTGATGAACTATTACCTCCTGATGGAGATAGCAGTGTAACGCCTGAGACATCCTGGCTACCACTTGTAGCTGTGGGATTGCCATAGTAGAAATAAATAACATTGCTTCCATTATTTGTAGTAGGTATTACAACACTATATGCAGTAGTAGTGCTATTGCATGTACCTGTAAGTTGATATCTTAATATCGTTCCTCTTCCATCTGTAAATCTTGAATCGTCACAATCTGATTGCATCCTCAGATTTGCTATAGGGTCTTGGGTATTTAGGGTGATGGATACCCGTCTTTCTGAAGTTATATCTGCATTATGGATAAAAGTATATTTAACTCTGTATGAATATGTGTCATCAAACCACGCTGCCTCTACCTTTTTAACAGACAGCTTAATAAATAGACCAACTGCGCCAACAAGTACCATAATTGTTAGCATCGTTATACCAAACTTTTTATATATTGATATCTTGTGTGTAGTCTTTTTTTGTTTAAAAAAAAGGTCAAAAAGTAAGGGCATTATGTTGTTATTCTAATAAAATTTTGTGATTCTAACAACACATTTATCTTATATTTATAGATGTTACTTGCTAGATTTGAAACCTAAAATCCGTTATATAGTTTAAGTCGTTTGTTGTGGGTTAACTGAGAGCGTTTTATTTAAATCTGTTTGCGTTTGTTTTTTGGGTAAAGTAAAAACAAAACTCGGAGAGTAAGCTTAGAAATATAGGCAGTATAAGATCTTTATTTAATTTTAAATATTGAAATATTTGGTGTAATGAGAAATTGCAACGAATGTTACTATTACCGAGCGAATGCGAGGTAATTGCAACGAATGTTACTACGAAGTAGCAACGAATGTTACTATTACCGAGCGAATGCGAGGTAATTGCAACGAATGTTACTATTTCGAGTGTAACGAGAAATTGCAACGAATGTTACTACGAAGTAGCAACGAATGTTACAATAATGTCACTATGATTGAAGTAAATAAAATAAAAAAGACATATAACACTAATATAGTTTTGGATAATATCTCCTTTAAACTAAATTCGGGAGAAGTAGTAGGACTACTTGGCCCAAATGGGGCGGGTAAAACTACAACTATGAGAATAATTTCAGGATTTATATCTCCAGATTCAGGTGATGTATTGGTAGAAGGAAAATCCGTAAGTAAGGATGCAGTTTTAGTACAGTTAGATATTGGTTACTTACCTGAAAATAACCCCCTATACAAAGATTTTTTGGTAAAAGATATGTTAGAAACTTCCTCCTTGCTTAAAGGCCTTACTGGTAAGGAAAAGGAAGAGAACATAAAATTTGCTGTTAAGGCTGTTAATATAGGTGATGTTTACTATAAGCCAGTAAAGGAATTGTCTAAAGGATACAAGCAGCGTGTGGGTATAGCTATGGCACTTTTATCTAAACCAAAGCTTCTGATTTTAGATGAGCCGACCGAAGGCTTAGATCCAAATCAAAGAGCAGAGATCAGGACTTTAATTAAAAAACTTTCAAAAGATCAAGCCATACTGTTATCCACTCACGTCATGCAGGAAGTAGAAACTATGTGCGACAGAGTAGTAGTTATTAATAAAGGTAAGATAGTTGCAGATTCAAAAACATCTGAACTTAAGAGTAAATTCAAGGTGTTGGGAGTTCTGACTGCATCAATCGAAGGGTCTGATATAGTTGAGAAAATTAAATCACTAAAACAAGTCCAAGAAGTTCAGGAGCTATCTAAGTTTTCAAATACAGTATCAATTAAAATTGTTCTGAAAGGTACTGATAAGATTCAGCCAGAACTTTCTCGTCTTGCAAGAGAAAATAATTGGACAATTTGGAAATTAATAGAAGAATCCCAAGGATTAGAAGAACTGTTTCATGAAATTACTACGGAGGAGAAATAAATGAAAAATTTTAATTATAAAAACGTATTTTCTATAGCAAAAAAAGAACTACTATCGTATGTAAGTACGCCTTCATACTACATAGTCTTAGTATTATTTGTTGTCTTGTGGTTTTTCTTCTTTTTTAAGAATGCTTTTTTGGTTGGAGATGCAACTCTTAGATCGCTTTTTGATATGATGCCTTGGTTTACATTAGTTCTTGTTCCGGCTCTTACCATGGGGCTTATATCCAAGGAAAAAGACGAAGGCACATTGGAATTTCTGCTAACACATCCTCTTAGAAATGCCGAATTAGTTTTGGGTAAGTTCATAGGAGTTTGTGTTTATATTCTTCCGTCGTTATTGCTAACTGTTGTTACGGCATTCTCGTTTTCTCTATATAGTGATTTTGATTGGGGTGCATATGTTGTTCAGCTGTTTGGCGCTGTCTTATTCATGTTCTCCCTTGCTGCAATGGGACTTTTTATATCAGCCTTGTTCTCTAATCAGATCGCTTCCCTTCTAGTGACTGCTGCTGCAAGCTTTATGTTTATACTTATGGGGTCTGAGTTCTTGACCAATTCCCTACCCCTTTCACTTACTAGGTTTGCGGGTAATTTGTCCATGTCTCAACACTTAAACTCAATGTCTAGAGGTGTTATTGAATCAAGAGATTTGGTTTATTTTATCTCGTTTATTCTGACTTTTTTAACACTCACTTATATTAATCTTTCTCTTAGAAAAACTACTAAACGAGTGATGCCTTATTTTTCCAACGGATTATTGTTTATTGTAATAGTTACTATTTTCACAGGAATTAATAGTTTTGGGGATATCTTACCCGGTCGTTTGGACCTTACAAGTGCTAAAACTTACACGTTATCCGAATCAACTAAAGAAGTACTAAGTCTTTTAGAGAACAATTTAGAAATTAACTACTATGTTTCTAGAGAGTTACCAGTTCAGTACACTCCTTTATCTAAGGAAATTTCCGATTTGCTAAAGGATTATCAATTTTATTCAAGGGGTAAAGTTGTCGTAAACATAAAGGACCCTTCTTCGAAACCAGAGCTGGTCCCTGAAGCACAATCAGCAGGTGTTACTGAAGTACAGTTTAATGTTGTAGGTCAGGAGGAGTTTCAGGTTAAGAAGGGTTATTTAGGTCTTGCATTTTCCTATGGAGATAGGAAAGAAGTAATTCCTGCTGTTACTGATACAAGTGATCTTGAATATCAGTTGACTTCGCTAATACTAAAACTTTCTATCAAAGATAAAAATAATATTGTATTTTTGAGTGGTCACGATGAAAAATCTCCCTTTAGTGATTACTCGGTTTTAATAGATGACTTAGTTAAGACTAGCAACGTAGATACTATAGCCTATAATGAAAAGTCTAAGTCTTTGGAAATCCCAGAGAATACCAATTTGCTTATAATTGCAGGACCTAAGAAGGAGATTACCGAAACCGAAAGCAAGGAAATATCCTCATTTATGGCCAAAGGCGGTAATGTTTTGTTTTTGATAGATATGTTTAATATCGACACATCTATTGGGTTTGCTGAGGAGAATACAAATAGTTTCGCTCAGTTTTTGAAAGAGCTTGGTGTTAGCGTGAACAAAGACGCCCTTTATGATGTCCAATTCAATGAAACAATTAGGTTTGGTGGCGGTGGTGCTAATTACTTACTTCCCTATCCATTTTGGGCAAGAACTGGAATAACAGAGGAGGCATTTAATCTAGGTTTTGGTAAGATAAATTTTGTAAGTTTGCCTTGGACTGCTACTTTATCTTTAGACACGCAGAAATTAAACAATGCTGGTTATACCTCGAAAGTGCTATTGGTTTCTTCAAACACAGCTGGTGTTAAGAATGACAGCTTTACTATAAGTCCTGAAAAATCAAACTTTGGGATTGATAACTTAAAGTCTAGAGAACTGGTGTATCTTTTGGAGCCACAGCAAATGAGCAAAGACACTTCAGTAGGGATTATACCTGGAAAGATAGCTGTTGTAGGCGATTCTGATTTCCTTACAGATCAGTTTGTTACTAATAATGTTGGTAATTTTTCTTTCGGTCTTGGTTTGGTTTCTAATTTGGCAGGTTCTAATTCTTTGTCTGATATTAAATCAAAATCTTCCGGAGCCAGTAAATTGCAGTTTGAAAATCAAACACAACCAGATTTCGTAAGATTTAGTAATATGACTGTGTTTGTGTTGGTTCCAGTACTTGTTGGTCTAGGTTTTTATTTTAGACGAAGGTATTTGTACGGAAGAAGTTTTGAGGGTTTGTAGTTTTAGTTTTTGGTTGTGAAGATTTTTTAGGTAGATGGGGGGGGCTGCTTCGCAGCCCCCCCCATTAATTACAACGCAAAACTACCACCTTGATCTACCGATAAATCGACAGACAAGCAAGGATTAGCCTTATACTTCAAAAAAAGAGAAAATTAACTCAATAAATCTAATAGCTGCTCTGGTGTATCTGCAACTCTTCCCGGATTTAAATTTACCAAAGAATCCCTATTGTTAAATCCCCAAGAGACACTAACTACCTCAACTTTTGCTTTTCGCATTGCCTCTATATCCCTAATCTCGTCTCCTATATAAATTACTTTATCGTTTTTTAACTTCTTAGTTACCTTTTTTATACAGTCTGCTTTACCCAAAATTTTAGAACATTCTTCGACAAACTCAAATTTATCTAACAAACCCTCCCTATCAAGAAAATTTATTATTAAGTTATGTGAATTCGATGAGAGTATTCCTAACTTGTAGTTGTTACTAAGCTTATCTATGACATCATTCATACCTTCTTTTAATCGAATTTCTGAAATTATTTTTGTCATGTATTCTTGAATTTCAAGAGTTATACTGGGAAGTTTATGTAATGGTAGCTTTAATTTTTTAAATAAATCTGAAGCCCCAAGTGATCTATAGGCCTGAATTTGATCGTCAGTAAGTTTAGTTTTTAATTCTCTGTCAGATATTTCTCTCAATTTATTTATTAATAACTTCGAATCATCTGCTAAAGTTCCATCAAAATCAAAAATAACATAATCAAAAATCATGTTATTAACTTTACAGTTAATTGTATTTTTTAGTCAAAGGTTTTACGAATTAAATTTGAGATGTCAGTTAACTCAGCAAATAAACAAATAGCCTTGCTACTATTAAACTTTATGAGTTTGTCGTTTTTTTGTTTGAACCCACAAAGTATCTGGTTTTTTGGAAAAATCAGCTAAAATAGTCTTACGATGCTGCCCAAGCTATTTAATCCTGAAAGTATTGTAATATTAGGTGTTTCCAAAGACCCAAAGAAGGTAGGTCATATTACACTTAGAAATATTTTGACTGCCGGATACAAAGGTAAGGTAACACCTGTAAACCCATCTGGCGGTGAGATATTAGGCACCCCAGTTACTAAAAATATTGACTTAATTAAAGACACACCTGATTTATGTATCATTTCCCTTCCTGTTGCTACTGCACTAGCCGAACTTGAGAAGGCAAGCAAGAAAGGATGGAAGAACTTTGTTCTTTTTACGGCAGGATTTAAAGAATCTGGTGTTGAAGGGGCAAAACAGGAAGACCTATTAAAATCATTAATAAACAAGTACAAAATTAATGTTTTAGGTCCTAATTGCTTTGGGTTTTTAAATACCAGTATTGGGTTAAATGCAACATTTGGCCAGAATGTTAGTACCTCTGGTAATATGAACTTTGTATCTCAATCAGGCGCTATTGCTGCCAGTATTTTTGATTGGGGTCTATATCATGGTATTGGTTTTAGTGATTTTATTACTCTCGGGAATAAAACTACCTTAGACGAGAACGACGTTTTAGAATATTGGGCAAATGTATTTGAGGAAACCGGTAGTTATAAGCCTATTGGTATGTATCTAGAGTCTATAAATGATGGAAGGAGATTCCTCTCTGTAATATCCAGGCTTACTCCTTACACCACGGTTTTTATAATTAAACCAGGTAAATCAGATCTTGCTAAAAAGGCTATGAAATCTCATACTGGATCTCTAGCCGGATCGGACACCGTACTTGATGCTGCTCTAAAGCAGTACGGAGTCATAAGGTGTGATTCTTTATCTGAAATGTTTGATCTAATAATGTTACTTTCATGGTCTAATATACCTTCTAGTTGGTCAGGAGCAATTATTTCAAACGCTGGAGGACCTGCAGTAATAAGTAGTGATCTTGTCTCAGAACATGGATTAACACTAGTTGATTTTGATGATATCACTAGGGGTTTATTGCTAAAACATTTACCACCCTCAGCAAGCGTAATAGATCCAGTTGATGTTTTAGGCGATGCATTGGCAGATAGGTACGCTCAATCTTTTGATATTATTTTAAGAAACAAGGAAGTAGATTTCTTAATTGTAATTTTGACACCTCAGGTAATGACTCAGATAGAAGAAACTGCTCTTGCTATAAGCTTGGCTAGAAGTAAAACAAAAATCCCAATTTATGCTACTTTCATAGGTGGGAAAGAAGTACTAAAGGGTAATAAAATTCTCTCCGATAAGAAAATTCCGCATTTTAGTTTCCCGGATAATATAGTTAAATCTCTTTCAAAGCTTTTATGGTGGAATAAAAAGCGCACATCTATAGTTCCTGTTATGCTATCTAAGTTATTTGTATCGACGGGAAATCGCAAAATACTAAAATACAATGAAACTGAGGCTTTGATTGAGCGTTATCACCTGAACTCCCCAAAGTACTTGGAGATTAAAGAAGAAAAGATGTTGCTGGAGGTACAGGAGTCTTTAGGGTACCCATGTGTTTTAAAAATATCTGATGATAATATACTTCATAAGACTGAACACAGTGGTGTTATTACAAATATTACCGATAAGACTGAATTACATAATAAATTCCGTGATTTACGAAATCTATTTCCTACTTCCTCTATCATAGCCCAAGAGCAGATAACAAGCGGGGTGGAGATTATCATAGGAGTAAAGAGAGATCCAAACTTTGGTCATATATTAATGTTTGGAGCTGGGGGGATTCTGACTGAGCTGATTTCTGACGTGAATTTAAGGGTATTACCAATTGGGAAAGATGACTATTTTGATTATATAAGTTCATCTAAAATCTTTAAGCTGTTATCTGGGTATAGAAATCTTGAGAAAGTTAATCTTAATTCTTTGGAGAGGCTGGTAAAAGGTGTTTGTAAGATGGCTTTAGATATTCCTGAGATCGTTGAGTTTGAGATAAATCCTGTTATTGGGAATTCAAAGAAAGCATTTTCTGTTGATATTAAGTGTATTTTAGAAAACTAATAATAATGAACTATGATAGAAAAAGAATTGTAATAGTCGGTTCGGGATTTGCAGGAGTAAAAGCAGCAATGAGGCTAAATTCTTTGGTTGGAGATAAGGCTAAGGTCACTCTGGTTAGTAACACATCTCATTTTGAATATCATGCAACGTTGTATAGGGTTGCTTCGGGTTGTTCTCCTTTTGAAGTATGCATTCCACTTAGTGAGATTTTTCTGGGCTCTAAAGTTGAGATTGTTAAAGACGCTATCCTTTCTATTGATACTCAGAATAGTTGTGTGAGTGGTAAATCTGGGTCTTTGTATCATTATGATTACCTTGTTTTGGGTTTAGGTAGTGAGGCTGCTTTTTTTAATATTGATGGAGTTCGGGAAAACTCCTATTCATTCAAAAATGTCTCAGATGCATTAAGATTAAAGAAACACCTTTATGAATCTTTTAAATCCTGTGTAGTTGAGGATTCCATGGACAATAAAAAATGTTCTTCCCACATTGTGATCGTCGGGGGTGGTGCAAGTGGCGTGGAACTAGCAGGACAGATGGTAGACTTTTGTAATCAGCTAGCTGAAGAATTTCACGTAGATCCAACATTTTTAAGAATAGATTTAGTAGAAAGTTCCGATAGGATTTTACGTAATATGAGTGTTGAAGCTTCGGAGGCTGCAATGAGGAGACTTGAAGATTTAGGTGTTAACGTGATATTGGGTAAATCTATTTTAAAAGAAGATCTTGATACAGTCTATTTGCAAGGCTCTGAAATCAAAGCGAAAACTGTAATATGGACAGCTGGAATTGTAGCTAACCCTGTATTAAAAACTGCTACTGGGTTTTCTTTCAACAACAGAGGTCAAGTTGTTGTTGATGATAACTTAAATCCTATTGGGCTAAATACTATTTATGTTACAGGTGATGCTGCGGCAACTAAATATTCTGGTTGGGCTCAGACAGCTTTATATGATGGGAGTTTTGTAGCCGGAAAAATCTCAGATAGAATTAATCGTACAAGTTTAAACGAAACATATATACCTTTTGAACCTCTTAACTATATACCAATAGGTAACAAGTGGGCACTTGCCGATTACAATGGTTTTATCATATCTGGTTTTTTTGGATGGCTATTTCGCAGGTATTTCGATCTTACAGTTTATATGTCTCTACTTCCATTTGATAAGGCCCTAAAGGCATTTCTTAGTACTTGGCTTGATAAAGATTCTTGTAAGACTTGTAAGGAGTTGGAATAATAAGTTTATGTACGTTTCCATAGACATAGGTGGAACCAAAACTAGAATAGCCTCTTCAAAAAATCTTCGGGATTTATATAAAGTTAAGAAGTTTCCAAGCTCATGGAACCTCAAAGAAGAAAAGCAAAATATACTCAGGGGTATAGATGAGGTCTCTGATGGAAAATCTGTAAGATGCATATGTATAGGTGTGCCAGGTCGTGTAGATTACTTAAGTGAGAAGTTTTTTAAACTACCAAATTACAGCGTACTAAATGATTTTCCCTTTGATTTTCTAGTAGGTGGTAAATATAGTAAAACTAAATTACTGGTAGAAAATGATGCCGCTTTAGCTGGCCTTGGGGAAGCAATGTTGGGAGCGGGTCTTACAAGTAAGGTTACAGCTTATATAACACTAAGTACGGGAGTGGGAGGTGTTAGGGTTGAGAAGATGAAGAAAAGCGTAAATTATTACTATTCAGAGCCTGGACATCAGATAGTTATGATGGATGGTAGGTATAATTCTAGTACAGGTCATCGAGGTTCTCTAGAGTCTTACATATCTGGCAGAGCTTTTGAGGATATATATGGAGTTAAACCAGAGAAATGCGAGGTTGAGGCTTTTTGGCTGGATTATGCACGGTACTTAGCCGTTGGAATTCATAATGTCTCTGCAATGTGGGTGCCTGATCTTGTTGTACTGGGAGGAAGTTTATCAAAAAAGTTCCCTTTTTATAAATCTGAGCTAAGAAGATTACTTAGTACTGAGAAGTTTTTATCTATCCCAAAAATAGTTACAGCTGAATTTTCTGATGACGCAGGTTTAATAGGTGGCTTTGTAAAAATAGGTCTTAGCAAGATAATTACTAAGCAATGAGTTTATTATAATTTTTAGGTACTATTTTTTGGACTATCTACCAACAACATCTTACTTGTAGATACTAGTTATACTATATAAGTAACTCTAAGGCATAGGATAGACAATATACGGTTATTATAGGATGAAAATTTGATTATTTCTTATTTTCTAAATAGGGCTTTAGCTGTGTCCCAATAGAAAGGCTCATTGTTGTGTTCTTTTTCCCATAACCACCATTCTGCTCCCCATACATAGTAATGTTTAAATCCTGCATTTTGTGCATAACTTATTGTATCTATGAAGTCTTTTTTTGACATTGTCATGTCTTTATCTTCTTTTGATAGTTTTGTATTGAGTCCTGGTCCCCAAGGTTCTCCTTGTAGTTCCGTAACATATATTCTATCGATAGGCACTCCTACTAAATTGGCTTTGATTTTGTAGGTCCAGTGAGCCAGGGGGTATTGAAAGTAGATGAATCTGCCTAGAAACACTCCCCAGAAGTCGTACCAAATTTTTCTATACATTGATATTCCTAGATAATCTCCAAGTGAGTATGTAGGTAGCCAGAACCCACCCTCACCGCTATCTTGAACTAGTATTGGTCTTTTATCTATTTGACGTACAAGTTTTATTTCTTCCACGATAGGTCCTCTGTCTAATGGTGCACATTCCCCAAATGGGAAGAATGGTTCGTTTTCTATTTGCCATATCTTTATACTATTATACTTTTTAAGTTCTATTACAGTATTCATTGTAAATTCATAAAGTTCCCTATTTTTAGTCTCTTTGTCTTTTAGATTTTTCCACCATTGTGGCTCAAAACATTCCGGATATCTTGGTACTTTTTGACCTACAGATAGTATTACATGTAAGTTTCGTTTTTCAGCTTCTTCAAGCTGCCATTTTATATCGTCGTAGTTATATTTATCTGGTTCAGGTTCTGATTCGTCCCAATATACTATTAGCCGTAGATTTTTGGCTCCTAGGTCATCTAGTATTTTTAGATATGCTTGTTTCCAATCCAGTCCTATTTCCGTGGCATATTTTTTACTAAAAGTAGTTCCATATTCTATATCCTTTTGTGGGGTGGGACGTAACAAGACAAAAAGTATTATAGGCCCCACTATAAGTACTGAAAGAACTATTAGGAATATTTTAGTTATTTTGAGCGAGAGTAATTTCTTTAATAGTGTTACAGCTGACTTAACCTGCTCCTTATAAGTTTGTTTATGCTTAAATTTTTGTAGTATGGCAGTAAGTTTCATTTTAAAGCTCTAAAGCATTATTTCTACAAATATTAGCATAATAATAAAAAGACTTTCTAGGTTTTCTTTTTAAGTTGTCTTCCCTATCAATCTCAACCAAGCCGAATCTCGGCCAGTATCCATGATGCCATTCAAAGTTGTCTATAAGAGACCAGTGAAAGTACCCTTTTAAATCAACACCTTTGTTAATAACTCTATAACATGCGTGCAAAATGCTTTTAATTTGCTGAGGTCTATATTCATCTTTTTCATCCGGCATGCCGCTTTCTGTTATATATATAGGTTTGTTGTACTTTTTTAGTTTTAAGAGTATTTTTTCAAGCCCATCGTAGTTTAAGAATGATTTTGGCTCTCTGAACATATCAGGGGCTTTTACAGGCCAAATACTATGTAGTTTTATTGTGAAGTAATAGTTCATTGCAATTATATCTATATGGTTTTTTATGTGGAACATGAAAAAATCTGTGTTGGCAAAGTAAAGGAGTTTACAAAGCATTTTGTCTAGTAGTCTAAGGGGGCCTTTTGTTTCTTCATACCAAACCATTTGAAGTGGTATCCCTACTTTTATTTCAGAGTTTATTTGCTTTATAGTGTTATAAGCTTTTATGTGGGCATTAATAAAGTTATTTTGAACAATAACTGAGAGTACTGGATTAATTAGATTTGGAGGCCACTTTCCATTTGCAAAACCATATACAATGTATACGTGTGGCTCATTTATAGTTAAAAATGTATCTACTAAGTCCGCAAATTCTTCTGTACATTTTTTTACATACCTAGAGAAGATCGTAGGTGATAAGGGATTTACCCAACCTCCTTTTTGTGAAAACCATAGGGGATTTGTAAAGTGGTGAAGTGTGACAAATGTTTTTAAGTTGCGTTCTTTTGCTGCTTGGAGGACTTTTCTGTAATGATTAATTTCTTTTTGGTCAAAATATCCTTCTGCTGGCTCTATTCTTGCCCACTCTATGCTTATTCTTATAGCATTATTATTTAGTTTTTTTGCTAGTTCAAAGTCCTCCTCGAACCTATTGTAGGAATCACAAGCTATTCCAGATTGTTCTCTTGGGTATTTTGTATTTTTTTTCTTGGGCTTTTTTTCCCAGTGCCACCAATCAGTATTATCATTATTACCTTCTATTTGATACGCTGCTGTAGCTGTTCCCCATAGGAAATTGTTTGGAAAATGTAATAGTTTTGTCATAGTTTAATATTTTGTAATCTCAAGAATTAGCAGTACCACTGATCCCCACCATGAGGTAAAAGAAAATATGAAGCTAACGAGAATTTTTGTTTGGAGTTTTTTTGGAAGAATTTCATCTATTTTACCTAATTTTTCTTGTTTTAAGAGATATGGGCTTACATAAAAGCTTAGAAATAGGCCGTTTATTACCATCGGGATAAGAATAAGTGATTGCAACCACTGTATTTGTGTAATGTTGTCACCTGCAGTGATATTTAGAATTAGCCTTCCAAGTATAAATACTATTGTGCCAAGCCAGATTAATGGTTTAGTTATTTTGTGAGCTGTTATTGTTGCTTTTGTCCAATAGCCTGATTTTTGACCTAGGAAACCGTGCACATCAATTACCGTTACTGCTCCTAAACCTATTATAAGTCCTATGATTGAAAGTGTGTTTCCGATTAGTTGGGTGCTCATTTTTTTATTATATGTCTTTTGGGGTTTTTGTTGTATGTTTTTGCTATTTTTCAAACACTGCATATGTTTAGGGCGGGCTGCAGACTAGCATTTGTGTACAAATGCAGTCGTGCAGCCCGCCTCTATCAAAAGCTAACCTATCCCAGCCAAATCCAAATCAACTCATCATCTACTGCAGGTTATAACTTCCATTAACACTACTAGTAATAAATCTAGAGAAAGCCTCTGGTGTTAGCTTGAATAAAGCAAAATCAATGCCTGAAACCCGTTCTGTCTTAAAGCTAATTCCATAAAGATCTGGATTTTCTATAATACCTTTGTGTGTATTTAGTAGATAATCCAGAAAACCTGTGTAGGCGGGGAAATCTGCTACAGTAGTTGGAGATCCAAACTTAGTAATGATCACCCCTTCCACATACGCCTTTGTACTATTAATACCTTGTTTTACCATAGTGACCATAGGAAACTCAGACCCTTCAACTGTTGTTGTAATGACGAAAGCATCAAATCTTAAGTCATACTTTGTAGCAAATAGGCCAATGTAATGCTCACTATAATCGAAATTTAAGGACATATATGCTTTTGCAGCAATTCCTATAACTAGCAGTAGAGCTATGGCAAAAAGTACATACTTTGCGATGCTCATGAAATCCATTTTCTCTCCTGGTTTTGAGAATTTACACTTTTTCGGGCTTTTTTTCAAGAATTCTGTATTTACCGTATTTTTTAGCTCCCTTAGGGGTGATATAGTTTTAATATGTCTTTTTCCGACTACACAGCCCTAGATATTTCGGAACTTGAAACTAAATTACACTCAAGTGAGAAAGTCGGTTTGAGTACTGATAGCGCTAATTTAATCCTAAAAACTCAAGGACTAAACGAGATAAAAATCGGTAAAACTACTTGGTTTGCAATTTTGTTAAGGCAGTTTAAATCCGCGTTTATTTATCTTCTTCTTGTTGCTGCAACGCTTGCTTTCCTTTTTGGGGAAAAAGTGGATGCAGTAATGATTGTTATTTTTATACTAATAAATACTATTTTAGGATTTTATCAAGAATACAAATCTGACCTTTCCCTTAAAGATTTAGAAAAGTATGTAGTAAATAGGGTCAAAGTGATAAGAGATGGCCATCTAAGCAATATTGATTCAAAAGAACTTGTTGTTGGTGATTTAGTAGTTATTGAGACCGGAGATATTTTGCAAGCAGATATAAGACTTGTTGCTACTAATGACCTATTAGTAAATGAATCTATACTTACTGGTGAATCCATTGATGTTATTAAATCTGAAGCTTTGTTAAATCTATCTTCTGCTGATGTATACAAAGCTTCTAATGTAGTATTTAGTGGTACTACAGTTACGGATGGTGGTGGTAGAGGTTTTGTGATTGCAACCGGCCGAAATACCGAGATTGGAAAGATAGCCAAATTAAGTACAGAGACAAGAGATACAAGCAGTTTTGAGAAGCAGATTAACAAGTTTAGTAGCTTTATATTGTACCTTACAGTAGTAACCCTTCTTATAGTATTTGTTATTCAATTAATTACTAAGTCGGACACAATATCAGTGCCTGAGTTAATAGTTTTTTCAATTGCTATGGCTGTTGGTGTTATTCCTGAGGCTCTTCCGCTTGTTACAACATTTTCTTTGACCCACGGGGCTAAAAGGCTGGCAAAGAAGAAAGTTATTGCTAAGAGGTTGTCTGCAATAGAAGATTTGGGAAGTATAGAAGTCTTGTGTAGTGATAAGACCGGAACTCTTACTGAAAATTCTATGACCGTATCTGAGATTTGGGGTACTGATAAAGCAAGCACCTTATTCTATGCAGCAGTCGTTTCGGATTACTCTGGAGACTCAAAACTTCCTAATAACTCTTTCGACCTTGCTATTATAAAAGCCTGCTCTATGGAAGAAAAGGGTCGAGCTCTTGAGGTTGAGAAGATTTCAAATATACCATTTAATCCTTCTAGGAGGAGAAATTCAACTCTAATTAAAGACGGCTTAAAATATGAGATTGTAGTGCGAGGTGCTCCGGAGTCTTTACTTTCCCATATCAAAGGTGTCAGACCTCAAAAACTTGAGGAAATTACCCATTGGCTTGTATTCCAGGGTATGTACGGCAGAAGAGTTCTTTTGGTTGCTAAAAGATCCTATTATGAGTCACTTGGTTACACTCCCCAGGACGAAGAGAAGGACTTAGAACTTATAGGTCTTATCTCATTTGAAGATCCTATAAAAGCTTCTACTTATGAGGCTGTGCAGAAGGCTAAAAAAATGGGCATAGATATAAAAGTACTAACTGGAGATAGTCCTGAAGTTGCGGGAGCAGTTGCATCTAAAGTCGGCATAATAACAGATCCTACTGATGTATTACTTGGTGATTTTTTAGAGAATAAAAGTTTAACAGAACGATTAAATTTAGTTAAAGCACATAGTGTATTTGCCAGAGTATCACCAGAGCAGAAATACAAAATAATTGAACTTCTTGAACAGAATCATGAGGTAGGATACTTAGGTGAGGGTATAAATGACGCCCCTGCCTTAAAACTTGCTAATGTTGGCATAGTTGTTGAGGGGGCGTCTGCTGTTGCAAGGGAATCTTCCGATATCATTCTTCTTGAAAATGATTTAAACGTGATAATTGAAGGTATCGAAGAAGGTAGAAGAACGTTTGTTAATACAACTAAGTATATAAAATCCACTTTAGCTTCAAATTTTGGTAATTTCTATGCTTTAGCCTTTGCTTCTCTAGTAATTGACTATCTACCTATGCTTCCAGTACAGATTCTTTTGGTTAATTTGCTTTCAGATTTTCCTATGATTAGTATTTCAACAGATGAGGTAGAGGCTGACGAGCTAAAAAGACCACATTCCTATGATGTCAGGGAGATTACTCTTATGGCTTCGATACTTGGGGTTATAAGCACATTTTTTGATTTTGTATTTTTTGCTTTATTTAAAGATTATGGTACAGGTCCTCTAAGAACCTATTGGTTTATGGGCAGCATACTTACCGAGCTTCTGCTTATTTACTCTATTCGTACGAGAAAATGGTTCTTTAGAACCACTAAACAGCCATCTTTCACCATGGAATTTCTTACTTTATTTGCAGCTGTTGCAACTATACTAATACCATTTATACCTGCTGTAAGTAATTTTTTTGGATTTGTTGTGCCAAGTATTCAGCAGGTTATAGTAGTATTGGCAGTAACCCTTGGGTATTTTATAACTACTGAGGTGGTGAAACACTTCTACTATACTAGGTTTATTAACTATAAAACCAGACATGCTAAGTCATAACATTAAATCAAATTGGTATAAGTACTTACTCTTAGTCGTAGTATTTTTCGTGTCATTTAGTTTTAGATTTATAAATCTAGGCTACTCAGAATTCCAGGATGATGAGAAAAAAGCTCTTATTAGGTTAAAATCCGATCAAAATGTTATCGAGTTTTTTATGGCTCAACGAAAAGGACCTATGCAGTTTTTTGTGTCGTCTGTTCCCTTATTACTTAACGGCTGGGATACTACCGACGAGTTAAATATAAGACTTCCCTTCTCCATAATAGGAAGTTTGGCTGTTATTGTTTTGTATTTGCTTCTTATTAGAGTAACTAGAAGTACAACGGTATCTTTTTTGGTTGCTTTACTTTTTTCTGTTAATGGTTTTTTTGTAGGCTTTGGGAGAGTAGCTCAATACCAAAATCTGAATTTGTTTTTTTCTTTTCTTTGCTTGTTTCTGTTTTCGATTTCAAGAGATAAGGGCAGGAATTTAATACTGTGGTCAAATCTAGGCTCTGTCGCATGGGCTTTATCTCTTCTTAGTCACTGGGATGCGATATTTTTTCTAGTGCCCATTTTTTATTATGTAGCACTAATATTAAACTCCTCAATTCACACTAAGAAACAGAAGATTGTTTTTATTATTTCTAATTTACTTACTGTTATAGTATTACTTCTGCCTTTTTTGGTTCCCTACTTTTTTTCTCAAGTAAACAATGACTCAAATATGGAGTATTTAAGTAGGAGAGTTGGTATCAGCTCCTATGGATATCAAAATCACTTGAGTATATTTCAACTTTATAACCCACATCTAACACTGTATGTATATGGAGCGTTAGCTCTACTTAGTGTTTTTAGTTTAAGAAAGTCTTGGATATACATACTGTGGTTTATAGTAAACTTTGTTTCAATTTTATTTTTGATGAGTAAACCCGGGACACATATTTATAACTATGTTATTCCAGTTTTTTTCATGATTGCCTTAGGCCTGTCAGTACTTAGAAACAAGCTACTTTTGTTCTTGGTTTCGTTAATAATACTGTTTATTATCTATTTACTTGGCTACCAATCTTACAGACTTTTTATACATAATTCACCAGAGTATCCGTGGAATGATAAACATATCTTTAGTAATCTAACAGCAAGGAAGTATGACGGTAAGGAGGTACTGACATTTGGGTTTCCCCACTTTCGAAATCTTAAATATATTAATCAGTTGATCGTAAGTGATTCCCCTGAGTGTAGATACTATATTTCTAATGAAGGTAAGGAGATTACTGAAATCTATATGTCAGGTGTTAAATATAAAAGTGTTGAGAATAAAACTTGTTACTATATTGTAAAAGTAAAGAGGGGTTTTATTTTCAACAGAGATAGTACAAGATATCCTGAAGAGATAGGGAGAACCCCTATTTATTCTTTTTACAAAGATACCGAACGTTTAGTTGATGTATATAAAGTTGATAGAAGATCTTCTAGTGAAAGATAATAACTCTTTTAGTAGTAATGTTTTAAGAGTAGTTAAGAGTATCCCTAAAGGTAGAGTTATGAGCTATGGCCAGATTGCACTAGTTTGTGGAAATCCTAGAGCGGCAAGACAGGTTGGGTGGGTGCTCAGCGGGTTAAGTAGGTCAAGAATTTTAGAAGAGTCTATTCCATGGTGGCGTGTTGTAAATAGAGACGGGGTTATTACTATAGTAGGAATTGATACTATAGAACCAGCTTCTTATGAGCAAAAACGCCTACTTATTGAGGATGGGGTGCCATTTTTGGAAGATTTCACTGTTGATATTAAGCGTTCTAGGCATGTTCCTGATTATACCTTGTAGATAACAACAGCGTTTGTTTGTCCTGGGTCATGCCATTTCCTTCCATGTATTACCAGAATAGTTTCACCTTCTTTTATTTGGCCTATTTCTTTGACTCTATCGTCAATAAAATTATAGGTGAACTCACCGTTGGGGAATTTTAGATGTATTGGTATTACTCCGTAACATAAAGTTAGAGCTTCGATTGATTCTTTATCGCTACTTACTGCAATTACCGGTTTTTTTTGTCTGTAGCTTGATACAACTTTTGCAGTGTAGCCTGTGTCCGTAAAAACAACAATTTTATCAATATGAAGTAGATTACTATCAATCATAGTTATTGCGGATTTAACAATTGCATTTGTTTGATCTTTTACGATTGGTGTAAATCCATCAAACGATGTGTGAGTCTCGTTGTACTTAGCAATTCTCTTCATTGTTTCTACGGCTTTTACTGGGTATTTTCCTGATGCAGTTTCATTGGAAAGCATTATTGCATCAGTACCATCAAAAACTGCATTTGCAATATCCGTAGCTTCTGCTCGTGTCGGCATACTGTTTTCTACCATTGATTGAAGCATTTGTGTTGCAACAATTACCTGTTTGTTCTTAAGTCTGCATTTTTCTATTATCTCTTTTTGCATTAATGCCAACTTCTCTATTGGTACTTCCACTCCGAGATCACCTCTTGCTACCATAACTGCATCTGAGGCATCGATAATTTCATTAATGTTACTTACTCCCATTTCGTTTTCTACTTTTGCTACAATTTTGGATTTCAAATTTCTTATAGATATCTCCTTTCTCAGTGTTTTAACATCTGATGCACTTCTGACATAGGATAGTGCGATGAAATCTACTTTAGTTCTTGAGGCAATATCGAGCCGTTCCAGATCACTATTTGTAAGTGAAGGGAGATCTATATTTTTGCCTACTAAATTTAATGACTTTCTGTTTTTAATTTTTCCTGCATCCAGTACCTTTGCTAAC
Organism: uncultured Candidatus Saccharibacteria bacterium; assembly: GCA_964387275.1. Taxonomy (GTDB): domain Bacteria; phylum Patescibacteriota; class WWE3; order UBA101185; family UBA10185; genus CAYLVW01. The sequence continues at coordinate 48,108 of CAYLVW010000004.1, forward strand.
GCTGTGTTTTTATCAATCGAGATTGTTTCAAATTCCATAAATCCATCATCAATAGAGAATTTATCTCCTGTTTCCAGATGTTTAAGTACATGTTTTTTGTCTAATATCACTGTTGGGAATTCTAGATTCACATCTTCCGGATTTTCAGTGAAATAAATTGTATCTCCTACTACAACATCGTATGTAACTTGAGCTGGTGTGTTTATTCTAATTTCCGGTCCTTGTAAGTCTACGAGTACCCCTACTGTGATACCCAACTCTGCTGCACAGTTTTGTACCCTTTTTATTCGCTCTTCATGCCATTCCTTAACATTGTGTTTCATGTTGAACCTGAAAACATTAACCCCAGCCTTTATAAGGTGCTTTAATGTATGCTCATCTTCAGAAACAGGTCCTATTGTTGCAACTATTTTTGTCATTTTTCCACTATGCATGTTTTCCTCACTACTAACTACCCTATCGGATACTAGTTCTATATTTAATTTGGTATTTACATAATATTAATAGCTATTGGGCAGCTTAGAATATTATTGGCAAGAAAACTGAATTTTACACTCAGCCTTCGCACTTGCTTCCGGTACCATATCACAAATCGAGCACCTATTACTAAGATCTAGATCTTGATCAAGACCGGTTGTAGTGGGCTTAAGTTCATCCATCAAATTATTGAATGATTCATCCATACTGATAAAAGTAACATCCGTTGGTGGTGTGAACAGGTTATTATCTACAACCCAGGGTTTACACTTGTAGTTCATACTATTAGTAGTTATGTCTTCGTCTACGTTTTCCTTACTATCTTGTGGGACTAGATCTGAGATAAGGTCCTTAGCATCATTTGCCAAACCGGAGAAATCTTTGTTTGATATTTTAATTCCCGACTTAGGGTCTTCCGGGTTTTGTCCCCACATATACATCCATTCTGGATCCGCGATCATATAAGTATTGTACGATTTATCTTGTGTGACTGTCATAGTCTCAGCTCTTAATTTATTTCCCGAGAGATAGGATTTTGATGTTACTTTAGTTCCGTTTTCTTCGTAATTGGAATCACATACTAAGGCTGCGTTCATTTTTAATAGATCCATTAAACTGCCCGATACGTCTGTCTGATTGTTGTTCGACTGTTCTTGTGTTTGGGAGTTTTCCTCTTTAGTTTCATCTTTACTAAACAAAGTACACGCTGTTAATGTGAAAGCCAAAAACCCTAAAACTATGAATGTTAGTAACTTATATTTACTCATACTGTAATCGTCTCACACTTTACTAATAGTAGTAAACATTTTTAAATGTTAACCTATAAAGCTGGAATTGTTATTGTAAACTCCGATCCGAACCCTACACTGCTTTTTACTTGTATTTTTCCTGAATGCTTTTCAACAATCTCTTTTACTATTGCAAGGCCTAATCCGTATCCATTTGCATTAGAATCTGTTCTGGATTTGTCTGTTCTGTAAAACGGTTCAAATATATTTTTCAGCTCCGATTCACTTATGCCCTCACCCTGGTCTTTTACTCCAATAGTTGCGGTGTAGTAGGATTTAGAAAGTTCAACCACAATATTTTTGTCTATTGGTGTGTATTTGATTGCATTATCCACTAAGTTTGATATCGCTTCTTTAAACTCTATAACGTTTACTTTAGCATTTACTTCATAGTCGGGGAGTTGAAGAGTAAGTGTGTCTCTGTTTGATGAGTTTTTATATTTATCGTAGACCTCTTTGATTAAGGTGTTTAAATTAGTTTTTTGTGAGTTTGTTACGTTACTACTAAAGCTGTACTTACTTTGTTTTAATAATTTTTCTGTAAGCTTTGCTAAATTTTGTACTTCTTCAAGACCCCTTTCGATAGTATCCTGTAGATCAGCAGTTTTTGAATTTTTATCGCGTAGAGTCACTTCGAAATCAGTTTGTAGTGCAGTTATAGGTGTTTTTAGTTCATGGGCTGCATCTGATACAAATCGTTTTTGTTTACTGACCATTTCTTCTATTGGTTTTAGGGTTTCACCTGCCAAAATATAGGCAAGTATCCCAGATGTAGTAAGTATTAGTATGTTTATCCAAATGAGAGTTACAAATGTCTTATGCCTTATTTCTTCGAGTGTTTCTACATCAAATCTGTTAATAAATCTTTTAGGTTGTTGTATTATCACGCAGTCTTTAAATTCATTTTCTAGTCTGATATTTTGTGAAGTCAGGGCTCTCGTAGTTATTGCACCTACTCCGTAGTAAACTACAGAACTAAAAGTTATGGTTATCACCATAATTATTGCTAAATACCATGCAGTTAATTTTATTTTTGTTGATTTGAACATCTTTTACTACTTATTTACTAATCTTATAACCAAAGCCTCTAATAGTATGTATTAACTGAGGTTTATTTGGAAACTTTTTGTCTATTTTGTTTCTAAGATAGCCTATATATTGTTCTACCGTGTTAGGTAGGATATCAGAATCAAACTCCCACACATGCTCAGTTATTTTATCTTTAGATAGAATTTTGTCTTTATTTCTTAAAAGGTATTCTAATAGCGTAAATTCTTTCTTTGAGAGGTTTATTTCTTCTCCATTTCTAGTCACAACGTAGTTTAATGGGTTAACTATGAGATCTTCACAGACCAGTATCTCATCTTGTATTGACTGTGGTCTTCGTAATAATGCTCTGATTCTGGCTAACAGCTCTTCAAATGCAAATGGTTTTGTTAGATAGTCATCTGCCCCAGTATTTAGTCCGTACACTCTATCTTCAAGTTCAGTTCTTGCTGTTAACATAAGTATTGGGGTTTTTACTCCACTTTTTCTTAGGTCTTTACAAATGTCTAATCCGGATTTTTTGGGTAACATTATATCTAAGATGATAAGATCGTATGGTTCTGTTATAGCCATATCAAACCCCAGTTCTCCATCTAATGCTATGTCTATCGTGTAGTTCTCTTGCTCCAAGCCCTTTTTTAGTGCATACGCAATTTTTGATTCATCTTCAACTATTAGTATTCTCATTCTTTGTATTATAGTTTTTTTCCTGAGTTTTTGCTGAGGGATCTGTTAAATCTTTGGTTGTCGCAGTGAGGTGTATTTATTTTTTTTTGGTGAGAGGGATTAAGGGAGGGGCGGCCTTCGGCCGCCCCTTTCCCTCCTCGCTTCTAAATACTCTCACAAAAACCTGAGAGAAATCTGAGAATTATAGATCCTCACCAAATCCTCCCATCATACCATCTCCATGCCCTTTACCCATTTTCCCTCCGCCCATACCAAGCATAAAAACGTACCTAGTATCTATGTTATTAGACTCTGCCCAAGACTTTATTTCATCTCGCAGCTCGTCCATCTTGGTTTTTCTTTCCTCTACAGAGAGTTTCCAGAACTCATTCATTTTGTCCTTTACTTCCTCGTACTTAGATAAAATCTTATTTTTTTGGTCCTCAGTGATTTTTTCTTTGTATACTAAGTAATCTAGTTTTTCAGTTAGCTCTTCCTTTCTATCTGAGCTTCTTTCAGATCTATATTCATCTATGACTTTTTGAACATCATCAGAGTTTAGATTAAATTTTTCTACTATTGTTTGAAGCAATGTTTTAGTTTGTACATTGTCTTCTGCATACACTTTGGTTAAAGATAAAGCTCCAAGTGTACCTATCGCCGTGAGAACCAGCAAACCAGCTACTAAAGTAGTTTTTTTCATATTATTTATTACTTTCAAATTAATTACTTTTAGTAGTTTATAAATGTATTCTGAAATGATGCTGAGAAGATTAGGTTACTATTTAGCCTTTTACTCTTATATTTGTACTTCGTTTTATTTTGAGTTTATGTACTGCATTTCTTATGCCTAGGGCTGATGGAATCCCCCTTAGCAGTTTGGTGGCGTGGTTTATATCAGTAGATTCATCCAAAACAGTTTCAATTTGTTGTATTAATTTTGGAGCCTGCATACCCTCTGGATACGCGGATGAGGGTACTACTCCGAGAAGATATACCAGATCCTCAATGTTGTTTAAACCAGAATCTTCTTCAAAAGCGTTGTACTGATCTCCCTTTTCTTTTGCCTTGTTATATTTAGAAAGCAGGCTACTTCGTGTGTTATGAAGTTTTTTTATCAGATCCCCTATTTCTGCTAAACCCTCTTCTTGATCTTCTACACTATCTAAAATTTCTTCGATGGCAGACTTGGACTCATCTGAACCCTTAGGAGATTGTATAAATCTATCTATTGCCGATTTTGCTTTCATAAGATCCGGATACTTTGCAGATAAAAACCCAAGTACCCCAGTATAAGATCTAGAATCAATTCCATTCCTGAGTACTACTACTGACCTATCATCTTCGTTACCATAAATTCCTCTAATGAAACCTTCTCCTTCTGGGATTTGGGTTCTTTTTTGTTTTTTAGCTTTATATGTAGAATCTGCTTCATCCACGATTCCCTTAGCAGCAGTTTCTGGATTTATATCTCCTAGTACGAGTTTGAGTTGTTGTGTAGGGAGGTTTGCACCGTCTGACATGACTATTATCAATTCACCTTCTTCTAAGGGGGTAAAGGCGGCGTGTACTTGTCTTAATTTTCCAACTCCATTGTCTAATACATTTGAAAAAGCTCCGTACACTTGAAGTTCAGGTGTTTGACTTGCAAAATGATATTCAATATTGTCCAACCCGTCTTTTAGATCTGGGTTAGATCTTAATTTTCTTAACGCCGGGTTGTCTGGAATTGTTATTGTAGTTAGTTCTCCTGTTTGGGGATTGTATTTGGCAACCCTAGAGTCACCTGCGTAAACTACAACAGCTCCTCTTTTTCCTCCGACTTCGACTACATGGGCAATACTTGCAGTGGTTCCTCCCTTTTGCTCTAGGGCTTGGATCTCAGCATTTGCTTGAAACAACATGCTTTCGAGGGGTTTTACAATTTTTTCTTCTACTTCCCTACCGTTTTCAGCTTGAGTTGGGAGATTTGGTGTCAAATCTCTTAGTTTCTGGTAGCAGATTTCTGAGGCTGTGGAAGCGCCTGTCATACTGCTTACTCCATCGAATACCCCAATTGTACCGTTTTGTGCAAATACTCTATCTGCATTCACCTCCCTGTTCTCACCTTTAAGCGAGTAAGTGTTTGTTGTAATTTTAGATGGTTTTCGGTCTGTGAGCTGTTCTGTTTCTAAAGTATTTGATATTTGAGGAATTGAATTTGGTCCGAGCATTTGAATTAAATTATATACTAAATACATTATTGGGTACAAAGTGGAGTGTTTTTTACTTTGTACCCAATCAAGAGTCATCTATCCTTACTCGTGAGATATTTACCAATCCTGTAAAAAATTGCAAGAGTATAGATAATAACCCATAGTAAAGAAGGAAAATCTCCAGAAATTGTCCACCTGGTGTACAGCTCAGCTAGCGAAAAATTTACTAGTGGCACTGTTTTTCCTACATATATATCCAGGTGAATTACAAAGACAATCCATAGAACTTGAAGTATAAGGTAGGATGTTGTTAAAAGAAGTAAATCTAGAATCATCGATTTTCTGCTTTTTCCTATTCTCATGCTCCCTCCAGATGAGTGTGTGTAGAATAACATAAATTAATACGTTCTACAAACTATAGGTCTTAGTACTGCCACAGATTAAAATCCTGTGCTCTATAGGCTACTTAGTACCGGTAGAGCCTATTCCTCCGCGATTTTCATTTTTGAGTTTTTGTACTTCTGACAACGTGGTTTTTTCATACCTCACAACCATGATCTGCGCCACTCGTGTAGCTTTCTCTATTGTAACGTCATTTTTGGATGTGTTATAGACTATTAGTTTATACTCATCCCCATCACCTGAGAAATCTAAATCTCCTACACCGATGCCATTTGCTGGTATCAGGCCCATTTTGTGGAGAGAGCTTCTGGCCGTAAGCATCACCCAATAATTTTTTGGTACCTCAATAGCTACATTTAAAGGTATATACCCAAAAGAGTTTGCAGCCACTGTGACATTTTCCCTACTGTACATATCCATACAGACTGAGCCCGTGGTTTTATATTCTGGAAGTGGTATTGTTTTATCAAATCTCTTAATCTTTATTTTCATTTTTCTATACTAACATGATTTTATTTGAGTATTTGTTTTTTAGATATATCATTTATTTATGTCTAAGATACTTAGAACTTTTTCAATACCAATATTTGTTTTAGGGTCAATCTTTTTATATTTTATTTATGGAAATTTTATAAAATCAACCACTATACTGAATTTGTATCTTTGGGTAGGTATTTTTATTGGTAGTGTTTCTTTACTTAAGGAAACTTATGAGACTCTAAAAAGAGGAAGTTTTGCACTTGATTATATTGCACTTCTAGCAATTGGAACAGGCGTTGTTACTGAGAACTACTTAGTGGCTTCTGTAATTGTTCTGATGATGTCGGGAGGTAATAGCCTTGAAGTTTATGCTCAGGAGAAAGCAACAGATTCCTTAAAAGAACTTCAGAATAAAATACCTAACGAGATTTTAGTTGAGAGGACTTCTGGAACAAGAGAAACTGTAAAAATTGATTTAGTCGAACTAGGCTCTATTGTTGTTGTAAGAAAGGGTGAGGTTGTACCTCTAGATGGTTTGGTTCAGAGTGATAAGGGGGAGTTTGATGAATCTAGTTTAACAGGAGAGGCTATACCTGTTTCAAAAAAGTTTGGGGAGTTAGTAAGGAGCGGTTCGGTTAACGTAGGAGAGTTAGTACCTATTAAAACCACTGTTGTAGAAAAGGACTCGACTTTTAAGAAGATAGTTACTTTAGTTTCTGAAGCTCAGTCTAAAAAAGCGCCATTTATCCAATTAGCAGACAAGATTAGCGGTTGGTTTACCTTGGTATCTTTAATTATTGCAATCTTTGGCTACTTTTACTTGGGTGGTATTGGTGGATTCCTTGCAGTGCTCGTAATAGCAACACCATGTCCATTAATATTAGCAGTTCCCATAGCCCTGATTGGGGGAGTTAGTGCTTCAGCAAAGCAAAGGGTTGTTTACAGAAGGCTATCAGCCTTAGAGATATTATCAAGAGTAAAAGCGATTGTCTTTGATAAGACCGGTACCCTTACTCTTGGAGTTCCTTCAGTTAAAAAACTTAGTATCAAGTCAAAGACAATTTCAGAGAAGAAGGCTTTAGAAATTGCGTCTTCTTTAGAAAGAAATTCTTATCATCCCTATGCAAAAGCTATAATTAAGTACTCAGAAGATAGAGGTGTTACGCCAACTGAGATGACAAGAATTGAAGAAATTCCCGGGCAGGGTTTAACAGGTTACTTGGGCTCGACACCATTTAGGATAGATAGAGGTCACAGCTCTAAGAATTCCACAGCCGTATTAGTTACTAAGAATGAGCTACTTGCTGAATTTATATTTGATGATGAATTAAAATCTGAATCTTTAGATGTAATTAAAGAGCTATTAAATAAAGGCATTTCTTTATCTGTTTTTACAGGAGATACCAAAGAAAGAACCCAGCAAATGTTAGCTACTTTTTCTAGTAAAGTTACTATTGTTTCAGATTGCAAACCAGAAGATAAGTTGGAAGGTGTTAAAAAACTCAAAGATTTAGGTTATACCACTGCTATGATAGGTGACGGTTTAAATGATGCTCCCGCTCTTGCATTATCTGACGTCGGCATGGTTTTTAGCCACCAAGAGCAAACTGCAGCTACTGAAGCTTCGGATGTAGTTTTATTAAACGGCAATCTTGGATCTGTTTTAAGAACAATAGAGATATCCAAACGTACTATGTTAATTGCAAAACAGAGTATGTATATTGGAGTTGGGCTTAGTATTATTGGTATGATTTTTGCAGCCCTTGGTTATATTCCACCAATTGCCGGTGCAGTTATTCAGGAGCTAATTGATGTTGCTGTCATTTTAAATGCTTTAAGAGCCTCTGTGTACAAAAGATAGGACCTTTGTATACTTTGTGGGTATACATTGGTCCTTAAATTGTTACCGTACCGGTACGTATACATATAGAGTGCCGATACTAACTGCAGGTGACCTCAACCTGTACCTTTTACCGTTTATCTTTATTTCATCTGCATCGGGTTCAAGTAATACAGCGTTATCGGGTAATTTTAGGGCATCAAAACTAGCTTCATTCATAAACCTCAACGCAGTGGTTCTAAGATTTTTTATACCTCTAATAAGTCTATTAGGCTTGGTAGTTTTAGCTTTACTTCCCCGTCTGTAGTAGTTTTTTCCGCCTAAAGCCCAGAGAAAGTCATAAGTATAGTTGTCATAGTTGAAGGTTTTACCGAGATAATCTAGAGAGTTGACGATATCTCCCTTTTTCTCAGCTTCAAACGCATGTCCGTTAACGGTTACGTTGATTTTTTTCATTTTGCTCTCCCTGAATAAATGGATTATACAAAAGGCATCTGTTTTTGTCTTGTGGTAGGGTGTTGATGGTTTTTATGATGTTATTTTGTAGAGGGGGATTTAGTTAATACTGTATCTTGTTTACTATACTAATTGTTTTGGATATGGGGAGGGCGGGTCTGCTGTACAGCAGACCCGCCCTAACCTCTACCAATAATTACATCTTAGTAAACTTCGTAAGCCCAACATAAACCGCAGAAACTCCTACTAAAACGTAAACAACCTTAGTAACCATACTCATACCAAAAAGCATCTCAACCAAATTAAGGTTGAGTAGCCCGACTAACCCCCAATTAACCCCTCCTACCACCAATAGCAGTAGTGTAACTGTACCTAAGTATTTCATTATCTAGTCACCCCCTATCCGGTTCTAAAAACTAAATACCATTAAACATCTATGTTTATGATTAGTTTAAGTGAATTTGTTTGGTAAATTGGGCCGAAAGAAAATTCATTGAAAAAAGGCAATAACAATATTGATAATTCACCCCAGAAATACCCTGAGAGAATGTTCATATAGATAATAATACATACAAAGTATTGTCCTTAGCAATAGAGAAAAACACCTACACTTAAATAGTACAAACTGAACAAGTGTGCTATAATACTTGACGTGATTGATCGAAATTGATCAAAGTGATTTTGTCTTGATAGCGCTTCTTTGTTTAAACAAAGATTCAGTAATTGCTTACGTTGGTATTTGTAGGTATTTACACCAAGAGCTTGTTATTGCTGGTTTGTTTTCAAACCCCTTTACACTTTATCTGTTTTGCTCATCCGCGGCCATTTTTATTTTCGGCCACCGTGTTTTGAGCAAGTTCTCTAACACAGAAAGTTAATATGTATACAAAAAGATTTGGTTCTAGCAACCAAGGTAGTAAAAACTACGGCTCAAATAGATCATATGGTAGTAAAAAACCCGGAAGAAGTTTCGGAGGACTAGGTAGATCCAACTACAAAAATTATAGAGTTAAAAGAAACAATCCATATAGGGATCAGGTGATAAAGCACGAGATGTATATATCAAAAGCAACAGAGTCTGTTTATGAAGCAGTACATGACAAAGAAGTAGCATTTACAGACTTTCAATTACACCCAAAAATAATGCAGAATATTTCTAGAAAAAATTATGTTTATCCTACAAAAATACAAGCTCAGGTAATTAAGCATATTATGGAAAAAAAAGACGTGGTTGGACTTGCAAGTACCGGTTCCGGTAAGACAGCTGCCTTTTTGATTCCGGCTGTTAATGCTGTTTTAAGTGATAACAGAAAAAGATGTTTAATAATTGCACCCACAAGAGAGTTAGTAAACCAAATCCAAGTTGAGTTAAGGCAATTTGCTGCAGGTACTTTTATTACCGACGTTTTAATTGTTGGTGGTGCCAGCTACTCTACACAAATTAGAGTGCTTAGGAAAAATCCCCAGTTTGTTATAGGTACACCGGGTAGATTAATTGATTTATTTGAAAAGAAGTTTTTAGATTTATCTCAGTTTGATGTTGTAGTTCTTGATGAGGTTGATCAAATGCTTGATATGGGTTTTATTAATGATGTTAAGCTCATTATTTCCAAACTTAAACAACCAAGGCAATCGTTGTTTTTTTCAGCAACAATGTCACCTAAAATTAGAGAGATTTCTGCATCTTTGCTAAGTAATCCTGTAACTATTGAGGTTGCAAAACAGTCAGCCTCTAAAAACGTAGACCAAGATGTAGTAAGAACAGGTTCGAGAAAGAAAATAGATGTTTTGCATGAACTACTTATAAATGCAGAATTTTCGAGGGTTTTGATTTTTTCAAGAACTAAAAGAGGTGCTGACGAGTTAGCTTACGCACTCCAAGCAAAAGGCCATAAAGCCGACGCACTTCATGGAAATAAGTCACTAAATGCTAGAACAAGAGTCCTCGCAATGTTTAGACGAGATGAGATTGATATTTTAGTTGCAACTGATGTGGCTTCTAGAGGAATAGACATTCCTGACATTTCACACGTTATAAATTACGATGAGCCTGCTACTTATGAAGACTACATTCATAGGATTGGTAGAACAGGTAGGATTGGTAAAAAGGGTTGTGCCTTAACTTTTATTTAACTTGTCAGATTGTAGAGTTAATGATTGAGGAAGCTTTACTATCCTAAAATAGTATTTGACTCATTTGCTTAAGGGCAATTATTTTAATTAGTTGTTTTCTACCTTTTGAATATCAAGAGCCACATTAACTGTAGAATCAGCTTGATCTACTAGTTTGAATTTTTCATCTATAATTATTTTTACTGGTACTATTATAGGTTCTGTTTGGCTAGATACATCGATAACTTCAGTTGCAATTTCGCTTGGGGCTTCACTTCCCTGTGGTACGAGAACTTCAACTTTCTCTGGGGTTACAGCTACACCTTTCAACTCAACTTCTTTTGGTGTATTACCCTTTGTCTTAGCAACTACAGAGATTTCCATTTTAGTGTATTTTTCTGAAGAAACTAAGACAGTCTGTGGTTCAAAGTCTACCAAACTAAGACCTGCTGGTATTGATATATCTTTGCTTTCTATCTGTATTTTATTTAGCCCTGATTGTAAATTTCCTGCATTAATTTGTACAACAAAATCGGTCGCATCTATATTAGCAAAGCTTCCCTCACCTCTTCCTCTTGTACTAACTTTTAAGGATTTAGGCGTGTAGCTTTGTACTATTGTATCTTTAGGAACTTTATTAAATACAAGTTCAGCTTCAAATGTTTTTTCTACAATACCTGCCTGGTATGCCATGAAAAACCAAACTAAGAAAGCAACTATCATTGCCGAAACTTTATATTTTAAATTATGTTTGATTATTCTATGAAGCCAATTTTCTGATTTTTCTTCGAATTTTGAAGTAATGTATTTTGCTAATTCTTTTTCAAGTTCAGAGTAGTCTTTAAGTGTTTTCATCTTCCCGTCCCTGCATAATGAGATTTGGCCTTTTTCTTCTGAAACTACAATGCTAAGAGAGTCACTTACTTCTGAAAGACCCAAGGCAGCACTGTGTCTTGTACCATGCTTTCCTATTTCTTTAAAATTTGTAGATAGCGGAAGATGTGAGCCGAATAGCGTAATTCTGTTGTTGTTTATTATTAGTGCTCCATCGTGTCCTTCAGAATGCGGGTCGAAAACACTAAGCAGTACTTCTTCCGAAATAATACCATCAAGTTTAGTTCCTCCTTCTATATGTCTATCAATATTATCTCTACCTTGAATTACAATAAGAGCACCTGTTTTTGATTCAGCCATTTTTACACAAGCTTGAATTATTTCAATAGCTGTAGGGGTTTTTTTATCTTGTTTGATTTGTCTTGTACCAATAAGCCCAAGTAGTTCAAAATATTTTCTTATTTCTGCCTGAAAAACAATCACTATCACAAGTACTGAAATACCTGCAAAATATCTAAGCGTCATCAATGTTACATACAAATTAAAATTAGTCGCTAAAAGATATAGTAGTACTGAAAAGGAAATTCCAATAAAGACCAGGTAGTTTTTTGAGTTTTTTAAGAAGATAAAGATTGAATAAATGAAAAGACCTGTAATTAGAATGTCCAGAAAATCTGTTACATACAAGTTAGTTCTTAATTCTAATAAATTTAACAGTATCTGACTCATGGGTAAATTGTAACAATGATGTTTGCGTAATGGTAGTATTATGTTTTGCAAAATTTGTAATATTAAGATAATTTCTGTAAAATTCCAACGATTCTCAATTTGGAGAAATCAAGAAGAGGGATTGATGTGAAAAGCCTGAATCCAAAACAGTATTTTGTTTTTTGTGCACTTGCTATTATGTTTATTGCTGCTTGTACACCAAGGCCTACTGTTACCCCTGTAGCCCCAGATAATCCTGTTGTTGCAGGAACTCAGGTTGCTGCTGTTAGGCCAGAGTCTGATAATAATTACCAGTGGGATTACCGTTCTGTGGTAGCAGTTGATACACAAGTTTATACCATTATGATTGAAGTATATGGAAATACTACTAATTATTCAGAAACTAATGGTTCTATTAGTGGAATTGGGTTCTCTGGGTATTCTTCTATGTCCGGGCGAATCTGGCAGGATGGTAAGGGTATTTTGCCCATTATCCTTAAGAGTGTTTCCCCTTCTATCGCAGGTCTTGAAGCTGGTAGACTTATGATTATTAAGACTACAGATTTGAAAGCAATGGCTCTTGAACCTGGGTATATTACAGAGTTTAAGTGTAATCTTGATAACGAGGTTATTAGTCCTGTTACTAATGGGCAGATTCTTACAACTGATCGCCAAACTTATGAGTTTGATGATTGTCGTATGACTGATGGTACCTTTGTCGTTAACTCGACTCAGGTTCCCTAGTCTTTTGCCTTAGGTGGCTACATTAGTAGTTGCCTAAGGCTTTTTTATTGTTCATACTAATTTGATGGTGCAACTCTTTGTTATTTTTGTACTATCGATGTTTATATATTCTAGTTTGTGGTTTGTATACTCTTTGTTAGTGAGAAGAAATGATATTGCTGACACTGCATGGGGTGTTGGGTTTGTATACTTAGTAGCTGTTACTGTTACTACCAGGCCTAGTGTTATAGAAAACGCAAGCTTTTGGATTGTTGCATTTTGTACCATCATTTGGGCTGTCAGGTTGTCCTTACATATTCATCAGCGTAACAAAAAAAGAACCGAAGACTATAGATACAAAGAATGGCGTAATTCATGGGGAAAGTGGTTTTATATTAGAAGTTATCTTCAAGTGTTTTTACTCCAAGGCTTTCTTACTGTGATTATTTCTATAAGTTTATTGACTAGTGCGGTGACTAATAGTCAGGCTCTAAGTGTGATATCAGTATTGGGAATTATAATTTGGGTATTGGGATTTTTGATTGAAAGTATCGCAGACGCTCAATTATCGAAATTTACCTCTGAGTTACAAAACTATGGAAAAATAATGACTAGTGGGCTTTGGTCCTACTCCAGACACCCAAATTATTTTGGAGAGGTATTACAGTGGTGGGGAATTTGGGTAATGACAATCCCCAGTGGAATGTTTCTTCTGACCTTATTAAGTCCAGTTACTATAACTTTATTGGTTTCATACGTTTCTGGGATACCTCTTCTTGAAAATCGATACAATGGGAACCTAGAATACGAGATTTATAAAAATAAGGTTAGCATATTTATACCTTGGTTTCCGAAAAAAACTTCTTAACTACTACATAGACAAGTATAGAAACAGCTAGGTTCAGAAATGTTCCCCAAATAAGGTCTACAACAGTTACAATTACTGGCCAGTTTTTAAGCGTAGCTTGGTTTGTTAAATCGTAAGTAGCGTAAGTCACCAGTCCGTATAAACCACCATAGACTAGAGCTAATTTTGCCGAATTTTTGCTTAGTGCAGGCAATATAGAAAATACCATTAATCCTGCGAGTGCAATTATATAAAACATTGCCGCCGCTACAAAATCAGGTGTATCTGTTAGTAAGTGGCCTATGTGAGTTTTATAGAATTGCGGTGCTATTTGAGTCAACCAAATACCATCTATTAATACAAAAAATAATGTTGATGTTAAGAAAATTTTTAGATATTTCATTTACATATATTAACTTACTTGGTGCTATTTATATACGCTATGCGTTTGATATTAAGAATCTTGATAAGATCATTGACTAGGAGCATAAGTGAACTAAGCACTAATGCAATAACCCAACTAGTTATACCAATGCTTTGAGTCTCAAAGAAGGTTTTTGCTGGAGTATATAAGATTACTAGTGTAAACATAATTGATAGTACTGATGCAGTAACTAAGTTTCTGTTCACAAATGGAGACCTATTTAAAGTAGTTTTCCTAAATGATCTGAAGTTAAACGCTGTTACGATTTCAACAATAATTAAGGTAACTAGGGCTGTAGTTCTACTTTCTTCATAATCAAATTTTAATATGTTATATGAAACAAAGTAAGCCAGAATAGTTGTAATTCCCATTGATAAAGCTGTAAGTAATAGTAATTTAATGAGTTCTTTATTCAATATATTTTCTCTTTTTCTTGGTGCGTCACTCATAATATCATTTGAGGTGGGATTGGTTCCGAGTGTGAGTGCTGGTAAGTTATCTGTAACTAAATTCATAAAAAGTATCTGAATTGATACTAGTAGCGGAGTTTGCCAACCAAATATTGGAGCAAGTAGCATTCCAAAAAATAAAACTCCGAGCTCAGTTATGTTACAGCTTAGTTGATATGTCACAAATTTTCTAATATTGTTATAGACAGTTCTACCTTCTGCTATCGCAGCAACTATGGTTGCAAAGTTATCGTCTTTTAGGATTAAATCTGACGCTGATCTTGAAACATCGGTACCATTTTTTCCCATAGCAATACCCACATGTGCTTCTTTGAGAGCTGGGGCATCATTTACACCGTCACCCGTCATTGCAACAACCTCATCCATTTCTTTTAAGATCTTTACCAAGCGTATTTTATGTTCGGGTTTTACTCTTGCAAAAATTCCGGTTTCTTTTATTGCTATACTAAGTTCCTGATCGGTCATATTGTCAATATTTTTCCCCTCTAATACATTGCCCGTAATTCCAATTTGATCTGCTATTGACTTAGCTGTTTCTTTACTATCGCCTGTTGCCATGATAACTCTGATACCTGCTCTTTTTGCCATGGCGACTGAATTTATTGCCTCTTCTCTTGGTGGATCCTCCATAGCAACAAGTCCTAAGAAAGTGTAATTATCTTCGGTGTATTCACTTTCAGTTAAACCTATATTTTTGTAGGCAAGGCAGAGGGTTCTAAATGCATTGGAGGACATTTCTTTTGCAAGCACCTCAATTTTTTCTTTTGATTCTGGGTTTATGGATTTAACTCCTGTTTTTGTAATCACACTTGTGCATTTATTAAGAAGAATCTCGGGAGCTCCTTTAGAAAAAACAATTATTTTATCAGTGTCTTTATAAGAAACTGACATCATCTTTTTCTCTGAATTGAAAGGATGTTCATCTACTCTTATTGTGTCGTAATCTTCTTTGTACATACTAGCCTTAGCACCAAGTACTAATAGTGCAGCTTCAGTAGGAGATCCTAGAGCTCTATACTCATTGTCTGTACCTGTTTTTTGTATTTCAGAATCATTGCATCTTATACCTGCTTCAATTAGTTTAATTAGTTCTTGGTGCTCTCTTAGTCTTATTTCCTCTCCATCCAATGTAATTCTGCCATGGCCGACATAGCCACTTCCTCCTACCTCATATAGGATATTACCTGCGAATATAAATTTTACTGTCATTTCTCCTCTTGTTAATGTGCCTGTTTTATCCGAGCAAATTGTGGTAACTTCACCCAAAGTTTCTATAATAGACATTCTATTTACAACTGCTTTTTTCTCAGACATTCTCTTTGCTCCTAGTGCTAGGGTAGTAATTAGAACAACAGGAAGTCCTTCTGGAAATGCTGAAACCGACAAAGCTATCACAAGTATTAGTATTTCTGTAAGGGTACCGGCATCTAAATTCGGTGCTCTAAAAGCCATTAGAAGACCTGTTGCTAGTGAAGCTAGTAAAGCAACAGTTACCATATACTTTGCGATACTATTTACTTTTATTTGTAGAGGTAATTCTTTTTCCGCTGTAGATATTAGGTGGGCAATTTTTCCGAATCTTGTGTTCATACCGGTATGAGTTACTCTTGCTATTCCCCTGCCATTAACTATATAGGTTCCCATAAATAGTTTTGATTCGTCTACCTCACTGTTACTGTTATTTAATTGTTTTTTTGTTATTTCTTTTGATTCACCTGTTAGTGCCGACTCGTTAAGTCGAAGCTCATGAGACTCGAGTATTTCACAATCTGCGGGGATTTTTTCACCATTTGAAAGAAAAATAATATCACCTGGTACCAATTCTTTTGCAGGTACTTCTTGTTTTTTTCCGTTTCTTATGACTGTACAAACTGCCGAAATCATCTTTTTCAAGCTTGCAACTGCTTCTTCAGCTTTATATTCTTGTATGAACCCTACTGAAATTACTACAATAATCACCGCACTTATTGTGTAAGCTGTTGTGTCCTTCCCTACTGCAAAAGAAATAACTACAGAAGCCAATAACATGTAGATTACAAAATTACTTTTGATTTGTCTGAAAAGTATTTTTAGTGGGGAAACTTTTTTGGTATCGATTATCTCGTTGTAACCGAATTCTTTGAGTTTATCTTGGGCTTCTTGTATCGAGAGTCCTTTGAGCATTGTTTTAAGTTTAGCAGTATGTATTTTCTTTGAGCAAGTTTTGTAACGTCTTTGTTGGTTTTTATTTTTGCTTTTTGATATTTTCTTTTAGTGTGTTTAGTTGGGTTAAGTTTGAGGGCCGGGCAGTTTGCAGCTTTGCTGCCAAAACTGCCCGGCCCCACATCAAACACACAAAAATTTATCCAACAAATCAAATCCTAAAACTTACACAGCCATATCTGCAGAAATCCTACCCAAATGGTCATATCCACCGAACATAAAATGCTCAAATTGTGCATCAAGTAGATAATTCTTAAACACAATCTCATCAAATCTAATCTTAGGTAATCCAGGCAGTGCCATATTAATTCTATCCAATTGTACCTTTGCGGCGTTCAGATGATTAGAATACAAATGCGCATCTCCAAATTGCACATACAACGTGTCTGGATCATAGCCACTATATTGTGCTATAAGCAAAAGCAGCACGGCATAAGATGTAATATTAAAAGGCACTCCCAAAAACCAATCAGCACTTCTTTGGTACATTGTCATACTTAACTTGTTACCCTTAACATGCACCTGAAAAGCAAAATGACATGGCGGTAGTGCTACGTCATGAACTTGTTGGGGATTCCAAGCAAGCACCATATGCTGTCTTGACTCGGGTTTCTCTTTAAGGTTTAGGAGTAAATTTTTAATCTGATCAACTCCTGTGCCTGATACACCATAACCTTTGAAATTCCTCCACATAGCTCCATAAACACCACCAAGATTACCATACGTAGCTGCAAACCCAGGATCAGAAAGTATGAATTTAGTGTAGTCCTCAATACCGATATTCGGAAAACCTTTACGTTTCTTGTTATATTCGTATGCGTTTGGAGTCCAAATCCCAACTTTATTTTCTAATAGATATCTAATATTACTACTACCACTTAGCATCCAGATAAGCTCAATAATTACAGATTTAATATGCACGAACTTGGTTCTAAGAACCGGTAGAGCATCAAAAGATACCGGAACTTTTAGACCAACTCCAAATTCACTTACTGTACCTACCCCTGTTCTATCTCTATCTACTAGTTCTATTTGTTGGGCAATGATAAGTTTATCGTAAAGTCTTTTTAGTACTCTAAGGTATTGTTGTTCAAAATCCAGTACGGTATTGTCCATTTTCTCTACCTCCGCTGTTTTTGTTAAGTTAACAGAAGGTCAGCACTTAGTAAAGATCCACACTATTGTTTTATTAGCCCAAAAACTTATAGCATATAAAAAACCGCCTTGGGGTATTAAATACCTTACAGCGGTTTATAGAATTTAACCCTAATTAGGATTTGGTATCTGCACTACAACATTCATGAAGTTTACTTTCATTTCGTAGTCACCTGTTTTAAGAAATCGAGCCCAAGTGTTGTAATCATAAGCGAGAGTGAAGTACCCTTTATCTCCAATTTTTTGGTTAGACTCGCAGTAGAAAGTTACACTGTATCTTCCTACGTTCTCCTGAGCTTTTTGTTGGCCCAGTGTAGGATTTCCTCCAAGATATTGATTGTTTAACCTATACGAATTAGAGTAGTACGGGTTATGATCATTACCATTAGTATAATATGTGCCTATTTGGCCCCATCTATTTATGTTATAGGTATGATACCAATCGTAGATATCTTCAAAATGGTAGATTTCAGTTGTTACAGGCTTAGTGCACGCGTAGTACTCAATACTACTCGACCCACAATCATAAGGCTCCGAGCCTCCTGAGCCATCTCCATAGTCCACATCCCTATAGCAGATCTTAGGTTCGTATTCAGTCCGCGAACATGTATCTGACACATACTCTGTTTTATACCCATCGGTAATCTTTTCATCCCTACCTGTATCCATAAATACTGAGCTAACATCATAAGCTCCTGGTGGATAAGTAGTCCAACTGGATTCTCTAAAAGCTTGATACTCATATACAGTTACGCTTTGTTCCCAATTAAATCCTGTAACTGTAGCAGTAGTAGGAGTAAGGTTAAAAAAGAAATTCCAGATAAACAAAATAAAAAGAATAATACCTGCGCCACTGCCAATTGCAGCAATTCTACTTCTAGGCTCACTCTGATCGTACCACTGTCTGGCTTTGTAAGTTATATTCTCAAAGCCATCCCTAAGGTCTATGATTCCATAGTTTTGAGCTTTGCTGTCACTGGGGACCTTGTATCCTGTAGTAGTTGTAGGTTCTTGAGCCCCTCCATCTACATAAGTATAGGGGTCCACACCTTTTTCAGCCTGCTCAGTTGAGGTAGGCGCTGTACCTTGTTCATATTTAGTTACCTTATGAACATGGAATTTAGTGCCTTTTTCAGCTTTACAGTATTCACAGATGGTAGCAGTATCTTTATTTCCAGATCCACACTTTGAGCAGTACCAGTTCGGACCTCCACTACCTAACTGTGCTGCAATTTCTGTGGTTACCTCAGGAGCATCCTTAATGTTATAGAAAGCTACTCCTAGTTCCCTAACTTTATTGCAGTTAGGGCACACCTTAACATTACCCAAGAGTCTCTTAGTACCGCAGTATCTGCAGTCCCAAGCCATGAGGTACCTTGCCATATCTTTCTCCTTCTAGAGTTAGCGATATTATACTATGGGATACGTTTGATGTAAATCTGAATGGAGCCTGAATTTATTTTTAATGCTAGGGGTTTAAATCAGATAAGAAGCAAGGTTTTTTCGTCTGTAAGAAAAGGCATCTTGGCTTTAGTAAGGTGAGTATTTTTACTATATTAACCTGAGAATAATAGACAAATATAAATATGTTTGCTGTAAAATAGTTTAATGTTTATTAAAATTTCCCTGGTTGTTGCTGTACTGTCTTTTTTAACTGTTGGTTATTATATTATTAGTAACAAACCTCAATCAGATTTATCAATTGATTCTCAGACTAATAGTAGTAGTATTTTTTCCAATGTTCCAAATGAGCAAATTCCTACTAAACTTAGCATTGAGTATCTAAGGACTCAAAAATTTGATTCTGTAGCACCAACCATTACTGAACAACTTGCTCAAGGTACAAACTATAATCGCTACATTGCAACATATACAAGCGAAGGTCTAAAGATAAATGGGCTTCTCACAGTTCCTTTAGGGGATATACCTGAAGGTGGTTATAGTGCAATTATATTTAATCATGGGTACATACCACCAAATCAATATTCCACCACTGAAAAATATTTGGCATATATAGACTATCTGGCAAGAAATGGATTTGTAGTTTTTAAGATAGACATGAGAGGTCATGGTAACTCTGAGGGTATACCGACAGGTTCTTACTTTTCTCCTTCTTATACAATAGATGCAATTAGTGCACTCAAAAGTTTACAAAAATTAGATTATGTAAATCCTAGTAAAATAGGTATGTGGGGACATAGCATGTCTGGTAACTTAACATTACGTGCAATGTTAGTAGAGCCTGATATAAAAGCAGGCGTGATTTGGGGAGGCGCTGTTTATAGTTATGAAGATTTTGCAAAGTATAGGATTAGTGATAACAGCTTTGTAAGGACACCAGGAACAGGCAGTAATAATAGGTCTAGTATAGAACCTGAGTATGCGTCTGAAGTGCAAAAAATTAGAGATGATTCAAAAAATGTTGATTTTGATAGTAAGTTTTGGAAAAGTATTTCACTTACAAACAATATTAATTATTTATCCGCACCACTTCAACTCCACCACTCTATAAATGATGACGTTGTAGATATTGGTTATTCTAGGGATTTGGCAGATGTGCTAGAAGCAAACAGTAAAAACTACGAGTTATTTGAATATTCCGGAGGTGGTCATAATATTAACTCCCCCTACTTTGAACAAGCTATGTTAAGAACCGTTGAGTTTTTCAAAGAAAACCTTAATAATTAATCTTATGGATCGTTATTACTTTGAAGAATATATAAAGACTCTAAATTTAGATTCACCAACTATTCAGTATCAGAAAATTTCTAGTATAAATTCCGACCTTAAGCTCCAGTTAGCAAAGATGTATTGCACTTTATTTAATGCTGACAACAAAAACTTTATAGCAATGTTTGGTACAACAGGACGTACTGTTCCCGAGGGTCTTTGGACTGAGGAGCCTTATAGTATTGATACAGCCTTATCACTAATATTAGATTATATGAGTGCTAAATATATAGGTATTGTTGCAACTACAGGCATTCCAGGGTTAGACGAGATAAAAGCATTAGGAGCCTGTATTTACAAAAAAAGTAGTTTTGATGAACTGTCGAGTAAAGGTTATGAGGTGCCATTTTTAGTACCGGATAGTGTCGAGCTTTGGTCTGGTATAGATACATTCAGAAGGCCGGCTCAAATCCAATCTCAGCCCTTAAAAGATTTATCTTCAAAAATGCGTAATGAATTGGTGAATTCTTACAAAACTAAAAATTCTATATTAATGTACAGCAGTACTAATAATCCTGTTATGGTTAATGCTCTTAAAAAAGATAATTTCACTATAGTTGAGAAATTAACTACTTTTGGTAATAGGTTTCAGGCTTTTAAGATAATTTCCTAACTTCGAAAAATTTAAGGGTTATATAAATCAATATACTTACTTAAGAATTTTTAAGAAATTCTTAACTATTGTTTCTACATCTTCATAGTTTTTAGTTTGCATTAAATTTTGCCTTAATTCATCAGCTCCTGGGAAGTTTTTCACGTATATTTTAAAGAATTTTTTCATCGTTTCAAAATTCCTTGTTTTTCCCCACGTTTTTGTAAAGTGACTAGTGTGCTCCAATAGGATCTCAAGTCTTTCATGTACTGAATGCTCTTTTAATTTTTGTTCGAATACCCATGGATTATGAAATACTCCCCTTCCAATCATTACCCCGTCTACTCCGTATTGATTTGTTTTTTGTAAAACTTCTTCGTAAGATGTAACATCCCCATTACCAATTATTAGGATGTTTTTATTAATTTTGTTTCTAAGCTCAACTAGATTCCCGATTTGTTCCCAATTTGCAGGAATTTTGGACATAGATTTTGCGTCTCTGGCGTGGAGAGTTAAGAGTTGAATATCTTGAGTAAGTAAAAATTTCAGCCAATCCGTAGTTTTTTCAGAGTTTCTATCGAGTCTGGTTTTAATACTTAGTGGAATACTAGGAGCACCTTTTCTTGCAGCTAAAATTATTTTTTGTACCAGTTCTTTATTATTAACAAGTGCCGCTCCTGCATTATTTTTCATTACTTTTTTATCAGGACATCCCATGTTTATATCAATTCCGTCAAACCCAAGTTCTTCCACTATGGAAGCTGCCTTTTCGAAATGTTCTGGATTTGAGCCCCAAATTTGAGCGACCACAGGTCTTTGCTGTTTGGAATATTTAAGCTTTCTCATTACCTTATCTTTACCTACTGAGAGAAGCCCATCGATATTTGTAAACTCTGTAACAAACACACTGGGTCTTGCCAACTTATTTATAACATCTCTAAAAACCAAATCTGTTACATCGTCCATTGGAGCTAGTATTGTTATTGGTTTGTCTAGTTTGGTCCAGAAATTAATCACGCCTGATTATATTAGATATAGGCTATAATTATCAAATTTCAGCTACATTACAATATAAGGTTGTGCTACAATCCAACCCTAGGACCAAAGGAGAGAAAATGCGTGTAGGCATGATTGTGGCACACGATTTGAATAATGGAATTGGTTTTAAAAGCGGTAGTCCTTGGAATGTCCCTAAGGATCTTGAGATTTTTAGATCTAGAACTCTTGGAAATGCTGTTATTGTAGGTAGAAGTACCTGGGAATCTATGACCACTGAGCTGCCTGGTAGAGATGTTTATGTATTGTCTAAAAATCCTTTATATAGACCCAGAGGCACTGTTTGTGGGATTTTTAGAAATCCTAAAGATATTATTGATCTTTGCAATTCTGATAAGAATTACCCTTGGGTTTATGTGATAGGTGGGTCGTTAGTATACGAAACCTGTATTAGGTATGTGGGTACTATCTATGAAACTGTAATTTACGGTAATTTTCAATGGGATACACTTTTTGATCCTAGATGGTTGGCCGGCTTTATACAAACTAAGTACCAGTTTTTTAGTGTTAAGCCCTATTCATTTGCATTAAATACCTATAAAAGAGAGTAAGGTATTATCTAGCCAGTTCTATTTTGGAGTACTAGGACTGGCTATTTTTATCTATATCCTTGATTGAGAAACCAAGATCTTTAAAGATAATATCTCTTAGATAAATACTACCTACAAATAGTACGACATCTATACTTTGCCCGACCCTGAATGCGCCATTTTTAAGGTCTTCAATAGTGTCTGGGCAAAGCTCAGGTAACCTATCTACAACTTGAGCTATACATGACTCCGCATCATATGCGGTTGCCGGCTTAGATTCGAGTATCTTTTCCAATAAGAAATCTTTTTTTGATTCAATAATTTCCTTTATACCGCTTTCTTCTAATATCTTTTCCCCTTCAATATTTAATTTTCTAGGGGAGGTGGCAGGAGCATACTTATCTTTCCACAAAGTGTTAACTCTATCTTCAATAGTACCAAACCTTTCACGAATATTTTTTAAATCAGGTTTAATTTCTTTTTCTAACGTCTCTTTTATGTCGTTAACACTTTTATTTAGAATTCCCCAAGCAACTCCCATGCCAAATAAAAACGCAATTACGGCGATAAAAGTTCCTATATTGTTTGCTAAATCCATTGAAGTAATCATGTCTTCAATATACTTTTCTGTATGGTGTAAATCAAGTTGTATAGTTATATTTATTATAGATAAGCTCTATAAAATAGATTAAGGTTTTATATTAGTATTTTCTTGAATATTTAGTTTAAGATTTTGTCTGCTAAATTTTACAATAGCAAGAGGCATGACCGGTTTATAAGACACATGATCACCATCAGCAATACCATCCGAGACTTTGCTATCCACTATATACATATATCCCTCTTGGTTTAGTTTATTCAGATCGTCGATATAGATGTTGTAATATATTAATTTTCCTGATTTGTCACGTTCGAATCTATAGCCACTTCTGGAATTGCCTAAAATAGTTTTTGTCATTGAAGTTAGCGGGTTTTTTGACATATACACCGCATTTAAACTGCCTAGTGGTCTTTTTGTATCAGAAGCTTGCCTCGGCTCAATTACAGGAAATAGTTTTGGAGATCCGTGTAGTAAATAGCCATTTTCTACTGCCCAATCAAATAACGTTTCTGGGTTTTCCATGGTGTAGTAAGTTATTGCATTTAGTTCTTTTGATCGAGCTCCCGATACTTCGAGTTGATGCAATAGTTCACGTTTTTTAGTATTCATTTATTTTGTTTTATCCTCTAATGCATTTACCATATATTTTAATATTACCTCCAATTTAGATTATAAAAAAGGGATGACTGCAATGTTTGCAATCAGCCCTCTTAAGGTTACCTGACTATGTATTCCCTACCATCTCCCACGCAGTTCGTGGGGCATCTGTACAAGTATGAACTCAGCAAAATCATAAAATATGCATTATCGGGTGTAGTTCGAGCCTCAACTTCTTTATCGGTTAATTTAACCAGCTTATTGCCACAATCTCTACAGTAGTATGGGAACATCCAACCGGTAAGGGGAAAATTCAAAATGAAAAGCCAGGTTTTTTTCATCCTAACCACCTTTCTGACAGTATTGTAATAGAAGAATAGCCGCATGTCAAACTATAGGTTAATGT
Organism: uncultured Candidatus Saccharibacteria bacterium; assembly: GCA_964387275.1. Lineage (GTDB taxonomy): Bacteria > Patescibacteriota > WWE3 > UBA101185 > UBA10185 > CAYLVW01. Next base: position 72,446 of record CAYLVW010000004.1, read on the forward strand.
GTTGCTTGCTATATTGATTTGAATTAGAAAATATAAAGCTCTTCTTGTGCTCTTGTTATACCTGTATACAGCCATTTTTTCCACATTTCATCATCCATTTGTTTAAATCTTTCCTCAAACATTATGACTCTTTTGGCTTGACTTCCCTGCGCTTTATGTACAGTAAGTGTGTATCCAAAATCAAATAAGTCTCCTTTAGCTGCATTTTTTCGATCTTTGGTGAAGTTTACTCCTATAGTTGATCCAAACTGCGGTGCATAGATCAGTCCTGTGTAGGGTCTTGTAATGTCATCCATCTGGATTTCTGCTTCATACCAATCGGGTTCCTTCTTTTTTATTCTTAGTATTGTACCCAGCATCCCGTTATATATGCCTTTTTTATTATTATTTCTCAAACAAATTACTCTGTCTCCTGAAGAAGGATTTGGGTCATCAAACCCCAAATTACCTCTTATAAAATTATTAATTTTAATTCTTGTGTTGTTATATCCACAAAGTATTAGTGTGTCTGTTGAGTAACTTTCCAGCAATTCTCCGCTTATTGTTTGGCTGCAGGGATCTTCTCTGGAATACTTGATAACTTTTTTACCGAACTCTTTTGGTGGTACCATCCCATTGTTTCTGGCTAATTGAGATACTTTAATGATTGGGTTGTCTTTTGCTTGTCTGTGTATCTCGGAAAGTAATATTTCTGGTTTTTCCATTAAATTGAAGGCTCCTTTTATAGGTGGCAACTGTCCGTGATCTCCAACTGCAAGTATTGGAACACCATAAGAAAGAAGGTCCCTCCATATCTCACTATCTACCATTGAAGCTTCATCTACCACTATTAACTCATTATCAATATTTTCTTTCTTTTCCCATCCGACTATTTCGGCATTGCTATTTTCAATTGGGTTGTAGATGAGTCCATGTATTGTACTTATTGTATCTTTTGTGGAGATCGCTTCATGTTCTTTTAGTTTTATTTTAAGATTTTGAGTAGCTCTTCCCGTATAGCTGCAAAATGCGATCGAAATTTTATTACCTGATTTTAGTATTTCTTTTTTAAATACTGAAACTAAGGTTGTTTTTCCAGTACCTGCGAAACCACCTAGAGTAATATATGGTTTCTTACCAGAGTTATTAAACCACTTTAATAATTGATCTAAAGCAAGTTTTTGATCATTAGAAAGTTCCATGCGTATTAAGATAGCACACTTTTTCATTTGAATAGGGGATTTTGAAATTTTAAGCCTATAAGTTATACTTTGCTCAGTTTCTGGTAGATCACTAGAATCCAAAGAGGAGAACAAGATGGGTGGAAATAGATTTTCTAATCTAAGTAGAGATTCTATTAGTAAGCCATGGGGTGAAAATGTAGAGCTTATGAAAAAACTTCTTCAAGAGCTCAATGAGGGAGCTTTTGGTAATCGCGGATCTATTCATGATGGGATTTCCACAAATCTAAGTATAAGGACCCTCGGGAGCTTTAATGGCCCAGCTATTACTTTTGAAGTAGAGTCATTGGGTTTCATTGTTCTTAGACCATTTAGTACTCTCGCTCTTGCTATGGTAGGTTTTAAGGAAAGTGAAGATGGTAGACTTTTGCCTTTTATCAAGCTTTCACTCTACGGGGAAGACGATATGGTTAAAACCTTGACTAAAGTTGCTACTCTCCTTAGAGGCTAGGTTTTTCAACGCTTGTGGATATCCCACGTCCATAAGCGTTTTCTGTTTTTACTATATATCTGAATTTGGTAACTACACCAACTTCCTACTGTAGGGTTCAGAGTTTTTAATGTTTTATAAATTTCCTATAAGGCGTACAGTCTTTATGTAGTCATTATATATTTCTCTACATGTTCAAATTTATTTGGAATAATTTTTCTACTTAGAACAAGTATCATACTGTGAATATACAATAATAAACTACCATACAAATAAATGTAGATTTATGAGACTTTAGGTTATGGAGCATTTACACTATATGTTTATATCAACTTATATAGTTCTTACAATGTTATAATTGCGGTATATGATAAAGAATTTTCTTATATTCATACTAATTGTCTTAGCTGTGTCATTATTTGTAGTTTTGTTCAATCAAAAAAACACAAAATCTAACCAAAACTTAGAGACTATTACTAATAGTGGGGTAGAAAATATAGTGCAAAATCTTGATGGATCAGATAAAGTAAGCAGTTTAGATTTAAGTGGGAGAAAACTAGTAAAATTACCTGACTATGCACTGTCTGACGCTAATCTTGAGGAATTAAATGTATCCAATAATAACATTTCGGGTGCCTTACCCGCTGAGATCAGGAATCTTCAAAATTTAAGAGTTTTAGATGCAAGTAACAATAAAATGACGGGAGTTCCAGCTGAAATAGGTCAATTAAGTAAGTTAGAGGTTTTGAACTTATCTGATAATCAGTTAACTGGGTTACCGTACGAATTAGGAAATCTAAAAAACCTTAAAGTATTAAATCTTTCCGGAAATAAATATTCACAACAGGATTTAGAGGTTATAAAAGAAGGGTTGTCTAAGGAAGTACAAGTAATTCTATAGGTAGTTTTGTAAACGTTTTATGCAGTTTTTGGCTGAGCATGTCG
>CAYLVW010000005.1:0-8860 GCA_964387275.1 uncultured Candidatus Saccharibacteria bacterium
ATGATGGTTCTAACTACTTCACATCTGGTGTTTCTTCAGCAGGTGCTGTTACATTTGATGCAACAGGAGCTTCAGCCGGCTTTACATTTAGTGATGGGGTTACAGCTTCAAGTACACTAACAACAACAGGAACACTAACTGCTAATGGAGCATTTGATTCCAATGGAGATGTATCTATATCTGATACAAACATAGCATTTGATGGAGCTTCAACAGTATTTACTACAACAGGTACATTTGGATTAAATACAGGAGGGGCTATTACATTAGGAGACGGTGGAGATGCAATTAGTGTGAATTCCTCAGACTGGGACATCTCTACAACAGGAGATCTAACAGGTATTGGTAGCATTACAACTGATGGAAGAATTGAGACAGCAGCTCATGCAAACAGTGTTGGGTTAAATCTACCTACTAATGCAGGAGCTCCTGTTGCTGTTACTGGAACTTCCGAAGGAGACATAGTTTATGATACAACAGGTGATGCACTATATATCTACACAGGGTCTGCATTTGCCCAGATTGGTGCAAACGGATACACTGGATGGACAATAGATGGTGATGACGCAGACACCCAACTCCTAAGTAGTGGACAAACACTACTAGTTGCAGGCGGTACAAATGGAATTGATACAGATGTTTCTAACTCAGCTGACACAATCACCTTAAATCTAGACTATACAGAGATAACTGATGCTACATTTGGTACTAATGCAGCTGATTTCACATGGACATTTGATTCAACAGCAGCTACTAACTCATCTCTGGCATTTGGATCTACAGGAATTACAGCAACTCCTGGTGCTGCTACTTCCCTCTTTAATATTGCTACAGGAAATCTTAGTGTTGGAAATGGTACTCCAGATGTATCCCTAAATGGTATGGATGCATACATAACAGGTACATTTGAAGTAGATGGTGCTACAAGGTTTGATAATGCTATCACCCAAAACTTTACAGGTACAACAACAGATGCCTTTACAATCAATGCTACTGCCTTAACTACAGGAGGAGGCATTAACGTATTTGGACCATCTGGGGGATCAGCAGGCCTCGATTCTTCAGTACTTGCGTATTTTAGCTCAGATATTGGAGCAGATTCCCAAGTTTTACAAGTACAAGGCACGATAGACACAACTACAGCTAGTGCTTGGGCAAGCGGGGCTGGGGTGTATATTACTAACTCACCGACCACTAATGCAAACTATGCAGTTGGTTTAGATGTAAGTCTCTCTGATGCAACGACACTAGGCAATACCATACATGGAGCAGACATAGTTGTTGAAAATGATGCCACCTCTGGTACAAAAGCAAACCTTGTAGGAGTTTTTGGTGGAAGCCAAAACCAGAATACTGGTACAGTAACAAATGGAATAGGTTTATATGGGGAAGCCTCTAACAACGGTGGTGGTACCATTTTGTATGCTGAAGGCGTACGGGGAGGGGTTTACAACACTACAGGGTCGTCAATGACTGAAGGAACAGGATTAGCAGCTATCTTAACTAATGAGGGTACAATAACAAACTACTACGGATTATCATCAACAGTTTCATCAAATACAGGTACAGTCACAAACTCCTATGGTTTGTATATGGATACATCAATTGATATAGGGGCGACTTCAAGATATGCCTTATATTCAACCGCAACTTCTAACTCATATATAGTAGGTAATCTAGGTTTAGGAACAGGTGCAAACGCAACTACTAATAAGTTAGAGGTCAGATCCGCCACCTCCCCACAACTAAGAGTAGCCTATGATGGTTCTAACTACTTCACATCTGGTGTTTCTTCAGCAGGTGCTGTTACATTCGATGCAACAGGAGCTAGTGCAGGATTTACATTTAGTGATGATTTAACAATTAATAGTGGGGATATAGATCTAACAGGCGTGACTTCTTCAAACGGCTTAGATCTTACTACAGCAAACAGTGATTCCCTAAATATTAGAGTAAACAATACAGCCACTGGTGGCGCTGCTGATGCAACATTTACCACAACTGATGGTGATATTAATCTAGTTGCGAGTACTGGAATAGTATACATAAATAACGGATCAAATGATGGGGGTATCTACTTAGGTACTGATTCAACATATCCAGCTTTGTACTCGACGGTAGGTTTACTCTATGTTGATGGTGCAGAAGCAACAGTATTAAGATCAGATCTAGGAAACACAACAGGAACAACAGACGCACAGATCCTACTATTAGACGGACCTGGGTCTAGCTTACCTGCCGCAAATGGTGATGATATCTACTCATACTTAGATATAGATGTTGATAGCCTTAACCATACTGGTACATCAAACTCCCTAAATGCTATAAGAATTAGTAACATTACCGGGGATGCTGACTCAACAGAATCAGCAATAAGGGTTGGAACAGGTTGGGATAATATATTAAGCTACAATGGAACAACTGTAATAAACGGCACAGGTGGAGTTGTAACTACAGCCTTGTCTGGAACACTATTTTCTGTCACGGATGGTTCCACAACGGAAACCATAGTACAAGGAAATACCTTAACATTTACTGATTCATCAACTGTAAACGCTGCTGTGTCAGCTATAGATACTGTTACACTTAATGTGATTGCAGACTCTTTGGACTTTTCACACCTAACTAATTCCCTGTCAGTTGATGCAGCTACGGATATTAATCTTGGTGCAAATGCATTGACAATAGACTTAGATTCAAGTGGCGACTTCTCAGTGCGGGATGGTACTACAGATATAGCAGCTTTTGCAGATTCCGGTGCTATAACATTTACACCTACATCAGGAACCAATCTTACAACTACTTTTGGTGGTACAGGATACCTAGATATCAACTTAGCTGCTTATACAACAAGCACAGGTGGTGTAGATATATCTAGAGGCGGTAATTTTACAGGTGTTAGTACCCAAAATTCAAACGATTTGAGAGTTGCCCCATCACTAGTTGTTACGGAACCTGCCTCTGGAACATTTACATATAACGGAACAACAATTGATCTTTCTGGTGTTGGAGTGACATCAGCAGCCGGGTTTGTTGATATAAATATGCTAAATATTGTACCTTCGGTGGATTCTGATGCAAACCTAATAAACGGCATAAATATTGCCCAGCAAACAGGATCACCAGCTTCATCTACAGCAATTAATATCGAAAGCGGCTGGGATGTAGACATTAGAGGTGGGGGGGACTCTAGTATCGATATATCAGGCCACATACTTACTACTGACCCAGGTACGTATGGTATTGGTACTAAGGCAGCAGCGTGGTCTGAAATTGTGGGAGATACACTCACAGCACTGACATCTTTAGACTTATATGTGGATGTTTCTAACAATGCGAGCATTTCAATTGGTGGAACAGGCCTTGTTACCCTAAATGCTGTAGGTTCAGGAGCAGGATTCTCATTTAGTGATGCAATCACTGCTACCTCTAACCTGACCTTAAGTAGCTCTACAGGATTACTAGATTTATCTGCTATAACACATGCAACAAATGCAGTGTCAGGTTTGAAATTACCACAAGCTTCCCTAGCAAGTGGACCCTCTGCCGGCGAAGGTTTCTTGGCATATGACACAGACGATGATCAGGTTAAGGTTTGGAATGGCAGTACTTGGAACAGCATATCTGGGGCTTCTACCACACTCCAACAAGCTTACGACTATGATGGAGATGGTGGAGATGCCATTATACTAACCAATGCAACTGACGGGTCTGTAATTTTCCAAACAATAGGGGGAACTAATTTTCAAGTTAATGCAGCAGCAGCTCCTACATCTAATATGATTAGTGTGACAAACATTGGACAAGGAACGGTTACAGATGGTGTAGCAAATATTGCGAGCAGTATATACACAGCTACAGGAGCAGGAGCAAGTAATAGTGCCTTTTTAGCAACCATAGGAAATGCCCCAGTTGATGCCTCGGATACAATAAGTGGGTTTAGGGCAATAGGTGTGGCTCAGACAGTTGCTTCAACAACCCAAAACTTAGCCCTACTAAGCCCAACCTCTGGTAACACTGCCGGAACTTTATATGGGTTGAATATATCCACAATAAACACACCAAACACCGCTACAGAACAAGCTATTAGAATAGCATCTGGCTGGGATACTGCGCTGCAAATAGATTCTGGTGTAGCTTTTTCAGGTAATCTTATTGATGTAAATACAACAGCGGCATTTACAACAAACGTAGTAGATATAACTACAGCAACAGCTGCCTCAAGTGGCAACTTAATGGATTTGAATTTTGGAAACATTGCAGATACGGGTGATGCAATAAACATCTCCATGGGCGCTGCAGCTGTTGGAGCACAAGCATTGGTTGTAGACACATCCGCAGGAATTAGAACGCAATCAGCCATTTCGATAACAGAAAACAATACTACAGGAACTGTTGCCTCTTTTGCATACACATCAGCAAATACCAGAGGTGGGTTTGCAGATTGGAACCTAACAGGAGCCTTAGGTACCGAACACTTTATAGACATTGATACTTCATCGGTATTTACAAGTAATATCTTTGACGTAACAACCGGTGCACAAGCATGGACAGGAAATATCTTTGATGTAAATGTGGGAGCTGCTGCATCCACTGGAGACGTCTTCAACGTAGACATGGGATCTTCTAATTTATTAGGAGGAGCTTTCGTGGTATCGGCTGCAGGTGGGGCAAGAACAGACGCAATAATTGATATTACAACTGCTTCAACAGGATCAGCTTCTGATGCCGCAGCTATATTCCAAATTAATGCATCCGGTGCGTTAAATGCGTCTGCAAATGTGTTTGATATAAACCTATCAGGCGCAAGAGCATCAAACGCCATTGACATAACAACAACAACTGCAGGAGCGGGACACTTGATTGACCTTAACTTCGGAAACGTAGCTGACACTGGTGATGCAATAAACATCTCCATGGGTGCTGCAGCTGTGGGTGCTCAGGGTTTTGTAATGAGCACTTCTGCTGGAATTAGAACGCAATCAGCCATTTCGATAACAGAAAACAATACTACAGGAACTGTTGCCTCTTTTGCATACACATCAGCAAATACCAGAGGTGGGTTTGCAGATTGGAACCTAACAGGAGCCTTAGGTACTGAAAACTTTGTAGATATAGACACCTCAGCAGCTTTCACAAGTAACTTAATAGATGTTACAACAGGTACATCGGCCTCAAGTGGAAATCTACTAGACCTTAACTTCGGAAACGTAGCTGACACTGGTGATGCAATAAACGTCTCCATGGGTGCTGCAGCTGTTGGTGCCCAGGGTTTTGTAATGAGTACGTCTGCTGGAATTAGGACTCAGTCTGCAATACAAATCACAGAAAACAATACTACAGGAACTGTTGCTACAATGGATATTGACAGCGCTGCTACAAGAGGTGGATTTATGGATCTTGATTGGACTGGTGCTCTTACAACTGAAAACTTATTTGATATAACTGCAAACTCAATTGCAACAGCAAATCTATTTAACTTAACAGGAAACGGAATTTCAACAGGTGAGATCCTAAATATTACATCAACCTCCACTGCCCTTACATCCGGGGGACACCTAGGTCTATTTGACTGGAGCCCCGGATCAGCTACAACGTCCTCAGCGGATTTGTTCACAATTAATATTGGCACTAATGGAACTACAACAGGAAACTTGTTTAATGTAACAGATACAGGGACAAACATATTTAGTGTGTCCGAAACAGCAATAACGTCAGCAGTGCCTCATGCATTTACAGCTGCGGGCGATGTCAGTGTCGCATACGACCTAATGTTTGCAAATCAAACCTCAGCATACGTAAAAAGTAACGGGCCGTTGTACTTCCAAGCTGGTGAAGCATTCGAAAATAACAATATGAACTTCCAAACCTATGGAACTGGTAATTTCGTTTTTGAAACGCAGGGTACAGGATACTTATATGTTAATAACGCTTCTACATCTGTAACAGGAACTACAACAACAAACAATAATGTGGCTGGTGCATTTATCCAAAGTGCTGATGCAGATACTATAACCCTACTTGTTAGAAATACGTCTACTTCTACAGACATGGCCGACGTAGGCACTACAGGAGCTCAAGCTGATCCAGGCGTACTAACAGTTGAGGGGATTGGAGGCACTACAACTGCTTACAACCTAATTGCAGCCTATAACTCAACAACCAGAAGTGATACATCCTCAGTATTTAGAGTACGAGCAGATGGTACTGTATATGGTGAAGCAACCTTCCAAACAACAGGAGCAGACTTAGCAGAATATTTTGAAAAAGAAGAAACTATACCAAATGGATATATTGCTGGTATGAATAAGCAAACAGGTAAAGTCAGAATCTATAGACCTGGAGATACAGTGATGGGTATCGTAACATCCACCCCTGCTTTCTTAGGAAACAGACCCAAAGGACTAAGTGACGAAGAAATTGAAGCTAAATACTCAATAATAGGATTAAATGGCCAGGTCTATGTCAACGTAACATCAGAAAACGGAGACGTCAGAATTGGTGATCATATATCATTCTCCTCAACCAAGTCAGGAATTGGTGTTAAAGCGATAAAAGCAGGACCGATAGTGGGTAAGGCGTTACAAAACTACTCAAACAGTGATACAACCAAAACTGGGACAGTCTTAGTCTATGTAAGTCCACAATGGTATGCCCCAGATTCATTATCGCTAGAAATAAATGAACTTGGCCAAGTTACATATACATACTCAGACCAACAACTTAACCAAAAGTTTGAAGCAATTGATAGAACAATAGGCCTCAATTCAAGCGAAACCTCTGAACAAATACTATTGGGTGTTGAAACTACTATAGATAATAAATTAACCACAGTTGAAGATAGGATAACCCAACTAGAAGAAAGAATCCTAGCACTAGAAACATCAGAGTCTAGTGAAAGTTCAGAGAGTTATGATCTTGGAGATATACTAGAATCTACACAAACTTCAGAATCCAGTTCGAGCACAGTTAATAATGAGCTGCTAACCTCAATAATGAATATTATGACAAACCTACAAGAAACTTTCGACGCATTAGGTCTTTCTAAGGTAGGCGAGAAACTAGTAGTTAATGCAGACCTCAACGTTTTGGGTAGCTCAACATTTGAAGAAGTTTCAATACTTGGAGATTTAACCCTCGGACAACTTAAGATTGATTCTATGACAAATGGTATAGAAGTTACAGCACCTGCTTGTTATAACAAGACAACAGGTATATTAAATCAAGAGCTATGTAACTCCCAAGAACTAAATTTCCAAAGTAATCTAGCCGGAAACATTAACTTCTTCGAAGATCAAATTGTCTTTGAACCAAATGGCAACATATCTACTACAGGGGTCCTATCAGCAAAATCTATTAAAGTAACCGAGAGTATTGAAGCTACGGATGAAGTAAGAGGAGCTCAAGAAATCACCCCAGGTACAACATCCTTAACTGTGGTCAAAAATTGGAGTAAAGTACCGACTACAATAGTACTAACACCTTCATTTAATAGCCAAGTATGGGTAACAAATATATCCGAAAATGGATTTACCATAAACTTAAACTCCTCCCCTGCTCAGATAGAGAGTGTCTACTGGATAGCCATATGGTAATTTACCCTATAGTATAACCGCCGGGTCAAAAAAACATTACTACAATATAGATACAGTTGACTTTATTAAGAATTCATTTACAATAACAAAGTCCAAAGACAGCAAGTGCTCTGCACCGGAATGCAAAGCTTAATTTCTTGCCGAGGCGTTACATATAGTTTAAAAGTATTAAGTTATTACTTTTCGCCGCGCGTCTTTGAAGACGCTTTTTTTATGCCAAATCAAACAAATCAAGATATTGTAAAGAAAATAAGAGCTAAAGCTGAAAAGGCTAAGGCTGTGATATTTACAGATGTAAAGGGACTTTCTTCAAATAACACCAACAGCTTAAGGGCTAAGATGAAAGAAACTGAAGCAGATGTAATGGTAGCTAAGAACACTTTATTAGAAGTCGCCCTTAAAGAAGCTAGTTATGATGTATCAGAGGCTTCAAAGTTACTCAACAACTCCACTGCAGCAGTTTTTTCATATAATGACGTAGTAGCACCTATCAAAGCTATGATTGAGTTTGCTAAAACCTTAGAGTTGCCAAAAATCAAAGGTGGAATCATCGAAGGAAAGTTTTTGTCAGCAGAACAAATAGACACACTAAGTAAGCTACCATCTAAAGAAGCCTTGCTTGGTCAATTAGTCTATGTCTTGAAATCGCCAATCACAGGTTTTGCCAATGTATTAAATGGAAAGCAAAAAGATCTAGTTTATGCATTATCTGCAATTGCAAAAAAGAAGGAGGTGCAGTAACACTTACCGTTTACCTCTCGAGGTAAATAATTTACTATGTCAGAATTAAATTTAACAGACAACGCAAAAAAAGTAATCGAAATGGTTGAGAAAATGACCGTTTTAGAATTATCAGATTTAGTTAAGGCTCTCGAAGAAAAATTCGGAGTAACAGCAGCTGCACCAATGATGATGGCAGCAATGCCAGCAGCAGGAGCCGCAGCAGCTGAACCAGCAGAAGAAAAGACAGAGTTTGATGTCGTCTTAACAGATGCAGGTGCAAACAAAATCGGCGTTATTAAAGCAGTCAGAGAATTAAACCAAGCATTAGGCTTAGTCGAGGCTAAAGCATTAGTAGAATCCGCCCCTAAAACCTTATTAGAAGGTGTTAAGAAGGAAGAAGCTGAAGCAGCTAAGAAAAAGTTAGTAGATGCAGGAGCTAAAGTAGAGTTAAAATAAGCTCTGTCGGAATTCTTTACCAGGAAGCGGCGGGGGAGCAGCCACCGCGCGTCCCAATTTCCCCAAACAAAAAAAAAAAAAAACCC
>CAYLVW010000005.1:8870-57620 GCA_964387275.1 uncultured Candidatus Saccharibacteria bacterium
ATTATTAGTAATATAGATATTGATAAGGATATTATTATTAAATACATAAATAAAATTTTTTGCAGTGGCAGTAGAAAATTTATACTAAAAATACGTGCTGTTGTTATTTTTTACCCGGCCCCCGGGGCCCAGCCCCCCCCCCGCTTCCCTTTTACCCCAAACTAAAATACTAATAAACCCAATAACCAAAAAATAGTATAAAAAAAGCAGCCGATTCGAAAAAACTAAATCGGCTGCGTAAGCACGCGCTAATTAATCAAAAACAGCACCAACGACAGGAAAAAACATCTTTCGACTGTAAGACTCTTCATTACTACCAACATCAATAAGTTTAGGAAATGCTGTGGCAAAAACACCGTCAAGATTCACAACAGCATTAAAACTAGCTCCATTAACAATCAGGGCATCATCAAAGTTCTTCGGAAAAACAATGTGATGGGTATAACCATTATGATCGACAGCAACAGCGAGAACACCATACCCAACAACAAGTCTCCCAATAACGCGAGTAATTTTAGCAGAAATGGACAAGTTGGAAGGTTTACTTACAACAGCTACCGAGGGTGAAGGGGTCTTACCAGAGCCCTCATATTTCGACTTACGTCGTTGCATAACAGAATACAAACCAAAAATAGTAACAGCAATAACAGGTAGGCTCATTGCACAAAAACAAAGCAAAAAAGTTCCCAGACTAACCCAGTCTCGTTGATTCATTATGTCTCCCTAACTTGGGCCAAATTACCCACACGAATTTTACCCTCTATAGGTTAGATCGTCAATTCCTGACAGACCGGGTAAAAAAGAACGGGTTTTAGATTATTGATAGCTTCTCGCTCTCATAATACTCTCTGGTATACTTTCCAAGCTTTTGAGCAGCTTCTTCAGGTGTAGCCTTATCGCTAACCCAAATACCTGCGCCCAACTCCAACCCACCCATAACCTTTAACTGAGGAATAAATCCCATGTGCCAGTGATAAGGCTCATATCTCATGGTGTGGATCCAAAAGTTTCTGTCAGGCCTTTCGAATAAAGTATCATAGGCTCTTAGCAAGCTCTTTATGACAGTTGCTAAGTCGTTAATCTCTATCTCATTTATAAATTGGAAATTGGGTCGGTGGTTTTTAGGAATTAACAATGTCTCATAACTCCACCTAGAAGCCTTTGGAACTACTACAGTGAAATGAGGTGAACTTAGTACCACACACTCATTGTTCTCCAATTCTGATTTGGATAAATCACACCAGTAACAAGAGTTTTTAGTGTTGTAATACTTTAAAGCAGACTCTTTCTCCAACTCCACAGTGCCAGGAAAACCCTTCAGTGCAACTATCTGGGAATGAGGATGGATAATAGACGCTCCAGCCTTACCTCCCCTATTGTTAAAAATCATTACCTCTTTATCCTGCCCCGTGTAATACGTAACCCTATTCAGATAAGCTCTTAATATACGGACTGTTTGCTCAATAGAAAGATCTTCAATGTCCTTATCTTTGAAAGGTGAATGAATAATTACCTCGTGGTCACCAATTATCGGATATTTATTAGGAATAACCCTAACATTCCAATCATCTGAATCTTGGTAAACACTAGGGGGTGTTAAATGCTCGTTACCTTTAGAAAAAATTAGTGTTTTATCAAAGTTAGGAACAGTATTGCTAGAACTTGCGTCTGGGGTTGATTTAGAAATAGATCCTGTTTGATCATCTCTCTTTGCCCTGCCTGGAGCTAAGATAGTGGGGGTATTAGTAAGATCATCAAAAATAAAAACGCCCATGTAAGTATGATATAGAATATCGCTAGTAAATTAAAGGGGAACTTATAGATTAAGATTCCTAAACTTTACAATTTTCTTATATATTTCAAGATACTTCTCAGCGCTACCCTTCCAACTAAAATCTGATCTCATTGCATGCTTGATCATAAGATCCTTATCTGTGGGTTTTGAGTAGACATCAAAACCTTTATTGACTGCTTTTAGTAGGTTTGTTGCAACGTAACCATCAAAAACAAAGCCATTTACAGCATGCTCTACACTGTCCTTCAAACCCCCCACACCGTGAACTATTGGAAGTGTTCCATACCACATGGAAATCATCTGAGTAAGACCACAAGGCTCATACCTAGAAGGTACTAGAAAAAAGTCGGAACCCATGTAGATATCATTTGCTAAATCCACGTTGAACTTTATATTCACTGATATATTTCTACCAGACTCATACTTTCTCATCAAATCAATAAATTTCTTCTCCCATTCCTCGTTACCACTACCAAGAAGAATAAACTGCCCACCCTTTTCTAAAATATCAGGTACAACCTCATACAAAATATCTAGACCCTTTTGATATGGATCAAGCCTTGAGACAAAAGAAAATATAGGTGTGTCTGATCTGGAAAGATTTAACTTATTCTGTAGGTCTATTTTCTTTAAATGCTTAGATTCCTCATAGTCAGTAATATCATAATTTCTAGGAAAGGCACTGTAATCAACCCCATTCAAAATCCCACTTAGTCTACCTTCCCTTGCCCTTAGCACATCAGTCATATTCTTACCAAACTCCTCTGTAAGAATCTCTTTTGCATACGTAGGGGATACAGTTGTTACAAAATCCGAAGACATAATTCCCTGAGAAATTAAATTCAAGGTACCGTCTTTAATGTCTTCATCAATCTGGCGATGCTCTCCAGGAACAATCCCCACCTCTTGAATAATTTTAGCATCACCCTCACCTTGATACATCAAATTGTGAATGGTAAAAAGGGTCCCGGGTCTTTCCACGCCCAAGGCATCTTCGAGAAGATGTGTAATTAGACCTGTATGCCAATCATTGCAATGTACAACGTCGTAAGTATTGTATTTTGTCTTTATATACTCAACAACACAAGCAGAGAAGAAAGTGAAAATCTCAGTTTCGGAAATGTTATTTGCAAAGGCTGATTGCTGATAACTATCAAAATAATTAGGACTTTTTACAAGCAACACATCTACGTCAGAATTAGGTAATTTAGTTTTGTAAATTGATATAAGCTCAACCTTATTAGCAAATGGTATCTCAATGTCCATGGATTTAAATATATCCAGCCCCGTTGTTTTTGCATTAGGAAAATACGGAATTATTATATCAACATCCACGCCAAGTTTTTGTAGTTCTTTAGGTAAGGAACCTACAACATCACCCAACCCACCAAGTTTCAAAACTGGAGCTGCTTCAGATGCAACCATTAAAACTTTCATAGTAATAGCGTATCAAATTTAACAAATGGATAAAAGATGTATCTGACTTTTAACAAACCTAGTCACGTTGTTCAGGCTGACCACTTCGAATTCTTTTGTACTTAGCAGTGTATTTATCTAATATCTTCTCAACTTTAGAATTTGGAATATAATTTCTTACTAAATCTATGGCGTTAATTGAGTCGAATATATCTAGATTTTTCTCTATCTTATAAATAGCGTCTCTCCATAGTATAGCCCTCTCGTACTCCCCAACAGCCGCAGCTTTTTTCTCAAGCCCACGCATCATTGCTATAAAAGCCTCATAAATTCCAGCCTCAGACCCACCGGCCCCAAGAGTACGAACTTTAAAAGGTATACGCACGGTAGTTTTACCCTTTTGGTATGCCGATACCTTACCACTTCTTTGCCAATCAAAAGCTGTGGCAATAATCCGATTATAAATACTGTGTGCCTTTGTCATAATTTTCTTACTAGGTTTAGTAGCCCATATAGCATCTAAAAATCTGTTGGCTCCAAGCTCAATCATCTCAACACTCCACCAAGGTTTAGCAGACGCCCACCAATAGTGATCACTAGCAAGAGAAATGTCATATTTATTTCGAGCTTTCCGCATACTAAGCTTACTTACTGAGCTACTCTCAAGACGAGATAGCTCTGTTCTAGCAATAAAATACAGCTTATGTTGTAATTTATGGATACTATTCTCAGGATCTTGCCAAGATTTAAACTGAATACCCTGTTCCAAATCCTCGCGACTACTAGACCAAGTACTAGGAAACACGTTAACAAACTCTAAGGGAAATTTTTGGCTACAAATATCAGATAAGTTCATTTGTTGATACATCTTGGTTTCTTTTATGAGTGAAAATAACAAATTCTCTAATCCAGGTCTATGATGACCAAAAGTCTCTGCGTCCATAGCACTAATATAGTAACCTCCTGTTGATATTTCTTCATGAACAGAGTCATAAAAAGATGTTTTATTTCTTACTATGGAACTCATTATTAAATTACTAAGCCTTCTATGTCTTGGTAAGATAGTTAAACCAGAAATTTTATCTTTAAACAACACGTTACTTGAAAGTTCGGAGGTTTTTTGTACTGAAACTTCATCAAGAAGAACATACTTAAATGACAATTCGTTTAAGACAGAGAGCACCTTGGAGTCAACAGCCATCTCAGGAGGAAAAAATCCACTAATCCGCACAGTTCTTCCTAAATAAAACTGGAGTGTGTCTTGATTTGAAACTATTTGTCTATAAATATCGTTTTTTGTGAGGAGTGGGAGGAGTGCATGGTATTTAGCAGAGCCTACTAATTCTAGGGTCCCAGAAGAAATAGCGTTTTTAATGAGATCTAACAAATCATGGTAGCCATTAATATCAAAAAGATCCAAAAGACAACCACTGAAGTTAGCTGTTATTCTTGCGTTAGTAGATGATGCTACCGCTTTCAGCATGGGCCTGTAACACTGGTTAACAATGGCTTCTAAAACTTCCGGTTTTTGCTCAGAGGGTTGGTAAAAATGTAAAAAGTTACCCCAAATCATATCAACTAACACTATATCATAGTTTGGACTTTATTTTTGCTATCAAATCTTGTGCTACAGCGTTATCTTCAAAAACTTGACTGTAAAGAATCAAGGCTTTTTGGATCATAGCAGAACTATACAAATGGGTGCCCCCAACCTCTATCCCGGAAGCCCACCAATACTGATCACTGTGGAGAGACTTGTTTACTAAGAGATTCTTCTCAATCAAAGACTTCCCTACTAAATCTCCCATACCAGACAAAGCCCC
Source organism: uncultured Candidatus Saccharibacteria bacterium (assembly GCA_964387275.1). Taxonomy (GTDB): domain Bacteria; phylum Patescibacteriota; class WWE3; order UBA101185; family UBA10185; genus CAYLVW01. The sequence goes on from CAYLVW010000005.1 coordinate 13,905, forward strand.
ACTAGACCATATGGGGACATTCTGCAAATCTTCATCAGTAAAACTATGCTTAAAAAAACTTAAATTTAAATCTTGCGATAGCCTGGATAACTCCCAAAGAGAACTTTGAATAACATTCTCATCGGCACACCAAAGAGGATAGGGTCTTCCACTAACTACATCAGGGCTGGTAGCTCCCCAGGAACTCTCAAAAATATCGGAGATCAGTGAAGCTTCATAATCCTCCACGAGGTCATTTACAGTCCCAAAAACCCCACCCAATCTCTCAAACTCTTGATATAAGAAATCCAGAACATAAAGCCCTTGCTTATAGTGGTGGCCAAAGTACTCAGCATCAAGAGCTACTACAAACTCTTTGCTAGAGCGAGAGGTCATGTACTCAATAAGGTCTGAAACCGTGGTGTTTCTTTTAAAAGATAGTAGATTACTTAACTTAGTGTCCCTTACAACAACCCGTGTGTGCAGGTTATTAACCGAAAAAACCCTACTCCCAGGATCGGATGTTGTAGGAAGAATGGGCAAAACAGAACACTCATCAACCAAGCACCATTCATAACCTAAATCACTAAGAATCCCAAGTAGATCCCTATTAACAGCAAGCTCTGGGGGGAAAAAACCTTTTAAGTCTTTGTACATTACAGTGTTGTCACCGTCGAAACCTTTCCTTCTACCTAAATAATATCCTAGTGCAAATTCTTGTAAAATAATTTGTTGCTCTGCAAAAGAAGGTTGAATTTTTGTAAGCAATGGGTGATAGGCTGCAGTACCCACAATCTCTACCCTACCTAACTCCACAAGCTCCTTCATGCTGGCGATGATATTGGAATAACCATACTTATCAAAAAGCTCTAATACTGAAAGAGGCACGTTTAAAGTAATTTTTAGATGTTTATTGGTTCGTAGGAGTTTGAAAAGAGGTAAATAACATTCAGAAACAATGACCTTCAATTCTTCGGAGGTCTGAGTAGGTGGTTGATACAGATGTAGTACAAGCGCCAGTCTCACGTTAAGTATTATGAAATATAAAACCCGATCTGGAAAGAGCCTTTCTTATTCTCCTGCCCACAGAATAAGAAGTAATCTCTTCCCAGATCGGGTCCTATATATTAGTATTATAGCTAATTGTTATAGGCTTGTCAATGTTAGTGGGACTCACCCCTATAGTATGTTAGCGAGTTTTTCTTAGAGATAACTTTGATTGTAAACTAATGGCTCTCTCATACAATCTTTCGTATTCCCTTGCAGAATAACCCCAGCTAAAATCAGAGGTCATGGCATTGTGTATTAGCTGCGACCACAGTTCCTTATTCTTGAATAACTCATAAGCCCTAACAACCTCCCCGTACAAAGAAAACTCATTAAAATCTTTGAAAACAAATCCATTCCCGCTCCTTTTTACAGTATCAAAGTGCTCAACTGTATCAGCAAGCCCCCCGACCTTTCGAACAATTGGAATAGAACCATAACGCATAGCCTCAATCTGCACGATACCACAAGGCTCAAATCTAGACGGATATAAGATGCAGTCGGTGCCAGCAAACAACAGTCTAGGTAATGTAAAGTTTGGGTATGGGTGTATCCCAACCTTATCCGGGAAATCTGCTTTAAGTTTTTGCAGGGACTCAGATAACCCGCCGTCCCCACCACCTACTTGAACAAATTGAATATTATAGTTTTTTAACAAAGGCCTTAGTGTGCTAATTATCAGATCTACACCCTTCATCCAATCTAATCTACCAACAAAACCTAATAATAGAACATCTTCATCTACTTCTAGATCAAATTCTTTTTGCAATGCCACCTTATTACCAACCCTTAGATCTCTACTATCTATAGAATAGTTTTGCTCAATTAGATTGTCTGTTGAGGGATCAAATTCTGTATAATCCAAGCCATTTACTATACCAAACAACTTACTCTTCAATTCAAGTAGAAGTTTGTCTAGCCCTTCACCAAATTCAGGAGTTAAAATTTCCTTAGAGTATGTCTTTGAGACAGTATTTATTGCATCAGCATATAGTATACCGCGCTTCATAAAGTTCTGTTTTATCAAAAAATCAGAAAAAAAGGAGGCTACAGGGGATTTACCATCGTCAAAATCAAGTTCTGATACGTGCCTATGATTAAACATTCCCTGAAATTGTAAATTGTGTATTGTATACACAGTAGAGATAGATGACAGTATGGGATCTTTCTTATATGTAGTCTTTAGATAATTTGGGACAAGGCCTGTGTGCCAATCGTTTAAGTGTATAACCTCAGGAACAAAAATATCAAGCTTAATAAACTCTAACACTCCTCGGGATAGTAATGCCCATCTTGTTGGATCATCACTATACCCATACACATTTGCGCGTTTCTCATAATATTCCTGGTTCTCTAGAAAATATACTGTTACACCGTTTAAAGTAGTAGATTTAATATTACAAATAATTTCTCTGTTGTATTCATCATCTGTAGGAACCCTTAGGCCGGAGTATACCGTCTTAATCTTGTATTTCTCCTCATCTATAAATCCAAATTTTGGTATAAAGACCCTAACATCATTTCCTAAAGAATTAAGTGACTTAGAAAGGTACGCTAGTACAGAGGCAAAACCACCTACAGTGGCGTAAGGGGCACACTCAGCCCCAACCATTAACACCTTCCTTTTTTGATTCTGTTGGGACTTAGAAACTAGCTTTCTGCTACTAGAAGCTTGGGAAGCTACACTACTGTTTTGAGCTTCAGATATATCTAGCTTTTCAAGGTTAACAGGAATTTCCGAAACTAGGGATTTAGAGTGTTTTTTGTTTAGGTTTTTTACCACATTGAGTTTTCTTTTTTTATTATTTTTATACATTTTTTTATTGGGACAGTAGGTATATCGGTTTCTGTGCGTGATGATAGCAAAGTTTAGGCATTTTTTAAATAGAAGGCGGGGCTGCTGTATTACAGCAGCCCCGCCTTAACCTAAACCTAAACAAAAAACTAAAAACCCAAAACTGAATCCAACTCAACAACTAGATCGTCATCACCAGCTTCGCTCAAATCTTTTCTAAGCTGAGAATCTGAAACTACATACAAATTGTGCATTTCCTTTTTGGAATTAAACACATTTTTATTTTCAGTGGATACTAAACATAATTGAGCGTTATTCTCATCAGAGGGCACTAAATGTAATGCTCTTTCAAAAAATTCCCTATCATCAGACGCAACATATGCGTGTAAAAGTGAAAAGGGTCTAATGGGTTTATGTAATGATAAGCCAGCGCTTCTTGTGAATGCATAGTTCAACCCAGACTTTCTAGCATTTTTATCAATATTCTGAGCTATATCTTTTAACCCACCAATCATACTTCTGTAGTAGAAAAATTCCTTCTCTGCTCTGGTTTTTGGTGCTTGTTCAAATTCCTTTTCTCTAGATTTTGGTGCATCATATTGATTACCTAACGAAGTGAACGTCTCTACATGAGATTTTGGTGCATTATAGACAGGAACCTCTTCTTTAGGAGACTCTTTATTTGGGGCCTGGGGTGCGGGGTTTTGAGTTTGTTTCTCTTCGTCTTCTCTAAATTTTTTTGCGGCCTCTCTGAATTTAGCTAACCAATCTATAGGTTCACTGTCTTCCTCCAAATCACTTTCGGGAGTTTTAGCTGCAACAGTATCTTTTGGGCTATTAAATTTTTCTTCTATTTCGAACCTCTTAGTATCTAACTCTCCTGCACTTTGTGTAGGTGAATTAATTCCTGTGGCTACACTTGTAGACACATTCCCCCTAGATACTGCGGCTGAATTTTCAGAGATATCTGAAAACCTAGACACTTGAGGATTTCTTAAATCAGTTGTGTGACTTCGTAAATCGGAGTTGGTTGGAATATTTTGTGGAGTGGGTTTTTCACCATTTGGATACAAGAAGTCTAGTATGTTCTTCTTTGTGAATCTATGTCTGCCTGTTGCAGTTTTGACTTCTGCGTCAAGCTTACCCTCATCTAAATATCTATAAACAGACCTAAGACTTACTCCCAGTATCTGTGCTACTTCTGTCGAAGTATATAATTTTTCTTCTAAATTCATACTTAAATGTTATCCATATATGACTATGAATGTCAATGAAGTTTTGGGTATTATTTGTAAAAAATCTGAGTAGAAAATAACTCATACTTATTTATTCTAAAAAGAAGAAGTTCTAAAACTAGTTGCTGCATTAGTCTTTATAGAAAGTTTTATTGTCTTAACAAACTACTTAACAAGTAAAAGCAAGGAAAACTGTACAACAGCTTTGTAAATACGCTTAAATCGTGAAGGTTGTTGTAATAATCGGTACAACCATTCTATATTGTATTTTATATAGAAATCAGGACTTCTTCTCCTTTTACCAACTAAAAAGTCGAAAGTACCTCCAACACCTATAAATAAAGTCCCATTAACATTTTTGATGTTGTTATATATCCATTTCTCTTGTTTAGGGTGACCATAAGCAACAAACACCACATCGGCTCTTTCTAAACCACTAGAAGATATTTTTTCATTTATAAAGCTGACACTGGCTAAATCTTGCCTAGGACTATCAAATTCAGATGAATAACAGACTAAATTTATATTTGGGTATTTTTTGTGCACAATTTCAGCAAGTGCACCACTTATTCCCTCAGAATGAAAAGAAGTGTCGAGGGATCCTCCAAGTAATACCACACTTAGACATCGCTTATCACATTCAGCTAATAGCAATTTAGTCAGTTCTACACCAGTAATTCTCTTTTTGGCATACCTCTCTCCTATAAAAATTGCTGCTAGTAGCGTATGAAGCCTGGGTAGTAATTTTTTTCTATCTAGGACATCTCTTGCAATAATTACACCAACACCATCAGGTGTAGCAATGTCAGCATTATTAAGTATAGACGCAAATAGGGTGTCAGATTGTGCATCTACTAAAAATTCAGGATTCACTGTAACTACATAGGACTTCTTACGGCTAGATATAAAATCGATGCATCGAAAAATAACCTCACTATAATTAATATCGAAGTTTATGCCTATACCTAATATGTTACTCTTAGTCATATAAGTATATTTTAACTTATTAAGTAAAATTTGGTAAAATATAAGGTATGAGATTTATAAAAGCTAATTTCCCACTGTTTCAAACAGCACTTCTTGTAATCATACTAATGGGAATAACTACACTCTTATTTCTTTATACAGCAGGTTTTAGACTCAACAGGGATGCAGATAGACCCGAGATTGATTTAGGAAAAACAGGCATGATTAGTGCAAAATCACAACCGGAAGGGGCTAATGTATATGTAGATGGTACTCTAAGAACAGCCACAAACGACACAATACAAGGAATTGATCCTGGAATCTATAAGTTAGAAATAAAGAAAAAGGGGTATGTAGACTGGACTAAGGATATAGAGGTCTTTGCTGAACTCGTTACAGATATTACCGCGGTACTCATATCACAAACTCCTAGACTAGAACCTCTCACTAACACAGGAGCTGTAGCGCCATCAGTATCCCCTACAGGCAATAAACTTGCGTTCTTCTCCAAAGATCCTGAAAACCCAGGTATCTGGGTCATTCCGATTGAGAGTAATGCACTAAACCTATTTAGAACAAACCCCTATGTGGTAATAGAAGACACAATTGCTCTAAAATACTCAGAAGGTAAGGAAATTCTCTGGTCACCGGATGAGAAATTTTTACTTGTAACAACAATCTCAAATATAAAGTACCTAATCAATTTAGAAACGAGAAATGCCTTAATATCTAAAGATAGTGAGCAAGTTGTAGCAAGCTGGGAACAAGATATTGTAGAAAAACGAACGGAATTGGTATCTAGGTTTGAAATACCCCAGGAAATTAAAAACATATCAACATCAAGTAAGACTGTATGGGCACCAGACGACAAGAAGATATTGTACACTACACAAAACAACGAAATACTAGAATACAGGGTATACAACATGGAGAAACCACTACCAATCGGTGAGAAAGTTGAAAACGTTGTTTTCACAACAAAAGCAAGTGACCCACAACCTAAAATTGCCTGGTATAGCGACAGTTTTCATTTAATATTAACTGAAGGAGATGTTGTAAATACTAAAACAGGTAAAATTAGTATAATAAGAATAGATGGAACTAACAAAACCGAGATATTTAACAATGTCCTTTATTCAGATTCAGTCTTTACTGCCCCTTCCGGAGATAAGATAATTATCTTAACCACATTTAAATCTGGGGATATACCAAACCTGTATACGATTGGGATAAAATAACGCAAGCTTCTAAACCAAGAAAATTCTAGTCCTTAACTACCCTATCTAAAATAGCAGTTACTACCATTCTATTTAGTGTCGTCCCCGGGGGATCACAAGTCTGTAAGGTTAACACAGGTTCTATAACAGACCTACTAAGAGGATATACATTCCAACCAGGATACACTTCTTTATTAACAACTCTGTATACATACTCATCACCCTCATAGAATATATGTATGGTCTCGTTTAACTCAACTTTCCTAAGTAAATTAAAAACTGTAGCATATTTCCCTAAATCCCAAAGGTTAACTGAAGCATGTGCAAACAAATATACGTTACCAGGCTCAGTAGAGGGGTAATTAGATGTAAGAGAGTGAGCAACTCCTTTTTTCAAAGCCTCTTTATAGTCATGAGAATTTATGACAGATACATCCTTTACAACGGGTGCATTTATACCCAGCCTACTAATTACAATGGAGAATTCTTTATTTACAGGCTCTGTCATAATATTTGTGTCTCCTAACAACTTAGCAAACGGGCTATCTAGCTGATTATCAGCGTTGCCAAATGATGACATAATGTTACGGTGGGTTTCGGAAGAAATATACCAAATCTCATCTTTAAGTACAGGAATAAAAGGAAACACTAAGATGAAAAATCCCACAGATAATAAAAAGTTTGGAACCCATACAAAGTAGATTTGTTTTAATTTACTAAGCTTCACACAAAAATTATATAGACAAAAGGTCAACAACGCCAATAAAAAGAACCCTATTTAGACCTACAAACATTGGCTTGGGAGTGTACATTACTATGTAATGCAACTAAGCCTGCCGACCTAGAACCACCGCGACAATGGTACTCCCCAACCTTCTATATATTACCTATAAAATATGAAGAAATAATTAAAATTGGTCAGGGACCCCGGACTTGAACCGGGAGCCTCTACGACCCGAACGTAGCGCGCTACCAATTGCGCCAGTCCCTGATAGTCATAATGGTGCTCCCAGAGGGACTCGAACCCCCCTCTTATCCTTAGGACGGATCTGCTCTATCCAGATGAGCTATGGGAGCATGGACAACATGGCACCTTTTGCTACCATATTGTATCAGAGAGTTTACGAAATTCTAGACTATGTAAGATCCACTACAAGTTACCTAGAAAAGCCTCTAAAAGTTCAATATCGTAAGAATGCTTAGGCTTAGTCAAAACATACCTCCTCTTGAATTCAAGAATATCTTCAAGAGAGGCAAAGGCAAAACCTTCAATATAGATAGCTCTAGAGAGTAAATCTGATAAAGTGGGGTTAAAGTCACCACAGTTAACATCTAGATAAATTTCGATATCGCCCTTTCTTAGGAAGACGCCATTACTTTTATTAACATAAGTCCACGGTATGGATTCCCAGTCTGAAGAAACTTGAAGAATGTGAAACAGCTCTGGAGATACAACTATATCTAAATCATTACAAATTTTTAACCCGTATAGTTGCATCAAAGAACTGCCCACTACGATATACTGGCCTTTTGGTAATTTTAATTGACGTAGCTGTTCTATAATTTCCATTAGTATAAAAGGCAATTTTTATGGCGGAGGGAGTGGGATTCGAACCCACGATACCATTGCTGGTATAGCGGTTTTCAAGACCGCCGCACTCGACCACTATGCGATCCCTCCAAGACTACTACATTATATCAGTACCCCAAGATATGGATAATACACCAGTGGCTGGGATATATACAAGGCGGGGCTGCTGTATTACAGCAGCCCCGCCCACCAAACCACCAGCACCAATACTACAAAATCAAAAAATGAGACAAAAATTAATAAGAATACAAATCCTCATGAACCCTTCTATAACTCAAAACCTCCTCAGGTTTAAACCATAAATTTATCTCATCCTTGGCCTCGTCAACTGTACCAGAAGCATGAATAAAATTGTAAATTGTTCTCTTTCTAACCATACTTGTATATGCAGAATCTAAACCAAAATCCCCTCTAATCGTCCCAGGGGCTGCTTCAGAAGGTATAGTAAATCCAACTAAGTCTCGTATTCTTTTTACAGCATTAACACCTTCAAAAACCATAGCAAGAACAGGCCCGGAAGTTAAAAAGTCAAAGTTGTACTCATTTACCATATGACCAATCTTTGTGGGCTCATCTGTACCGTACAAATCCATCACGGATATGTTGTATTTTGCACAGTCCTCTAACCTAATCTTCCCTACTTTCTCAGCCCAAACATCGTCTTTTTGATAGTGCTTGGCAGCCAACTCTCTATCAGACTGGGTTAGCTTTACAGCCACAATCTTAAGCCCAGCCCTCTCAAATCTGTGGAGAATCTCACCAACTATGCCCCTTTTTACGGCATCAGGTTTTAACAGTACTAAAGTTTTTTGAATCATAATCAAATCTTTCTTATAAAAATAATACTATTAACACTAACTTTTTATATTTTCAAATTAAAAACGTGTTAATAATCCTGTGGACAAAAATACCAGATAAAAGTCACTAGTTCAACTCAATTGCTTCAACATTAAACCTCCCATCGCCATAAACTGTTACAATTGAAAAGCTTGGAGAGGGTAAACTTGGGGTATCGGTAACGGAACCCACAAAATAGTGGTGAAGGGAACTTCTTATAGGGTCTACATAGTCACCTGACATATGTATGTCTCCAGAAAATATACCAGCTACCTTGGATTGCCTTATGAATGAGAGCATACTATCTGCCTGCTCCTTAACAGCCGTATCCTCAACACCATCGATCACACCCATGGATCTAGACAATATCGGGTTATATAAAGGTTGTGCCATTGCTATAAAATCAGCCCCGCCAACATTACTTTCAAATAATCTAACTGTTTCAGGATCTATTACTGTGTGGTTGGCGCTGTTATTAACTAAGATTATTTTCTTACCAAAAATAACTGCATTGGTTTTAATATCTCCAAAAATCTTCTTATAGTTAGCAAGACCTGATGTATCCCCATCTTCAACAGAAGCAGCTAAGTCGTGATCTCCAGGTACTGCATAGTAATTCAGTCCGCTAGATTCTAGGATGCCTCTAACCTCACTCAATGATTCAACGTCTCCATAGGAAGTTAAATCCCCTAGTATTATAGCGTTTGAAATGCCAGTTTCATTTAAAATACCCAGCAATTTTTTAAGGGAATCGTTTTTACCTTCAATATCAGAAAAAACTGCAAACTTACCTAATTCGTTTAGCGAATCATTTTCATTGGAGACAGAAGAACTTGATTCATGGGTATTTCTCTTAATTTCAGGTGTATTAACATTATCATCTATCCTTTTAGTAAGAAGTCCAGCAACCTCCCCCAGTTTTGTTGTAGATAAACCTACTTTGCCAAGGTAAGGATCTGCCTTTTCTGCAAAAACAGTTAATTTAAAATCATACAACTGCTTTACAGTATAGGAAACACCTAGGACAAACGCCGTTATAACAACAACCGCCGTTATAATCCTAAAAAATCTCGCAAAACCTGATGTAGAAGACCTATCTTTTGTGGAGAACATATAATCTGATATTAACAGGACTGAGTAACAAATTCTATTTTATCCCTACATCCTTTCAACTACGGGTATACCTAGTAAATCAAGGCCGTTTCTTAAAACAACCGACACAGCATTTGTTAACTGTGCTCTAAATACCCTAAGATCGTCTGAAGAAGCATTAACAATGCTATTCTCTGCATAAAAACTGTTAAATGACTGGGCTACGTCAAACAAATAATTACACAGCATATTAGGAGCTCTCTTATCACCAGTATCAGCAACTATTCCGGGAAAAAGATGCAGCAACCTAGAAAGTTCATATTCTCTTTGATCCATATTTATAGTTGAAACATCTACAAATTTATTCTTATCACCCAAGCTAATCTTATTAAGCACTGACTGAGTTCTGGCAAAAGTATACATCAAGTAAGGCCCGGTGTTGCCATCAAACTTAGTAACCATGGAGTAGTCAAAAACAAGATCCTGCTTTGTATCTACCTTTAATAAACCGTATCTAAATGCAGCAAGAGCAACCTTACTCGCAACAGAGTCTTTATCAGGTATATCTTTCAAACTTTTGGATATCTCAATCGTCTCAAGCTCTTTTATAGTAGTAAAAACGTCATCTGAATTTATAACTAGTCCTTTTCGGGAAGACATTTTGCCCTCTGGCAGGGTTACAAAACCATATGGAACGTGTACTAATCTATGAGACCAATCGAATCCCAGTACCTCGAGGATTTTAAACACCTGCTTAAAATAGTCTGACTGTCTAACATCCACTACATATAACCTTTTCCAAAAATGATACTTATTCCAACTATCTAAGGCCAACTGCAAATCTTTAGTAGAGTAGAGGGAAGTACCATCACTTCTCAAAAGCACCTTATCTGGCAAATCATACTTCTCAAGCCTGGCAATAATTGCCCCCGATTCATCTTTCTCAGCTATACCCTTTGCTACGGAAATATCTACAATCTCCTTACCCAGATCAATGCAGTTGCTCTCATATTCCAAGGCATCAAAGACCACATTTTGGGTTTTAAAAGTCTCCTCCCAACCTTTATATACCCATTGATTCATTTTTTCCCACAAAGCTAGTATTTCAGGGTCTTTAGCCTCCCATCTTCTTAGTAACTCTTGTGCTTCAATGAGTAATCCCTTGTTATCCTCAGCCTCTTTCTCAAATTGTATATAATAATCCCCAATAAAATGATCCGGCTTCTTGTCGGGAGCTTTCCCCCCTCCATACTTTAAATACATCAGCATACTCTTACAAATGTGTATACCGATGTCGCCAATGTAATTAGCTCTAATAACGTTGTAGCCTAAAAACTTGTAAACATTTGACAGGGAAGAACCAATAAAATTGTTTCTAGCATGACCAATATGAAGTGGTTTATTGGAGTTTGCTTGTGAAAATTCAACAATGAGAGTCTCGTTAGCTCCTAGATCAGAAGACCCATAGTGCTGGTTTGCAACAAAAATTTCTCTGAGTAATTTATTTAACCATTCTTTAGATATCTTCATATTGATAAAGCCATTACTCGCAGGCAAAACCTCAGAAAACAAACCCTGAGTACTTTCGCCCAAGGCCATATCGTCTAAAGTAGTTTTTATCCCATAGGCAAGTTTATTGGCAATGTCATACGGAGATTGTCTAAGGTCTTTTGATAGCTTTAAAGCAATGTTAGTCGAGTAGTCTCCCCAAGAGTTATTTGCAGGCTTCTCAATTAAAATTTGATCGTATTCAACATCTATAGAAAAAGTCTGCTTTAGTGCTTTTGATATAGATTTTTTTACTAACAGTTTTATATCCATAAATTACTACTGAGTATATCATTTTTTTCTTTTAATACGTGTAAAAAGGAACACAATCCAAAGTATCAGATAATAAAATAAAGACGTCGTTAAACCTAGATTAAATTTTTGATTAAGGAAAGAGAAATAGGACAACTTTGTAACACCATAAGAGAAAAACCAAGTAGGAACTGATACAACATTTGTAAGTATCTTAATTAGTCCCCAGCTCTCCTCAGGTAAAAAGCATAAAAACGCTACTACCCCTCCCCCAATCGTGGATAAGGGTACAGACCAAAGAAGAAGCGGATTTGTAATAAACCCAACTACATTAAAACTACCAAAGTATAAAGATAGCAAGGGCCATATAAGTATCTGCGCTGAAATTGTACTAACAATATCATTTCTTAAAGGTAAGTATTTCAAAATTCCCTTCCTAAACAAAACTTCCACAGGTTCTGAAAAGCAAATTAAACTCAAACTTGCTCCAAAACTTAAAAGAAAACTCAAATTAAAAACTAGGTTTGGGTAAAAAACAATAAGAACCCAGGCTGATAGAAATAGAACATTATATATAGAAACAGATCTACCTAAATTTGTATTTAGCAACAGAAACACTGACATTAATAAAGCTCTCATAACAGGAGGTTCAAAACCACTAAGTACAGCATACACTGTGCCAAACACTAACGTCCCAGTAACTCCGATAAAACTATAAGGACCACCAAATATTCGAACCAAAATAGAAAAAACTAGATTCATATTATAACCAGAAACTACAACAGCATGAACAGTACCAGTATCCTTTAAGGCTTTCTTAAAATCAGGTACTTTATTAAACTCATCTATTCCAAGTACCATACCAAGGAGTAGCTGATTTTGAGGTGCATCAAACATATAGTCATAGCATTGAGAAACTCTACTACGTATAGCAACTAAGGTTTTGTATTTGGAACCTAGATCCTCTATCCGGTAGAATTTGTACCTTCTGTAGCATTTAAATAAATTATAATCACAAAACCAAGACACTCTATAAAATAAAAATCCCACTAATAAAACTAAAGTCATCTTAGGTAGCATACGTAACTATTAATTGCTAAACTTGATTAAATCTTTAATTTTTTCGTAGGTACTTGATGTTACACCACCTCTACTTTTTAAGTCTTCCCCACCACTGTAAGGCCTATTTGTAAGAATTTTCTCTGCAGTTACATCACCGATACCCGGCAAATCTACAAGCTGTTGTTTAGTAGACGTGTTTATATTCAAGGCGTGGGTTTCAGAATTTCCCAAAGAAGAGTCACCAGATGATGTAGACTGTGTAATATCCTTAATATTTGGTAGCAGAATCTCAGACAATTCTGGTAAAACGGTTCCAGCAATATCATATTCAAAAGGCACATAGAGTTTTTGAGAATCTTTAATAGGCATGGACAAATTTAAAACACGTGATACCCAAGAAACAGATACAAGAGGATCAAAACCCCCAGCCCCCTCTATCACATCAACAACCCTAGCACCGACTTTTACTTTTATAACCCCGGGTTTCACAACTGCTCCTGAAATATCTACGAATAGATCCGGGGTCTCATTATTCTCAGAATCTGAAATGTAGTCTGTGTTTTTTGAACCTACGGCACCAGGTTTGCTTAAAACATAACTATTAAAACTTAGATAGCCACTAAAATATAGCACTAGAAATAGCCCTACCCCACCTAGTAGGATCCCAAAAAACATGCATCCAAATACAAATACTTTTAGGTTGTTATTTATGTAAGTAAGAATTAATTCGGTAAGCACTAATGTAGTTAATCAAGAAACTGTAATTAATAAAATATAATAGAGTCTATCTAAATTAGATTAACGCATATTTACCGCAACTTCGAAATCTTAATAACAATATGCTCCTACTTATCCACAATTTAGGTTGACACTCAACAAATTAAGTCATAATAACCGCATATTTACCGCACATATTGAAGAGATAAAAACTATCTTAAGATTAGCGTGCCCTATAAGGTAGATCAGTGAATGAGGTAAATGGGGGTTATTTAAGCTCTTTGAGGGTTCTTTCCAATATATCTCTAAAAGAATCGCTTTTGGATAGATCTTTAAGCAAGGATATTATTTTTGTTTCATTTATTTTATAGTAAACCTCGCGTCCCTTCTTATCACTTTTTAAGTACCCAAGGGATGCAAGAACACGTAGATGGTGTGAGGCTAAGTTTTCTTCAACGTCAAGAGCATCCGCAACTTCACTGACATTTTTTTGACCGCTAAACAGCATTTGAATAATCTTGAGTCTATTTTTATCAGAAAAAGCCTTAGCTACCTTCTCAATGCTTACCATGTAAAAAATATACAACACCAATTAGAATTACACAATAAGGTTATTGCAATTTTCATAGCTTCTTTTTATAAACCAGCGCTTCTAGAATGTCTTTTTCCTCCACACAAACCCTACCGTCTAGGTTAGCAATAGTCAAAGCTAATCTTTTAACTGAGTCTACTGCCCTCTCACTCAAATCATACTTACTACAAATAAATTTTATATCGCCAGTGAATGTAAAATATAGAGGAAGCTTATCCATTGGGATATGAGAATTACAGTCAATACCGTCCTCATCATTTAATACCCTGGCTTGAATTCCCCTTGCCATGTTTATTTTAGATAGCACAACTTCAGCACTAGAAGTACTCAAAGCCGTTGAGTTGGTTAAGGATACTACCATATCGATTCGATCCAAAAATGGCCCAGAAAACTTATCTAAGTACTTCCTAACTTGATTTGGTGAGCAACCACAATGTTTCTCGGGATCTCCATAATTTCCACAGGGACAAGAGTTTGTACAAGCAACAAGAAGAAAATCTGCTGGATACTCATAAATCTTACCTTTAATAGAATAGACAAATTTTCTCTGCTCAATAACAGTTCTAAGAGATTCTAACAAGTCCCTAGAAAACTCCCCAAGCTCATCCAAAAACAACACCCCCTTATTAGACAAACTTATTTCCCCATGCCCATATTTACCTCCCAACAAAGCCGTTTTAGAAATAGTATGATGAGGGGATCTAAGGGATGGTCTAAGATTGTATGGAATGTTAGTATTTGAATTTAGCAATCTCATATTACAAGATGCCAAATGTTCTTCCTGACTTAAATCCGGTAATAAATCTACTAAGGCACTGCCCAATAGCGACTTCCCAACACCAGGAGAACCAATCAATAACAAGGAGTGCCCGCCCGCCGCAGCAATTGTGAGTGCTCTTTTTGCCACATTGTTACCCCGAATCATATCTACATGGTAGGTGCTCTGGAAGCTCCTCAAAAAATCGCCTTTAGGGGTATTGGGGTGGGTATTACAAACAACCCTATACTTACAGGAACCTAAACTAGATAAATCTTTGATACTACTAATTAAGAAAAAGGTAATGTTCTTATATAAAGCACTTGGTAACCCATCGAGCTCATCTTTACACAGTAAAGGTAAAGCTATAGAAGAAATAGAGTTCTTATAACAATGGTAAATGATACTGTAAATATTTGGGATTGGGCCAATGCCACCATCCAAACCTACCTCACCAATAAACATAGTGCCCGTGGGGTACTTCATGCCAGTGGCGTATGAAACAAAACCTGCAGCTATTGCTAGATCCGCAATGGTACCTACTTTAGGTAGATCCGATGGAAACAAACTAACAACAGCTCTGTGTTTTGGCAACCTAATACCCACACTAGCGAAAGCAGATCTAATTCTACGCTTACTTTCTGATATAGATTTGGATACTAAACCAATTATCTCAATATCAGGAAGACCGTACCTTGAAACACTTAGTTGGACATCCACAGTCTCAAATCCCAAAGGGGTTCTTGTGAGTGTTGTTGTTTTAATCACACTACCCATTGTAGTCATAACCTACTCAAAGTGTTAAATCTATAAACGCCCTGTATATCACGTACCAACAAATTCTTACAAACCAGTGAGTCTAATAGCGCTGTCAGCTCAACAAACTCTAACTTAGTCAAGTCACATAACTGTTCTATTGATCTACCCTCAACCTGTACAAGCTTAGCGACTTCAGCTTCATTAATAGGTAAGGTCCTCAGAATATCAGAGGTTTCAGTTTTGGAATCATGACCTCCCATAAACATCTCACTGCCATTTTTAATAAACTTTGCTCCTCGCTTATAGAGTGAATAGACCCCATTGAAATTGTGATTAAATATAGATGTTGGGCATATGTAAACCTCTCTACCAAAACTAAAAGCGTAATTTGCAGTAGTTAGTGTACCGCTCTTTTCAGCCGCTTCTACTATAAATACTTTCTTTGATAAGCCGGCAATTATTCTATTACGTAAGACAAAATCCCACCTATTAGGAGCAGCATCCCCAGGATACTCAGAAATAAAGCACCCGTTGGATAATACGTCTTCGTAAATATCCGGACTGTGTTTTAGTAATTTGGTTGTCACACCACATGGTATGACTGCTAAGGTAGTGAGTCCGTATTTTAATGCAAAATAGTGAGCATAATAATCACACCCATACATGTAACCTGACACTATTACCGGTTTGTAAGGTAAAAGATCCTTGATAAATTTCTCAATAACCCTCTTACCATAGTCTGAAACGCCCCTACTTCCAACAATAGAAACAACCATTCCCTTATTTAATGCTTCGTAAGGAAAAATATTGCCGTAGT
Source organism: uncultured Candidatus Saccharibacteria bacterium (assembly GCA_964387275.1). Classification (GTDB taxonomy): domain Bacteria; phylum Patescibacteriota; class WWE3; order UBA101185; family UBA10185; genus CAYLVW01. The sequence continues at coordinate 30,168 of CAYLVW010000005.1, forward strand.
AATAAAGAAGCTGAGGTGGTTTTTTAATAGTTTTTAGTAGAGATGGATACTCATTAGATGTAATTTTAATATTATTAAACATGTGAATGATTATCTATATAAATTTTATAAAATTAAGTGTGTATAATCTGAGTAAAGTAGAAAATAAGTAAATTTTCTGTACTAACATTAGAACTATGACCGAATACTTCACCATCGAAGAAATGATAGAGATTGCAAAAAAATCCGGAGTAAGCTTTGGCAGGACAGACCCCTACAACAGATTAAGGTATTACACAAAAATTGGGTGGCTTCCCCATATGGTAAGGAAACAAGGGAAAGAAACAAAGGAGGTAGTTGGACATTACCCTGCATGGGCTCTGACAACTCTAATCAAAATAGAACAAATGAAAAAACAAAACTTCAGTAATGAGAAAATTGCAAAAACACTAATTAGTGACACTAAAATCAGAAACATCAAAACTACTATACTAAATAAGAATAATATTAGAGGTCTTTCCTTATATGCAATCGTCTTTGGTATAGCTATAGTAATCTTTCTTCAAATAAACATTAGGCAAGACAATCAAAAGATATTAAATGGGTATATGTCGGACTCAACTGTAAAATTGGCGAACTCTAGCATACTTGATACAGGTGTTTTTGTTGTAGTTGAAGGAAATACTGAGGCTGTTGTCAGCACCAGCACGACTCTTGATAACGTAAATGTTAGCATAACATTTTCTTCTACTATAGGACAAGAGAATCATTATTGGGTGGAAGTGCAAGAAGACAAAAAAACTTTTAAAGTGCATCTACTAAAACCTGTAACTGAAAACAAGGAATTCACCTGGGCAATAATAGACAGCCACCCTCAACTGCTAAAATAAAATGTAGATCCCCATATCAACAAAAACCTTAACTTTCCCGTGAAGGAAATTACAATAATTCGCTGTTGACAGCCTAATAAATATCCTCCTTAATATATACATGAATGAAAGTAAAAAATTAAAACTTATAGATTCCCTACTGAACTATATCCCAGTGCTACTTAGCCTACTGGTACCTGTTTGGTTTCTACCAATTACGGTAGAGTTTTTTGAGTTTAATAAACTCACTCTAGTAACTATTTTCACTGTGGTAATGCTTGTACTCTGGGCTATAAAAATAGCAATCACTAAGCAAGTTATAATAGCTAAATCAAAGGTGGATTTGGGAATTATGGCTTACTTACTGGTAATGGTTCTATCAACAATATTCTCAATACATAAAACATCGAGTGTATTTGGAAGTATTGGAAGATGGTACCCAAGTTTATTTGGAGCTATAAGTGTAGTTGTTTACTATTACATCGTGTCTTCCAATATCACATTAAATGGTATAAAAAAGTCACTTATAGGATTACTGGTCGGAGCAACTGTCTCATCACTAGTATCTACTTTAGCTTACTATGGAGTGTTTCTAGGAGAAGCTTCATTCTTAAAAACACAGGCGTTTAGCTTAACAGGCTCAACCCTAACAGCGTTGATCTTAGCAATTGTGGCTACAATAATCGCGTTAGGTCTGATCCCTACTACAAAGAATGTATTAATAAAATCAGCTTTTTCTCTTACAGCACTACTAAACATTTACTTTGTTTTGGCTGTGAAAGAATACGCATTTATAGGGCTACTAGCAGGGGGTCTTGGTGCATTAGTACTCTATACAGGTTTGTCGAGAGTTAAAGAGAATGTTATACATTACTCAGTGATATTAGCAGGACTTGTCCTATCGGTAGTAATACTATTTGTTCCTGTTTTTGCAAAAGTTACAACAAATGAAAACTTCCCTAGACCTGTTGTACTACCTATATCACAATCTTGGTTAATAGCTTCATCTACAATAAGAGAGTTACCACTTTTGGGATCCGGCCCATCAACTTTCTATCTGACATTTCCTAAGTATAGAACTTTAGCAATGAACTATAGTGATTACTGGACTTTCAGATTTGACAAACCTTATAACGAAGCTCTAAACGTACTAGGTACTATGGGTATTCTTGGATTTGCAACATACCTTTTGTTTAGCTTAAAAGTACTAAAACTCGGTTGGGACACCCTAGATAAAAACGAAAGCAACCACCTAGCGGTCGCTCAGACATCAATGCTAATTATGGCAGTTGCGGGTTTTATAACCTACACAACCGTACTATCAGATTTCTTGCTATTTACAATGATTGCTTTAGTTGTAGCATACAAAGCAGGTAACAACAGTGGTAACACCCCAGACCAATCAGTAGCATCTCTAACTAACTGGGCACAAACAACAGCAGGCACAAATCCAGCAAAGAAAGAATACCTACACCTTATAGCAATAACACCAATATTAGGTTTGGCAGCGGTGGGTGCTTTCTTAAACTACAAAACATATGCAGGTGAATATTTAATGAGAAAGGCTTTGGACTCCGCAGTAGCAAATAACGCTAATATGGCTTATGACTATATGACTAAAGCCATAAGACAAAATCCACAAATCGAAAGCTACCATAACACATTCGCACAAACTAACTTAGCCCTAGCTAACGCATTAGCCGGAAAAGAAAACCTATCAGATCAGGATAAACAAACAATACAACTACTTGTAGCCCAAGCTATTAGAAGCTCACAAGTAGCTACAGAACAAATCAACAACTTAAGTGTGGGTGCCTGGGAAATTCGAGGAGGTATTTATAGATCAATAATGGCTGTTGCAAAAGATTCAGACCAATGGGCTGTACAGGCATATACAAATGCAACAAACTTAGATGGCACAAACCCACTACTAAGACTCCAATTGGGAGGTATTTACTATGCAAAAGGTGATTACCTAAACGCAGCAAATCAATTTAGAATTGCAACTAACCTCAAAAACGACTATGCAAATGCTTGGTATAATTTTGCTCAATCTTTAATTCAACTTAAAGATTACAAGAACGCCCAAGCATCTCTTGAAATAGTAAAGAGGCTTGTTACACCAGATTCGCAAGATGCCAAAAAAGTGGAAGAAGATCTTAACCAAGTTAAAACTCTCGTAGAAGCAACTAGCAAAACAGCAGCACAAACTACAGATGGAAAACCAACAGTAGATCAGCTAACAGCGCCAACTTCCCCAAGTACAACACCACAACAACCACTAACTAACCCATCCCAGACATCTGAGAGAGTTCAAACTCAAACAACAGCACCAGTTAACACGGACGTGAAACAAAATTAGGAATTATCGTTAGCTTTCAAGTAGGGATGTAGAATGGGGCGGCGCTTCGCGCCGCCCCTCCTAAGACCCTCCCTACCCCCCCCCTACAACAAACAAAAAAATCAACTAAATGAATTAGGAGGTATTTGCACCAAACCTTAAACAAAGGTATTATTTTACGACCAATTCTTCAAAAAGGAGAAGATAGAATGACTATCACATTCAGTGTAAAACCTCCAAAACTAGGTAATATTGAAGAACTTAGAAGAATCTTGCTAAGAGAAACCTGGGTAGGAGATTGCCTACGTGTGGGTTTCACGGACACAGGAGAGGCTAACGCAGACATACCAAGCAAATATCTAAAACTAAAGACAATAAGAGGAAATGAATGCGATATTTACTACAATAAAGGCTCTTGGTTAATCAGGGGAGCGGATAATAATACAATAAAACTTCTGACTCTTTTCTTTAAAAGGAATGGTTATACGACCTAACTTTGACAAACAGGCTCTTCATTATACAAAAAGGGGCCTGTTTAATTTTTTGTGGAATAAACGATGTATAGACCTACACTTAGCCTGCAAACTAATCTCATTAAACTAAAATAATGGTGGACCGTACCGGATTCGAACCGGTGACCTCTTCCATGCCATGGAAGCGCTCTACCAACTAAGCTAACGGCCCCAAAAAACACTAAACCCTCAGAACATAGCGCTTCGTCCTCGCTTCGCTCGGACTAAAGCTAACGGCCCCAAAAAACACTAAACCCTCAGAACATAGCGCTTCGTCCTCGCTTCGCTCGGACTAAAGCTACGCGATATTCTATCATTTCGGGGGATCTATTTCATCTGGTTTCTGAAAAACCATTCTCCTATTAGGCATATTAAACAGATTGTACTGCTTTGTGGAGATCACTTTCTCAAACTCTTTGTTATCATTAAGTTCCGGACGCTCTAGGAAAAAGGTGTTTATAATATTTGCCAATTCCTGAATACCTTCGGCAGTGTAAGCGGAAATTCCAATAACTTCTTTGGAAAATTTAGATTTGAAAGTTGATATAATTAGCGGCAACGCCTCCCTAACTTCGGTTAGATCGACTTTATTTATTACAATAATCTCGTGTTTTAGATCTACACCATTAGAGTAAACTTTGAGTTCCTCACGTATTATTGAATAATTTCTCAAACAAACATCTAATACATCTTCAGGTATTTCCCCGTTGTCCAATGGATCTACAACATGAATTAAAATACTTGTTCTCCTTACGTGACGTAAAAATTCGTCCCCCAAACCCTTACCAGAAGAAGCTCCCTCAATCAGTCCCGGTATATCTGCAATAACAACTGTCTTTTCAGGATTTACCCTCATAACACCTAGATTTGGACTTAATGTAGTAAAGGGGTAATTTGCAACTTTAGCGTTAACGTTAGTAAGTTGATTAATCAAAGTGCTTTTACCGGCATTTGGAAGACCAACAAGGCCGATATCTGCAATTAACCTAACTTCCAACTTAATGTCTCTTGCCTCACCTAAAGTACCTTTTGTATATTGAACTGGGGTTTGATTAGTGGAACTCCTAAATTTAAAGTTACCTTTACCACCTCTACCTCCCTGGCATGCAAGTAAAGTAGCTCCAACAACACTCAGGTCGCCCATCAAGATTTCCCTTCCATTTCTTATCTCATAAATTAAAGTTCCTAAAGGTACTTTGATGTATAAATCATTACCGCCAATACCATACATCTTTTTCTTACCCCCACCATCTCCATTTTGGGCTTTGTAGGAAGGTTTTGATCTGAAGTCTGCAAGCGTTGCCATATTGGAATCTGCCACAAAATATACATTACCACCATCGCCCCCATCACCACCGTCAGGACCTCCTTTAGGTATAAATTTCTCTCTTCTAAAGGTAGCCGCCCCATCACCACCCCTACCTGCTTGAATTTTAATAAATGCTATATCTATCATCTTATGTAGTTGAATGGGTTCTGAGGAACACCATTGTAATTAACCATAAAGTGTACGTGAGGTCCTGTGGATCTTCCTGTATTGCCCATCAAACCAATAACGTCACCTCTTTCTACAGTATCTCCGTACCCAACGTCAAGTCTACTCATATGCCCATATATGGTTTCGTATCCATTTGAATGCTTTATCCTTACGTGGAGCCCAAGTCCCCAAGGGTCCCATCCTGCTCTTACTACAACACCGTCGTAACATGCAAATAAAGGAGGCATTGAAGCACCCCATGGTGTAGCAATATCGACACCGTTGTGATACCAAGAAAACTCCTGTGTAACAATTCGTACTGTTGTAGGCCATATACACCAGTCCTTACTAGGCCCTGGATCAGAAGTGGCTGGAGGTAATGTTAGATTACCCTGGACTATCGTAGAAATATTAGGTCTAGAAGGCACTTTTGCTCCAGGAATAACTAGTTCTGTACCAGAAGCTAATTTAGATATGTCTAGTATATAGTTGAAGTCAGCAATAGCCTGCGCAGGAACACTATATTTATTAGCAATGCTTTGAAGAGTATCACCAGACTCTACTTTGTGAATCAAACCTGTGACGGGAGGTATTACCACCTGCTGACCCACCTTCAATACGGAATTATCAGATAAGTTGTTGACGTATTTCAGAGCATCTGTAGATATTTTAAACTTAGAGCCAATCCCAGATAAAGTATCGCCGGCCTCGACTAAATATGTAAAAGATTCACTTCTTTTTCTTTCTTCCGGTACTGAAGTTAAAGCAACATTTCTCTGTGGGACTATGTCCGTAACATTAGAAACAAAGTCCTGGTCGAACTCCTGACTGTTTACTAATTTGGAACTATTTAAAAGCTTCCCAACAATAAAAACCATAAAAGCCACGTTCATAACAGTAAATGTAGCAACAGGTCTTCCAAGCCTACCCCTAGACCATATAAGTTTTTGGGTTATAAAAGATTTACTAAAACGCATAAATCTGCTTGAATATAAGACTAAATGTAGAGGAACTAGGACAACTTGAAGACCTCTCTTTGAGAAGTATAAATACCAGCTCCTGAAGAATTCTGATACTAAGTTTATTAATTTTTCTAGCTTATTCCTGCCGCCAGGTTTAAAACCCCCAAAAGTTATCTGAAAAAATCTTTCGGATTTAGGACGCTTTAATGTGAATAGCATAAAGTATGTGCGGTTTGTACTCCAAAAACACTATACCAATTTAGTATGAGGCTCTAGAGCACAAAAACTGCCTTAGATATCATTATACCAAGCTAAATCGTTATTTCAAAAGGCTGTGATTGAGAAACTAAATTTTGATAGCAAAACCGATAAACGTCTGATAAGTGTCTCTAAACTAATCTTATTGATAGCAATAAGACTGCTTTAGAGTAAGGATGTTGCTCAAGATATGTTTTATATTTTGATCTTTATTTGTTGTATCAGTTTGTAGTTAGGATTGGGTACAAAGAGGGGCGGCCTTCGGCCGCCCCCTCCCACCCCATACCCTTACCATCAATACCATCTCCTAAAACCAACAACCTAACTTAACAGCATTATTCAGGCTTGTGGAGATTTCTCAAAAACTCATCGTTACTCTTAGTCTTCCTAAGCCTCTGTACAACCAAATCTGTGCACTCCCTATCATCTAAAAGATCGATCATCCTTCGGAATTTAAATATTGCCTCAAGATCAGTACTCTTGTACAGATGCTCTTCGTGTCTTGTACCACTAGATTTAATGTCTATAGAAGGGTAAATCCTTCTCTCAGCAAGACCTCTATCTAATCTCAACTCCATGTTCCCTGTGCCCTTAAACTCTTCAAAAATAACATCATCCATTCTGGAACCGGTATCCACCAAGGCCGTAGCAATAATTGTAAGACTGCCCTTTTCCTCAAAGTTCCTAGCAGCGCCAAAAAAATGCTTAGCTGGATACAAAGCTGAGGGATCAAAACCACCTGTCAAAGTTCTACCAGAAGGAGAAACAACCATATTATAAGCTCTTGCCAATCTTGTAAGAGAATCCATCAAAATAACTACATCTTGGCCTTTCTCAGCAAGTCTTTTAGCTCTCTCGAGTGCAATTTCAGCTATCCTAGTCTGCTCCTCAGGCTTTTCGTCAAAGTTACTTGCAAACACCTCACCCTTAACACTTCTTCTCATATCTGTAACCTCCTCAGGTCTTTCGCCAATAAGAGCAACAAGAAGCACTACATCTGGGTAATTAGTAGTAATACCGTTAGCTATGTCTTTAAGTAACCAAGTCTTACCAGCCTTTGGTGGAGCAACTACCATTGCTCTTTGCCCTTTACCAATAGGAGCCACCAAGTCTATTAACCTTGTAGCTACAATTTCAGGTTTTGTTTCAAGCTTTAATAATTCGTTCGGAAATATAGGTGTTAGTTTTGCAAAATTTGGCCTCTTTTTTGCATCTTCTGGGTCTAACCCATCAACTTTCTCAACTTTTAATAATGAGAGATATCTCTCGCCCTCTTTAGGCGCTCTTGCATAGCCATTGATTAAATCCCCCATCCTAAGACTAAATCTTTTAATTTGGGATTGGCTTATATAAACATCTTTAGGTAAATTCTGATCTATATGTTCATCCTGTCTTAGCACACCATAATCTGGAAGTACTTCAAGAACACCACCAACAGCTATAGAATCAGCAGTTACAACATCCTGCTGATAGGAACTATAATTGCTTTCTCTGTATGGCTGATGGGTACCCCTATTGTTATTGTAATTTCCCTGCTGCCTATTATTGTATCCGGAATTACTATAACCACTGCTTCTACCAGATGGAGAATATCCCTGTTGAGGTCTTGAATTATGCGAAGTAGATCCAGAACCACTACCCATAGAAGAATTTAGAGGCCTTTGAGAAGGTACTACGGGAGACGCTAAAGTATGTGGTTGAGGCACCGCTTCCTTAGATGTGACGTCCTCCGTTGGCACAGATTCTACGGAAGCACTAGATACAACCTCTACAGGTATAGATGGGGCTGTAGTATCAAGAGATGGTACTGATTTAGTAGCTTTAGAAACCCGGGTTGTTTTTCTTTGAGAAAGAACACCAGTAGGAGTACTCACTACTCCATTTGTTGAATCATTTAAATTTGTAGGACTATCATTTGTATCTTTTTTAGCTATAGGCATATAAATTACCGTTCATCACAAATTTATTATTTAAATTTGGAAAATATGTACATTATGTTTAGGAAAATAATTAGGAAAAGCCCTTTTCTAAAGTCGGGAGATAGCCACTGCCCCGAGCTACCTCCCAACTCCAGAAAATGTCCGAAAGGTACTTTTAGATCCTAGTATTATTAATTCAGGTAGTTAGCCTGAACAACCAATCTTTGACTGTAAGTACCGGCTCCTGGTATCCAAACTCCACCGCACGTAATCAAAGTTAGAGTCTTTTCACTGGTATTGCCTTTTATGATATCTAATCTTGAAGGATCATTTATATCAACGTGAAAAACTTTGAAAACTTCATAAGTATGAATAAGTCCATACTCGTCTATTACAGACACTTTATCACCCTCAACTAAGTTTTTCAATGACCAAAATGCAGCTGGCCTTCCAAAATTGTCATCATAGTGAGCGTTAATAAAAACATTACCTACATCACCGGGCTTTGCGCTTTTTGTGTACCAACCGGCTTCGCTCCAATTCTTAGGGGCTTCCATGGAACCGTCTTCTAAAACACCAACCCCTACTATATCTAAATCAAATAAGATCTTTCCATTTAAAGCCTCATTACTACCTGCGTCCATACCACTATAAGTAGTACCCACCAAACGTACAGGCTTCATATACGTGGGTTTTATGACGTCGGCAAACAGAGATTCTCCCGCAACAACAGTACCATTCATAGCTTTAGGATCTGTGGATACACCGTAGTAGTGATCTTTCAGTAATTCTGTTATAAGCAGTGAAAACAGAATCACAAACGGCATCACAATAGCAATGATAGCTACCGCCTTATAAAACCCTATGGTGTTGTTTTTCTCAATTGATATTACGTTCATAATATTTTTATTTTTTGGATTTTCAACGAATCAGGCAGGAAACAGAATGGTCGCGTAAGTTTTAGCAAACCCAACCATTCTATATCCTGCCCGATTTTAGACAACCTTTAAACACAGTGAGTAAACAGTAGAGATTTATCTTCTACTCTTTTTAATAGCAAAGCCTGCTATAGCCAAACCTAACCCAGAAACTACTGCCAAGACATTAGTCTCAGCTCCGGTCTTAGGCAATTCAGTTACCTCATCGTCATTGTTATAACAAACGGTAGCGGTATCGGAACCCTTAAAATCCCCATCCTGAGTTAATTCAACCTTGTTAACAACACATTTATCAAAATCTTCCCTATCGTATTCTGAATCCTTAACTCTAGCCTTTATAACAAATACCTTATCGTTATCGTTGCTAAAGTTATCCCACTCTTCAGTAAGACCATCTCCGCCTACTCTTTCCATTTCTTTAGGTAAGAAATCTTCAATTTTCATGTCGTTGGCATCTACATCACCTGTGTTTTCAACTGTAATTCTAAACTCCACTACTTCATCCTCATCAACACCGGTTACTTTATCTTTCCAGCTGTTATCACCAGATTTTCTAACCTGCTTAATAACTTTGAAAGACTTATCACATGTAGAACCACCACCATAGTTTGAATCACATGAGTCAGCATATACAACACTACCCATAGAGACAAAACCAACTACAGCGACAGCAAAACTTATTATTAACTTGTTTGAAAAAGTCATGTTTTTCATATTTTTATTTACTTTTTGGCAGGAAAATAATACTAAGGTTAAATGAACCTCTTGTAGCTTTTACTCGCTAATACAAGCAAAAGTATAATTACAGTAATTTGGAAATTTGTAATATGAGTCTTTATTTATTTAGTAGACTCTGACTACTTTCAAAATTATAACTCATAGTAGATATATTGTCAAGCTATAGGGTAAGAGAGTTGCTAAAGTAAAATCTAGGCGTAAAATCACCCAAAAACCTCACTATTTAGACCTCTGAAGGTTTGAGCTATAATTTGATAATGGATAAGGTTATCAGAATCCTCTTAGTTGTGCCCTTTTTCTACCCCCACAGAGGGGGAAGTCAGAAATATGCTGAGGAGCTTCTTGCCACTACAGTTAAATTGTACCCAAACACTATAGTAGATGTGCTTTGCTACAATACAGACAACGTAATAAGCTTAGAAAAATACCGCGGACTTACTATATATAGAGTGCCCTGTTTTACACTTATACCAGCTAGATTTGTTCTACCAAATCCTATCTCACTGATAGAGATACTAGTGAAACTATCAAACAATAAATACCAATATGTTAATACACATATTAGATTCTTTGACCCCACTTGGTGGCTATGGATTTATGCAAAGCTAATTGGAGCAAAAAGTATTTTAACGGAACATGTTGCCATGCATCCGGTACATCAAAATAAAGTAATTGAGCTAATAGCAAAACTTGTTGATATATCAATTGCAAAATACTCATCTCGTATGTTTGATTACGTAACATTTACTAATAAAACCGCTCAAAAGTTTATAACTGAAACATTTAAACTAAAATCCCCTACTTACTTATTCTATGGTGGTATTGATACGGATTATTTTAAGCCAGGTGCTAAAAAATCAGAGCGAACACTACCAAAAATCGCTTATAAAATAAGCAAAGATACCACCGTTATCACTTTCGTAGGAAGGCTGATATGGACCAAGGGGGTAACCTACTACTATGAAGCCATAAAAGCTTACCTATCAAACAAAAACAACAGTAAAGACGTGCTGTTTGTTATTGCGGGCCCAGGTGAGCTAGAACAACAACTAAAAACCCAGATTACAAATGATAAACTCACAGAAAAAGTAATTATGACTGGGGATATGTCATATGAGAACGTCAGGGATCTACTATCTATAACGGATATATTTATCAACCCCTCTCACCATAACGAAGGGTTTCCAAATACAATCCTAGAGGCAGGCTCGTCTGAGGCTTTTGTAATAGCAACAGACAATGCAGGAACAAACGAAGTCGTGAATAAAGATACAGGTATACTGATTCCCCAAAAAGATGCCAAGGCCATCCAAAAAGCTATAGAATGGGCAATTAGTAACCGTGACCAAACAACTAAAATCTCCCATAATTTCAGGGAGATTTTAGTAAAAAAATTTGATTGGAAAGCAATTTCTAAAAACTTCTATGAGTTTCTTTACAAAAACTGTTGATAAGATAACCTCTTACCAAGGGCTCTTAAATTCTCAGCCAAATCAAGAACACTCTTGTAAATAAGAGTATCTTGAGTAAATCTTCTTTTCAATATATACATAAGGTGGTTGAACCCAGTGTTCCATATAGCCTGCTTACTAGGCTCCTTCTCCCTTACAAAGTGATCAATATGATATTCAGAAAACTTGATCTTCGGGTTAACTATAGCGGAGATCTTAATCTCAGGAGATAAATTCCAGTCACCCATTTTAAGATTCAATTTTTTGGCAGCAGACTTCTTCATAACCCACATTCCGGTAAGTATATCGTTAATGTATCTACCATATAGAAACATGGTTTCAATATTCAAAATATAAATACCAAGCCTTCTTGTTTTTGATATAGCTTTAGGATTCTTTAGAGGAAGCCTATTACACGATACAAAATCAAGCTTCTCAAACAACATTTTATTTATTATATTTTCTATCTCATCAGCAGGATAGGTATTGTCACCATCCAAAGCAACTATGTAATCCCCTGTAGCATGCTTTATACCTGTTAAATGTGCAAAACCATAGCCTATGCCATTAAGTTTTCTGTTTTCGGTCAATACCCTAGCACCAGCTCTTTCAGCTTCTTTTGCAGTATTGTCAGTAGAACCGTTATTTACAACAATTACCTCATCAATGTATTTAGGCATAGATTTAACAACAGAATATATTATTTTCTCTTCGTTTTTACATGGAATAACTACAGATATCTTTTTGGTTTTTATCATATAGGTTAGTAGCCTTTCCGACTACAGGTTAAGTATACTACAGACTATGGGGTATGTCAATACGCGTAAAGACCAAAAAAATGCCGAAAAGACAATAAAAAAGGGCGGTTTGGAGAGTAATTCTCAAAACCGCCCGATAGGCTCAACTACAGGTTACTTTACCACAAACTTAAGATTGGTAACCTGGTCCCAGAGGGGCCCAGACTGCCAAGACATAGTACCGGTATTCCAGAACTGCAAAGAGTATTTACCCCAATCAAGAGTAGTATCATAACCAACACCATTAACGGTATAAACATTATTAGGGTAAGTAACAACATAGATCTCCCCACCCTTTTGGGTGAAAGTCACTACATTGTCGGCATAATCACCGGTTGTGAGGACAACCTCATAGGAGGTGCCGATACAACCACTCGGGTAAACAAGGTACTTGCCATCAGCAAGATCAAACTTCATACCATACTTACCATTAATGTTAACTTCGTAATCAAAAACCAGACCGTCCTGGCCGTAAACCCCATATGGTTCGACAGGATTAACCCCCTCACAAACTGAAGGAGCCTTGTAGAGACTGGTCAAAAACAACGAGTACCCCACAGGGGGATTGGTTGTAGGCGTAGGTTCAGGTGTAGGCTGCAAAGTAGGAACCCAAACCATCATGAGAAATCCATATACTGGATTCTCCCCCCAAACCTGACCATTCCACCACATACTCCCGTTAGGAAAACCTGAAGAATAACCATAACCAGCCAAAGTATAAACCTGGCCAAGGGTATCAGAACCATAAGCTACAACGCCAACCCTACCCCAATCCTCAGGGTTAGCAGTCAGGTCGAAATTACCGCCTGCGTAACTTTCCCCGGGATTCAAAAGGTCAAAAGTGTAGCTAGTACCATTAATAATGTGGGTCCCGGTCACAACCGGTGTAACCCAAAAAGTACGACCCTCAATAACCTTAGTCTCAGTAAGCACCTGACCATCAAAGTCAGGAGCATCTGTAGAAGCAATCATAATTTCATCATAAAGATACACAAAGGTATTAGGCGTGGGAGCAACCTGCCCCGACGCAAAAGCTGTAAAGAAAAGCGCAACAAATAATGCCACCAAAAACATCAAAATGATAAAAATAAAAAACGCCTTGCGGAGTTTTTGCTCCATGGAAAGCTCCTTACTAAAATGTGCCGAATTTGCACCCGCAGATTATAACATACTATAGGACATATAGCAACATTAAAGGGCTAAAATACAAGAAAAAAAACTAAAAATCATCTAGAATAGTAATGTGATCTATGTATCTGCCCTGTACATAAAAATTAAACCAGTATTTACCTATATTATTGCTATTTTACTGATAGTAGTCGGAATTAGAGGTGTATTTGTACCCAAAGATTTAGACAAATATAATAAAGTGGGGTACTTTCAAGTTAGACCTTATAAGTATGGGCTCTACCTTACCCAAAAAGACACTGGAATTTTTTATAATCTATCTCCATTTAACGATTACTTACTTCCGCATAACACCTCCCTGCTTAATTACTCGGAAACACAGACGATAGCAAACGAGTCAGTAAGAAAAACAGATTTTATAAGCAGCTATGGCACTGCGTTTGATACTGTAATGTCTTATTTAGGTCTTTACACTCCAACTGCAACTTTTGAAACCCAGGAGGAAAAAGTAACGTACAAATATAATAACCAAAGTAATAAACTTACCTTTTCCATTACCTCAAATACAGATTATCAAAATCTTGTAAGAACACTTTCTATAAATGAGAGCGATATCATTTACGACAACAACGGGGTTTTATACTCTAATACTGACCCAGAAACAGTATCACTGCTAAATACTGTTTACAAAAAAACCATAGAAACCAAAGTGACTGACTGGAACGAAAAACAAACCAACCCGATGTATTTATATGTCTACAACCCCCATACGAACGGACAAATAGAAATACCGGTTGATACAAACTCTTTCAAAATATCAGACGTGAACACCGCTTTACTAAGAATTGAGTTCCAGATGCTAAATAGCCAAGACTCTACAATATATTTTGAGGTAAAAGAAAGTATATGAATTTTGAACACATAGACTCAGCACTATCAGCAACATTTTTCTTTATAATACCAGCCTTTACAGGCTATCTTATCAAGGCTCTGGTTATGCTTGCCAGAAAACTTCTAAGAAAACAAGAACCAGCAATCTTCATTGAAACATCAGGTCTTGAATACTTCGTTGTGAAGTTTTCTGAGTATTTTGTATACGGATCCATATTTATTTTTATATCTAACATATTCGGTAGCCAAATACTAAAAGTGGGGTTTGAACAAACTGCAAAGGCAATGTATGTACTTTCTACTGTAGGCATCTTTTTCTATATTGCGGAAAAATTATCAAACCACAACAAAACTCTAAGTAAGTACTTGGATATTAGACTACTGCCATCATTAGTATTTGTTGTGCTAGCTATAGGTGTTTACAGTATGTGGAGGTTAGATTCTCCAGCTAGTGCAACCCTAAATTGGGACTTATATCATCACCAGTTACTAGCAACCCAAATCTTAGAAAATAAATTCAGCGTCCTGACAACTCAGCTGTCTGACACATTTCAATTTGGGGGTTATACAACAATGTTCCATACAATTATGGCTACTAGCCAGTATTTGTTTGTACCAAGTATCTTAAATTATTGGTATTTTGTGGAACTAATATATTTCGGCTTAACACTACTGATAGGATATTCGGTGGCTCAAATTGTCTTTAAAAACAAAATAGTATCTCTTATTACGGTCGTTTTTTGTGCGTTTAGCTTTGAGTCAAATAGTGCCTATACATCATTCTTTCTAATTCCGCAAAACCTAACTGCGTCTCTTGTAGCACTTTTTGTCGCTAGAACAATAAAAAGGGTGGAACAAGGATTGGATGGATTTGATTTCACAAATATAGCTTTTATAGTCTTTGCAACACTAATGCATCTAATTATTGGGCCTACCGGTCTGGCATTTTTGTTATACGTAATCTTGTGGGCCGCCCTAAAAGGTGTGTTTAAACAAGCTACACAGTCAGAAGAAACAACGAAACTCGATTGGGCTTTATCAATACTATCTGTAGCTCTGCTAATTGTATTTCCTTTAGTTGTATCTGCAATGGATCTTTCGTATCTAAATAGAGGAGAGGCTCAATATTTTAATTTCAGTTTTGAAGAAAAAATCGAGTATTTCAGAATATTCCTAGGCTATTTACCAATAATATTTATACCTTTGGGATTGATATATTTACTTTTTGAAAATAACACCAGGAGTAAAATGATCTTTGTACTGGTGCTGGGAATGATTACTGTCATAGTGTCCCCAATACCCTACTCAATGAAGTTTATTTCGTATTCAAGATATTTTATCTACCCGGTTATGTCCCTTGGTATTTGGATGCTTATGAAAAGTGCCTATTTAAAAGCCCGATCAAAAGTACTCAAGGTATTTATACTTCTACCTATTATCACAGCGCTTGCTACTTCAATGGTTGTAATATTTACTATAAATACTGCTATATATAAACAAGTTCCAAGTTATAAAAATACTTCTACCCATGTAACCCAAAATGAAATAGAAGCGGCAGAATTTGTAAGATCTACGTATAAAGGTACTAGCACAATGCTTATATCAGACCCAGCTACGATGCATATTGTAGAAACACTATCAGGTGTAAATACCCCTGGAGGTGCATATACAGACCAAAACACTAGAGCTGTGATATCTGAGATATTTTTTAGCAGAGACTCACAGACACTGTCAGAAAGAGTTTTTGATATTAAAGACTCGCTTGATAAAAGCAGCTACGACAAAATAGTGTTTGTGGTGAGCGGGCGCTTTACAAAGTGGCAACTCGGGTCAAATGAAGAAAAATCTGGGATATTTTGGAATGTATGGACTCCGTATGACCTCACATTAGAAGCATATAGTAAGTATGATTTTTTGGATTTTATTACAAACTTCTCAAACTTTAAGGAAGTTTATAGAAATCAAGGCGTGATAGTTTTAGAGCTATCAAGATACCAGTAATTGTATCTCCCTATCTCAGCTGCACCAACCCCACTAATCCAAATAGTGCAGATATCAAAGGCTTAGGAACTGGTTGTAGCTCGTATAACTGGTATCTTTAAATGCAACCCTCACATACTAACCACACAGTTTATTCTGTAATTTCCGGTTAACACCGGCAGACGAAGATTTGAAGTATAAAATTTAGCAGAAAAAAGATAAAAAAATCCCCCACGTCAGTCCAGCATATGCTGAAATGAAATGGGGGCTATTAAGTTGTATCGAACGTTACTCGGCTGGGACGGGCCAGTTGTCGGTGATGGTGACGCGTTCGCCCTGCCAGAACCGAACCTGACCCTCTTCCGCACGGATGACGATGTTGTAGTGCCCGTCGAAATCGCGCGGAAAACTGATCTGGAAGGTACCGCCGCCGCTCACATCAACGCACTCACCGTTGACACAAACTTCGGCATTGTACCCCGAGATGAACCAGCCCAGACCAGCCTTGCCCTCGCCGAGCGCCTGATCATACGGATCTTCGACAAACTGCCCCCGCTCCTTGAGCTGCTCGACAGCGTGGAGATCCCGGTACAAGTCAAACTCGACGATGCCGTCGGTCACAACGAGCTCGGTCGGATGCGGCCACTGCTGGCGCACGCCCTCGCTTGCGTTGACATTGCAGAACAGCGCCGTCCACGGGAGGTCCTCCAAGTTGGTGGCTTCCCAAACTCGGAAGCAATCACCTTCAACGAGACCCTCTGGAGCGACGACGTCGTAGCCGACCTTACCATAGCTCTCACCACCCGGGGTGTAAGAGTACACCTCAGTGGTGGTCACAACGGTAGTGCTGGCCACTTCGTTCAGAGACTCGCGGACGGCGTCCATCTGAGCGTTGAGCTCTTCGACGTCCACAGCCTCAACTTCTGGCTCGCCGGCTGAGACGGCGGTAGAGCCCTTCTCGAACAACTGGACCTCCTCAGCCTGCTGTGCGGGCCGACCGGCGGACAGGATGGCAGAGCCAACGCTCTGCGCAATAGTCCCACCGGTAAACAGGGCCAGGGCAAACGCGCCCAAGGCCAAGCAGGCAACCGCACCAAACAGCAAACCATAACCGATATTCTTCAGCATAGCTGCCTCTCCTTTGCCAACTTTGAATTGAAGTTAGCTATTTTTTCTATGGAGCGAATTCTCCTAACAAAGTAAAACAAAAGTTATACCCTGATAGGAGAACTGCTACACAAAAAAACGGAGAACGTTAATACAACTTAAAATTTAAAAGTACATCAATTTATATTTAATTGATCTTATAAGGAAAATAGATAGTCAATGTAAATTAATTTGTTTAATAACTATCTTTTGCATATTAACAGCATTTACTCGAATTGTCAATACTATGGGTCTATGGTGAACTTATCAGAGGTGCCCACACCTCACTACTGGGGGTATGCATTTACGGAAACAGTCAGAAGTCTTGCGAGGCTCCACGCACTAAAGCATGTGGCTTCTCCAATTTCCTTGCATTAGCAAGGGTTGTAAGGCTTAGGCTGTTTCCATTTTTTGTCTAAGGATAGTAGAAACTTCAAGAACCTATGCACATTGTAGTATTAGGTGTTTGTTATTGAAATGTGGAGCTTAACAAATCGAAAGTATAATGAACGTCGCTTGTTATTGTTTTAGGAATGTAATAGCCTTATATCATTCCTGCTTCTCCTGTCCAGAAGCACGAACTTATAAAAAAAGCTCTGCGGTTGACGCTATCACAGTCGCTCCATGTGGAGCTTTTTTTACGCATATTTTTAAATATACATTAGCGGATGGTTTAATTAGAATTTTCTCCCTACCCCACCTAACATTTATATAGATGTAAAAACCTGGTGAAGGTCAAAACAAAAAAGTGAAAGCTCTATGAACTAAAGCCCAAGGGGATCTTTCTTTTGGATGGATAATTACGTTTCGCTTTCTGGGTTGAAGTTCTAGGTCTTCCCGCTACAATAACAAGATTAATGTTTTTTGTGTGCTGAGTTATTTAACGCCTTCGGTGGATATTTGTACGTCTTCCTGGGAGTTCTGGTGTACCATTTTTGCAAAAAGCATCCTGCCTGCAGAGGATTGGAGTACTTTACTAACCTTAGCGGTTATTTCTTTTCCTACGTACTCCTTGGCACCTTCGATTATGATCATGGTGCCGTCTTGTAAGTACCCTATTCCCTGGTTTTTCACCTTACCCTCTTCATAAACTTTTATTACTAATTCTTCCCCAGGCAGAAGCAAGGTTTTAAGAGCGCCTACTAAGTCGTTTAAATTTAGTACTTTGACACCTTCAGCTTTTGCCAATTTGTTTAAATTGAAATCTAGCGTCATTAATTTAAGGTTGTGGGTTTTTGCAAACTTCACTAAATCAGTATCAACATCGGTAGAGGCACTGGGGTTTTGAGGTGTGTATATTTTGACATACTTTTTAAGATCACCCGCCACATCTAAGCCTTTTCTCCCTCTTTTACGCTTTATGGTATCAGAACTATCCGATATCAGGTGAAGCTCGTGAAGCACTGGCTTTAAAATTATAAATGTACTGTCAAAAAACCCTGTTTTAGCAACCTCTAAGACACGTCCGTCTACTAGCACTGATGTATCAATCAAAACCCCCTTAGCAATCTCTTCAGAAAACTTCTGCTCTTCTTTTTTTGCTTTTGCTTTTTGTTTCTCTCTCCTTGCCTCTTGGATTCTATGATTTTGTTGATACCAAAAGTTTGAAACAATTTCGGAAACTGCTGTAAATATCAGCTTCTCTAACCAATACCTAATTCTAAAAAACAGCGCAGGTACAGAGTAAAAACCTATCAAACCAAACAAAGGAGCTATAGTAAGCTCTGCCAAAAACGGGATTCCAAATAATGGGTTTGCACTAAAAAAATATGAATTTGAAATGTTAAATCCAACTATGAATAACAGTACGAACAAACCAGCTCTGACATATATTGGCACACGTTTTTCCTGCTCTTCTGGAGTAGGTATTATTGGAACTTTTGGACTTGGTAACATTAGTTGTTCATTCATAAATCTTATTCCTAGATACAAAGACATCTAGATCTAAAAACATGCCCCCATTACATATTGGGAAGCACCTTGCCTCCTTACTAAAATCCATGTTCATACTTTAAAACATGGGAATTTGTATACCCTAGTAAACCATTCTCTGGAGAAGTCACGATTTCCGCACAAATTATAGCAACAACCATTAACTTGCGCAGGTGGTTTTAAACAAACCAAGTAAACTAGTCTTTGGAAGATTTATTGTATTTTCCAAATTTCTTGCCTGCAGTTATTCTTTTTACTGCGTCAAGAACAGTTTTAACGTTATTTGGGTTTAATTGATTTTTAAACCCTAGTTTGGTAGCTTCTTGAACTCTCTTCTCACTATATGTTACTTTTCTAACCTCACCGGATAAGCCACACTCTCCAAAAACTATAGTATTATCATCAATAGGAGATTCGGTAATTGAAGACACAATAGCTAAACAAACAGCAAGATCACATGCGTATTCTGAAACCTTAAACCCACCGGCAACATTTATATACACGTCATGACCTGATAAGTTGATGCCGCAGGTCTTTTCTATTATGGCAATGAGTAATTGAAGGCGGTTTACATTAAAGCCGCTTGTGGTTCTTCTTGGATAACCAAAAGCTGTTTTTACGGTGAGTGCCTGGATTTCAAACAGTAATGGCCTAAATCCTTCCATAACAACTGTGACACAGGATCCGGGAGTATAACTAAGCTTTTGATTCAAAAATATTTTAGAGGGGTTATCAACCTCGGCCATCCCCCTATCATTCATCTCAAAGATCCCCACCTCAGATACAGCTCCAAATCTGTTTTTAGTAGTCTTAAGGATCCTATACATATGCTGTGAATCTCCCTCTAAATACAAAACTGTATCAACTATGTGCTCAAGAACTTTGGGACCTGCTAGGGTACCCTCTTTTGTAACATGCCCGACCAAAACAACAGGTATGGATAATGATTTGGCTAATTGTGTTAATTTTTGACAAGAACCCCTAACCTGACCTACAGATCCAGCTACTCCCATAAACTCAGAAGAAGTTATTGTTTGAACTGAATCTACAATTATAAGGCCGGGTTTTTGAGCTTCTGGAAGTGAATAAATCTCCGCTGCGATAATATCAACGTCGGTTTCCGAAAACATTGTAAGATTATCCCCAGAGTAGCCCATTCTATTTGCCCTAACTTTTACTTGGTAAACACTTTCCTCACCACACACATACGAAATCTGGGTGCCTGACATAGCTGAAGCAATTTGGGTAAGTATTGTAGACTTACCGATTCCAGGATCTCCTGCTAACAAAACAACTTGTCCGGAAACAAAGCCTCCCCCTAAAACCCTATCAAATTCCCTAATACCTGTAAGAACTCGCTCCGCCACCTTTGTATCAACTTTAGATAGCTGAATGGGTTTGGAACCCGAAATTCCAGAGTACCCACCGGATGCTTTTCCAGGAGACCTAGATACAGAGGGCCTGTCTATGACAAGAGTCTCAACAAGTGTATTCCACTCACCGCAGTTTGGGCACTGACCAACCCACTGACCTGTTTTGTATTCACAACTTTGACAAACATAGGAAGTTTTTTGCTTTGGCATAACTGTATTCTACAGCTAGATTAAGCCGTAAACTAGAATTTTAATGAAAGATACTTCTAATAAAAATGGGGATGGCTGAATTATGTTATTTTTGTAATGTAGTACTTTTAGTTCAAACTCTTAAAATAGAAGTATTTTTCCAAGTTGTAAAAAAGAGACAATAAGGGAGTTACAGGGATCACTTAGTTACTATTTTTCCTTCAGCTACTTGGAAAAGAATTTTTAGAGGTCTGGATTTATCTTTTAATAATGTGTCAGCAACAGTGTCTATTATCTCTTTTTCAAAGGATCTTCTTAAAGCCCTGGCACCATATTCCTGAGTGTTTGCTCTCTTTAAAATCTCTTCTCTTATTTTTTTAGGAACTTTGATAAATACAGCCTGGTCATTAATGATTTTCTCAAAATCTGTGAACATCTTATCTAAAATAACAGATAAATGCTCTTTTTTAAGGCGGTTAAATACTATGGTTTCATCAAATCTATTAAGAAGCTCTGGTTTCATAATCTTTTTTAGATTTAATTTTAGCCTCCCTTCTACACTTTCATCTGATATGCCGGATTCGTCAAAACCTATAGACTTATTGTGCAGTATTTCTGTGCCAAGGTTGGAGGTTAATACAATAATTGCCTTAGAAAAGTCAAATGTATTTCCCTTTGCATCTGAAAGCTCACCCTCTTCCATAATCTGGAGAAGAATATTTAAAACATCTGGATGGGCTTTTTCTATCTCATCAAATAAGACTAAGCTTTCAGGCCTTTCAGAAATCTTTTGTGTAAGCTCTCCCCCTTCTCCGTAACCAACATACCCAGGAGGAGCACCTACAAGTCTTGCTACAGTATGCTTTTCTGAGAAATCACTCATATCTAATCTAATTAGGGACCCTGTACCAAAAACTTCGTCTGATAGTACTTTTGCAAGCTCTGTTTTACCTACACCAGTCTGACCTAAAAATAAGAAATTACCAAGGGGTCTTTTCCTAGCCCTTAAACCAAGCATAGAACGCACGAGACTTTTTACTGTAACTTCTATTGCACTATCCTGACCTATTACCCTTTTCTTGATCTTATCTGATAATAGAGGTAAGTTTTGTAAGTTATCTAAAGTTTTCTTTTGCCTTGTGGGAAGTTCAGAACCCATTTCCTCCACGGCTTCCTCAACATCTGTAAGAGTAAGTTTAAATCTATCTGGTTTTACGAGGGTTTTTTCTTTTTTGAGTAAATCTTTTTCTAATAAGCGGAGTTTTTCCCTTAGCTGCGTTGCAGAAGTGTAGTCACCCTTACCTATACTTGTATCTAAACCCTTAGCATAAAGATATGTTTTATCAATCAGGTCTTTGTATTCCTCAGATACCTTGCTTCTCTTCATCACTAACCTTGCGCAAGCTTGATCTAGTAAAACCAAAGCTTTTTGAGGAAATTTTATATCCTTTATTTTGTTTTTGGCTCTTGTGAAGACTTTTTTTAATACTTCTGTGGTTATAGTAACGTTGTGAAAATTACTATAATATTCGGCGTTTCTATTTAGAATTTCCATTGTTACTAAGTCCTCAGGCTCATCTACATCAACAATAGTAAAATCGTCCAGAAAATGAGCGTTATCGGTGGATATCTTCTCGTAAAGAGAGGGATTTATTGTACCTATTATTCTTACTCTAGTACCTTCAAAGGCTGATTTCAGCATGGTGTATAAAATTGGGACGGTAAAACCTGTCACTGACGTAAAAAAGAGATTTTGAAAGCTCTTAAAATACAATATTACCTTGTCGTTTTGCTTTATCTCATCATATAAAGCATTTATTCCAGACTCAAGACTACCACGGGTAAATAAATGGCTAGTGTATCCCATAATATCAAACTCATAAACTTGATACCCAAGTAAGGATGCAGGAACATCTAGTGTATTGAGATTCCTTGCCAGAAGCTCAATTATGGAGTTCTTACCTACCCCAGCATCACCAACTAGTAAAACGTTGTTGTTATCCTTCTGGAGTAACACAGAGATCATATTGTTGTACTCTTCTCGGCTAACCAAGGGCTTATCAAATTTTTTAGAAAACTTACTTGTAAGGTTTTCTGAAAAACCGTCGAGAATTGGGGTCTTTTTTGTGGGCTCCTCAGACTTAAATGTTTGAGGAAATATACTTACTTTTTCAAATTCGATCTTTACCCTAAGGTAAGATGGGGATTTTAGTAATTTAAGTAGAGCTAGGAGTAAATGTTCTGTACCTATATAGGAGTGATCTAATTTTAGCGCTTGATAATAAGATTCTTTTAGGAGGTCATCTATTGAGATTCTTTTGTATGTATCTACTTCCAGACTTGGATATATAGTAAGTAGGTATTTTCCTACACCGGTTGTGTTACTTAAGGCACTAAGAATGTCTTCCACCTTTACTGTTTTTTTGTTAGGTAGGGTGTTTAGAAGATTTTTTGCTTTTTCTGTCAGTCTGTCTACTGTCATTGTTTTTTTGTTTTTCATGGGCATAAGGCAAGTAATGGTTTAGGGTTTTTCGTTGTTGTGGTAGGCAGGGCTGCTGCGAAGCAGCAGCCCTGCCCCAACCCAAAACAAAAACTACAAAGAAAGCTGTCTAATACTTAGAGCCAACTTCTGATTTGAAGCGTCAATTTGAGTAACAATAGCTTCTACATCATCACCTTCTTGCAAAGGCCCTGTGGTTTCAGAAACATGAATTAAACCATCCAAACCTTTTTCAAGATTCACAAAGGCTCCAAAAGGCACGACCTTTGTAACCTTACCCTTAATCTTAGTTCCTACTTTATACTTGTCTTCTGCTGTTTCCCAAGGATTTGGAGTCAATCTCTTTACAGAAAGGGCCAACTTTCCGGAATTATCATCCCGTCCTAGCACCATAACCTTAACATTGGACCCGACAGTGAAATAGTTAGATGGGTGATTTACTTTTTCCCAAGCAATTTCACTAATGTGAACTAAGCCTTCAACACCCTCTAAATCTACGAAAACACCAAAAGGCATAATTCCTGTAACTATGCCCTCCAAAACATCACCGTTTTGGATTTTAGCTAACTTCTCTTGCCTTGCCTCTTCAGTGTAAGTACCCATAGCGTCTTTTTCAGATAAAACTAATCTATTTTTTGCCTTATCAAGCTCAATAATCTTAGTTTTTAACGATTTGCCCGAAAGGACCTTAAGAGAAGCTTTTAATTCAGCTTCGCTGCCTGCTGCAAACTTAGCAATATCATTAGCAAAATGAACTCTATCTAAATGAGAAAGTGGAACAAAACCCCTCATACCCATCAAATCAACTAGTAAGCCGCCTTTGTTGTATTCAATAACAGTAGCTTCTACGACAGAGCCACTCTTAAATGCTGCCTCCATTTCATACCACTTTTTGTCCTTCTCAGCCTTCTTCAATGAGAGAACAATGTAACCCTGCTCGTTTTCACCTTGGAGTACATAAGCAAGTAGGGTGTCACCTGGATTTAAGTTTTTATAAGATTTATCTGCTTCCGCGAGCTCTGAACCAGAGATTATGCCCTCAGATTTAGCACCAACATCTACAAGAATCTCCCCGTGAGAAACACTTACTACTATTCCTTCTACAAGTTCGCCCTGCTTAAATTGTTTTACTTTAGCGGAATCTTTTTTTAATAATTCGTCCATCACAGAACTTTGTTTGTGGACTTTTCTGGATTTTGCCATAAATTAATAGAAGACCATCAGTAATTTTTACCAGCATTAGATTAACTAAGCGAAAAAATTCCAATTAGTTCTAAAGGTTTAATTAAATACTTTTTACTACACCTTTATAACTTTAGTCTTTAAGTACTTGGGGATTATAAGGGATATATAGGGATAAATCAATCAAAAAATCCCTAATGAATGTAGTGAATATTCATTAGGGCAGTAGGAAACCTATAGGTCCTTTAAAGAATTTTTAGGTTTTTTTCGCTTAGATGCCTTATTATGAGGCTTTTTATTTACACCGTCTTCTAACATTGCGTGGTATAAACCACCCCACCAGACTCTCCAACTAATACGACTCTTCCTAGTATTAAGCACTAATCTTGCAGCTTTACGGTGGTGATGCCATAGCTTCTTATTACCTTCCCTCTTGCTAAGCCTGGCTAATTTAAGGTGCTGCCTTGCATGACAACGAATACACCTGCACTCACAACCATCTGCCTTATAGTATAAAGGATGCTCAGGATCTTGTACGTCGTCTTTGTGAGCCGCTTGAATTATTACTTTCTTCCCGCTTCTTGGATCAACCTCACCAGAACGTAACCCACATCCAACACAAGTGCTTTTACCTCTACGAAGAACTCTTTTTGCAGTCTTCTTGGTAACAGGCATGTTGCTGTTTCTCCTTTTTTGAGTTAATAGTAAATATTTGGGCATAAAAAAACGGGAGTAACCCCGTAATACCTACAAACTTTATATCCAAATAATATTTACCAAAACTCTTATAACCTATATTAATTTTTACCGAACCTAACTGTCAATAACTATTAAAGCCAAAACCCCGGCGACGACCTATCTTCCCGTTAAACAGTATTTTCGGCGCTGATAGGTTTAACTTCTCTGTTCGGAATGGGAAGAGGTGGGACCCTATCGCTATCATCACCGAGATTTTGGCTTTAAAATCTCGTATTTATTTACTTTTCAAAGTGAGACCTAGAGCCTAAATACAAATAAAACCATTGTTTATATCGTATCTGCCATAGTCTACCACCTTGGGTAAAACTTTTAAAACTGAATATGAGTGTGGGTTAGTGTAACAGACATCAGATAAATCTGAACCTGAAAACTAACTCAAACTTCTTAGACTTGGATTGCGTGCATTTCATCCGAGGTCATAATATCTGCGAACAGATTTTAATCTATTATGATCTAGAAATTTTTAGAATGGCAATCATTAGTAGCGCTTAGCTGAACACATTACTGTGCTTACACTTGCGCCCTATCAACCTGGTAATCTCCCAGGAGTTGCATGGATTTTAATCTTGGAGTGTGCTTCGTGTTTAGATGCTTTCAACGCTTATCACGACCCAACGTAGCTACCCAGCTGTGCCGTTGGCACGACAACTGGAACACTAGAGGTTAGTTCATTCCGGTCCTCTCGTACTAGGAACGACCCTCCTCAAAATCCTACGCTCATTGTGGAAAGAGACCGAGCTGTCTCACGACGCTCTGAACCCATCAACGCGCCACTTTAATGGGCGAACAGCCCAACCCTTGGGACCTACTCCAGCCCCAGGATGTGACGAGACGACATCGAGGTGCCAAACCTTGCCGCCGCTGTGAACGCTCGGGCAAGATCAGCCTGTTATCCCCGGGGTAACTTTTATCCGCTAAGTTCCGGGCTTACCAATAAGCACACGGAAGATCATTAAGCCCTACTTTCGTATCTGCTCGACTTGTGAGTCTTGCAGTCAAGCTCCCATATACCTTTACGCTTATGGCGCCATTTCCATCGGCGCTAAGAGAACCTTTGGGCTCCTGCGTTACCTTTTAGCAGGATACCGCCCCAGTAAAACTGCCTGCCAGACATTGTCCCCAAGCCGGATGACGGCTCATGGTAAGACTTGCAATGTTAACAGAGAGGTGTTTCATTGACGTTTTATACTAGATAAAACTCCCTCCTACACTACACAATTAAAATCACTTATCAATGCCAAGCTGCAGTAAAGCTCCACGGGGTCTTTTTGTCCAACAACGAGTAACCTGCATCTTCACAGGTATTTCAATTTCACCGAGTCCGTGGCTAAGAGAGTGCTCAAGTCGTTACGAGTTTCGTGCGGGTCGGAACTTCGTATTCTTCCTCTATTACTAGAGGTACTGACTATATCTTTATCTCCCAGTTAATGTATTTTTTAAGTCCAGATTTATTAATTTCTTTTGAAAGAACAAGCAATTCTTTCAAACCGGTTTTTGTAAGATGTTCTTTAACAAACATCCTTAGACAAACTACTTTAAATACTTTAAAATCTTCATTCTTTGCTGAGATGATAGGATATTTCTCAAAATGAGGAATAACCTTACTCACCAAATCTTTAAGACTTCTTACTTCATATTTAAGAGTCTTGTCTGATCTATCTGGTCTTATAGTTCCACAGCCAAAATATCCCTTGAATAAATCTAATACTTCAGATCTGTTCTGATTCTGGCTGACCGAAAAACTTGGTCTAATCTCTAAACCAAATTTATGTCTTGTGCTTCTATTTATTGAAGCACAAAAACATCCTTCCCCATCTGCATATGCAGTGAGATAGGTTGGAACATCTACATTCGTTGCCCTGGAAAATATCTGCGTGTTATATGCTCTAAGATTTGATGTGCTTTCGCACAGCTGAGAAACATATCCCATGTACAAAACCTAACATGGTTTCTACATGAAGTCGATACGGGGTTGTCTAGTTTTATTAGACAACTTCCCACGAAATTATCCTTTCGCAAAAGCGATTAGGACTCTTCCGTTATAAGCAGATGCGGGCTTGTGTTAACTTACCCGACAAGGGATTACGCTACCATAGAACAGTTATAGTTACTGCTGCCGTTCACCCGAGCTT
>CAYLVW010000006.1:0-9512 GCA_964387275.1 uncultured Candidatus Saccharibacteria bacterium
GCTGTTACGCTTTCTTTAAAGGATGGCTGCTTCTAAGCCAACCTCCTGGTTGTCTAAACAATTCCACATCCTTGCCCACTTAGCAAAGATTAGGGACCTTATCTGATGGTCTGGGTTGTTTCCCTCTTGTACCACGAAATTGCTCCGCAGTACTGACTCCCGATCAAGAATTTGCGCATTCGGAGTTTGGTAAGGGTGGGTAGGTTTGCACCCCCCAGCCCTTTTCAGTATCTCTACCTCACAAATTCCATAAGACCGAGGCTATACCTAAATATATTTCGGGGAGAGCCAGCTATAGCCAAGTTCGTTTGACGTTTCACCCCTAACCACAGGTCATCCGAGCACTTTTCAACGTACACCGGTTCGGTCCTCCATCCTGTTCTCACAGGACTTCAACCTGCCCATGGTTAGCTCACATGGCTTCTGGTCTTATATTACGTACTTAACGCCCAGTTAAGACTTGGTTTCCCTACGCCTCCGCGACTTAATCGCTTAAGCTTGCACGTAACATAAACTCGCTGACTCATTCTTCAATAGGCACGCTATCACAAGAATTGCTTCCTGCTCTAGCTGTTTGTTTGCATACGGTTTCAGTATCTATTTCACTCCCCTAACAGGGGTTCTTTTCACCTTTCCCTCGCGGTACTACTTCACTATCGGTGTCTTTGTGTATTTAGCCTTACCAGTCGGTCCTGGTGTATTCACACAGGGTTACACGTGCCCCATGCTACTTGGGAAAACCAAAGAAGTTGCGTTTGTTTCGAATACGCGGCTATAACGCTCTGTGGCTCAACTTTCCAGTTGAATTCTCCTGCAAAAGCAATTTTTTACTTCTTTACGACTTGTTACTACAACATTGTTGCGTATCCAAATCAACCTAATATTTTCATAGGAATTGGTCTCCAAAACCCCGATGACTAACAGTTAAAAGCTAAGAGCCTTGAAATTGCTTCCAAGACCCAGAGGCTTTCAACTGTTTTTTATAGTCTTCGGTTTAGGCTACTTCCCTTTCGCTCGCCGCTACTAAGGAAATTACAGATATTTGTTTCTATTACACTGGCTACTAAGTTGTTTCAGTTCGCCAACTTTTCTCTTACATATCTATCTCCAAACCCGAAGGTCTGGCCTTTAATATATAGTGATAGAGGTTTACTCTACCGGGTTACCCCATTCGGAAATCCCCGTGTGGTAGCGCTTCTTATCAGCTCCACGAGGCTTATCGCAGATTAGTGCGTCCTTCATCGACACAAAGACCCAAGGCATCCACCATATGCATTAATATCTAAGAAAATCTAGATCATAATTTTGCTGGTCATTAACCAGCAAGCTTAAAACAAAAACGTATGAGCACAGACAAATGTCTATGTGAACTCTCAAAACTTGTTTCCAAGTTGCTTTTGGTTTAAGCCGTAGAGATTAAAGTTCTACATATCAAATATGTAAAACCTAAAACCTCGGTGAAATACAGACAATTTTTTGTTGTTGGAGTACACGTTGATATCAATTCTTGCGAATTGATTTCATGTGTCTCCTTTTCATGTTTGTTTTATCACTGCTGCAAATTAATGCAGAGCTACTAAAACAAAACAATGAGTCTAAGACCTCATATTCAGTTATCAAAGTTCTACCTTTGAAGGTAAGATAAAATTTAGAAGTTATACTTCCTGACTTTCCCCTGCCTTCAAAATTACGTAAATTTAATTGTCGGTTTCAATATTCTGTTAAATGATGTGCGTTTTTTGGAGAGAAAAACATTTCGAGCAAAGCGAGAACGTTTTTCAAAACAAAAAACTAACAAACTTATTTGGTGGACTTGGCGGGTTTCGAACCCGCTACCTCTGCATTGCAAATGCAGCGCTCTAGCCGATTGAGCTACAAGCCCACGAATCACGAGAGTGATGTGTGGGCTTGCTACGCATAGCGTAACAAGCCTGCGAGCAAAGTTTGTAAAACCAAATTTGCAGCAAGGTTCTAACATTCAACCAAATTTCCAAAGTACATTCAAGGGATTCTTGGCCAACAAAAAAACAATTGGCAATATTCTTTTATAGTTTTTATAGAAAAACAGGAAATCAGAGCTTTGGTCCCACAAAGATAATTCCTAAGCGAGGTTGCTTAATGCAATCTCATTACGTGAGATGGATAGTATCATTGAGGGTTTTCAATGTCAACGTGTTTTGTTTATGGAAAGGCCGGGTTTTTTGTTATAACAAAAAACCCGGCCCCAAAGCCAAGAAAACAACTCATAACAAACCGCTAAACTAACGTCTACCAAACCTTGTCAAAACCCACTCAGAAATAAGTCCGAAAATCATCTCAACAACCCAAGCAATCCCAAGAATAATATAATAAAAAGCCTTAAACGGTGTTAACAAAATCCCAAACTTCTGCCAAACCTTATGCCACCAAATCTTTCTACGTACAGCCTCTATACCCTTATTAATACCGGCAACACTACTTGAGGTTATCTCAACACAAACCATACCTTCTTTTTCTGAAAAACCCACCGGAGAACCAAAACTCAAATCCACAGAATAATTTCTACTTGTATGTCCCCAACGTAGATTCGGTAGGTATTCGTAAACAAACCCCTTGTACCACAAGTAATGTTTGGGGTCTGCAACAAATCCAGCCTCTAAACTATTACCATCAATAAGAACGTTTGATCCGTATTCCCTAAGATACAGATTTCCTGACATGTCTTCTCCTAGAAATAGGAACATGATAATAACCTAAATAATGGGATCTTCCAACTTCATTTAGTATAATGCTATAATCCCCATGATTTATATCATGGATCAGTAGCTCAGTTGGTTAGAGCGCTTCTCTGATAAGGAAGAGGTCGGAGGTTCGATCCCTCCCTGATCCACCAGATGAATTGGCGAAAGTGATGGACTTAGTCAGGTCAGATACAATAGGGCTTAGTGACGAATTGCCACCATGAAAATATCCGCGAGTCTCGAACAAATTGAGAGATTGGCGGATATTTTTATAGGCCTTTTGCAACCCACAAATTAAAACCCACAGCTAGAAAATTACCACAATATTTAAATCGTGCTAAAATGCACTTTGAAAAGGAGCACTGAGATGACAACACTACTTGTCATATTTGTAATGTGTTTTGGACTTGTTACACTTTATGCCATTACGGAAACACTTTTTTTTATAAGTTACCTTCTGCGACACAACAATATTAGAAAGGCCTTAAACGAGTATGCCTTTAGAAGCAAACGTTATAGATTTGAAGAGTACATGATTATTTACTGGGGTATTAGTATTTTCTATGTTGCTTTAGGCGCTGTTCCATTAGTCCTATTTGCAATAGGGTTTGAGTTTTTCAAGTATATTCTGATTGTAATACTGTTCATGATGCTAACATCCTATACACTAGGACTTGCCTTTATGAGCCTACCAAAAATAGTTGCTAAAATAATCGGAATAAACATCTATGGATCTAGATATAGAAATTAAATTACCGATTTAGATCGTATATTAGAGCAAACTTTCTCGAAAAAGCAAGTTTGCTCTTTTTTATTAAAATGTACTGGCGTGCAATCTCGCTAATATAACAGTATAATTGATAAATGCTGCCTTCTTCGTTAGTGGTAGAAAAAGAAACCACTCAGGATCCATTACTAAAACGTATATCAAAAGTTATTAAAGAAACGGTGGAAGTGCATATGGATACAGATGAGGAAGCAAGCAAGGAAGAGGTGGTGAAAAAAGCGTTAGAACTATACATGGAATCTAGAGATTCCGTCGCACCAACCATATGTGACTTTGCAGACCATGTGTTAAAAGGAACGGGCGAGGGGACTAAACTACTATTTTTAGCTCGAGATGCATTAGGTGTCTATGAAGCTTCGACGATCTTACTAGATAGATTTCCCCAAAAATATAGAGAAATTCCTCAGGAAAGTTTAGTGTATGTTTATTTGAATCGAAAGGTTATGTTTAATAGTGATCCACAAGATATCTTTAGATATCTAAAACAAGAAGGACTAGGACAAGGAGATCAAGTAAATATTGTTGATATTGGAATGTATGGCACAATAATTAACCCTCTTAAGAAAATACTAAGCCTCAGGGACATTGGGGTTACAAACGTTAAATTTTTAATCTCTAGATCCGATGTTGCTGAAGGATTTATAGATGATGGACGGGATAAACAGATGAAGGCCTTCCCTAGAATCTCAGGCAACCTCGCTGTCCACTTTATGGAAGACAC
Organism: uncultured Candidatus Saccharibacteria bacterium; assembly: GCA_964387275.1. Taxonomy (GTDB): domain Bacteria; phylum Patescibacteriota; class WWE3; order UBA101185; family UBA10185; genus CAYLVW01. The sequence goes on from CAYLVW010000006.1 coordinate 4,229, forward strand.
ATTCTCGGGATATGTAAAATCTCCAAGCAAACTAGTAAGAACCCAAAATCCAACAGCACTACAACCAGACACAATAGATCAAAAGTATGGATTTCCTGAAATACTCTATAGACATGTAGCTATACAGGCAATTAAGGATTATGCAGCTGCGGTGGAATACAGAGAGGTAGGAAACATATCAGAACACATAGAGAAATTGGACACACTACTATGTGACGCAAACAGGCTTAAGCGAATAATGATTCAGCACGAAAATTAAAGCATTACTTAATAATTGATTCAATCCTTAAGGGATACCTAGCATTATATACCGCTGTTCTTGCAAAGTTTACGGGTGTTAGAGAATTTATAGTATTTGTTGCAAAATCAAAATCGACATAAAGATCCTCAAGACGCCACGCTTTATCTATATTTAGCTGCTGTCTGTATTGCTCAATAAGCTTGAGATGCCGGGCTGTTAGAGAACCAACAAAATCTACTACCTCAGGAGAGTTCTCACCGTAACGCTCAGTTAATTTGATGTAAACCGAGGGCACATCCATACCTTTAGGAGACTCTGTTAATAAATAAGCAGTGCCCTCATTATTAGAAAGGATGATGCCTACTGGCCGCAAGCCCGGTAACCCAGACCTATTTGCGTGCTTTAAAGCATAAAATTCGTCTTGAATTCCTCTGACAGAACCTCCCTTCATCAAAGTCTTGGTTGAATCAAGCAATCTAACAGATCGCCCTAATCTGGAATCTCCTGATTCAACACCATCCTTAGAATCCTGAAAAACATTATCTGGATTCTCTAGTAGCTCTCTTGGTAATACCTCTGTGTATCCACCAAGTATTCTAGTATTTTGTGAACCACTAGCAGTTACTACCATGTCAGGGGGACCATAATTCAATCTTTCTCTAAGCCAATAGTGTCTTGTAATAGCCTGTTCTATCATTAAGTACCCAAACTGCTCTGCGGTGCTGGTTGGGTTTGCGAAAGGTCTTAGTTTACCTGTGGAGCTATCTCTGACTATCCCATATATAGCATCTGTGGTTTTAGGGTGTCCCTCAATAATTTCTATAACCTCTCCCGGTACATCCTCGTGTAGATTTCTAGCACGTCTTCTGGGATTTGTTGCAGACAGGAGTTTGATTCTCCCTTCCACCTCTCTAGGATCATACCCCATCAAATTCAAAATCTGTGTTGGTATAGAACCAACATAACCAGTATCATAAAAAATAGGGTCACTTTCGGGTGTGATTCCTTCTTGTTGTAGTATTTCATTTCGCAATTCATTATTAAGAGAATCCTTATAATACCTGGGGTAAACTAAATACTTGGGCTTTATATCTATAACCTCTCCGGTCTCTTTCGCTCTAACTCTTGCATCTAAACCCATAGACCTCCTCCTAGCCACATCCTGAGCACGCCTTCCCACCCATGCATAAATACCGTCCCTGCCCAAGTAAATCTCCTGAGGAAACCTACCCGCTGCTCTATATTCATCAAATTCTGCATACACCCTGTCGTAGTAAGGTATATCATACATGTATGCAAGAATGTATTCTTCATAGCCACTCTTTAACAATGGCCCTAAATCAGCAATCAAAGATTCTAGACTGGATACCTTCGTAAAATCACCGCGTAAACTCTGTGTAAGATATCTGGCAATATTGTAGCTTACACTATCCCTAAGATCAGTCATACTAACTGGATTTAACGTTGGGGATATAACTGCATTAACATCTTCAATTGGAACATTTTGTAAGCCTCTAAACCTCTCAATAAATTCAGCATGTTCTTTTTCTATAATAACCCGGGCTCTTGCCAAAAGCTTAAGTGCTTCTTCTGGATACTTAGCTTCACGAACACTTTCAGATACAGCATCTCCCGATATTATCTTAGCAATCCCCAATGAAATTCGAAACTGGTCTGACGTGAATTCCCCACTACGCTGAGGTATATTAAAACTGTCAATAACTGGAGCTGAGGAGGTATCAGATGTTTCTGTCGGGGGCACACGATTGTTAGCAATAGTCTCCTTTGCTTTGATATAAATTTCATCCACCCACGGATCTAAGACCCAAGAGGCTTTTCCTGCTGAAACCACTTCAACAAAAGATTTAGCCACTACAGGATGTTCTATAGCTTTTAACATAGACCCCGGAGCCCAAGGCTCATGAGCGTAGTAATCAAGATTAACGAGGAAGGCGTTCGCAACATAACTATCGGTTAATAAAGTTGGTAAGATATCCAAAGCGTGTTGTAAAGTTTTAGGAAAATGCTTCTTAAAATCTGGTTCCGAAATGTGCCCCAATATTGTGTGTACGCTCATATTAAAGCTTGGGTTGGTTCTTACATCTAAATCCGCAGCTTCTAGGAACTCTTCCGTCAACCGAAAGGACTGTTTCCAATCCTTAAAACTAAAATGACCCGAGAATAATGCATTAACAAATGCACTGGATAGCTTCTCCTCGAAATCTTCTCTGAAATCTGGAAATCTATCCAGTAAATCCAAATAACGACTGGCGTGGGACTGATGGTTACTCTCAAACTTCCCAGTTGTACTTAGGAGATTATCAATACCTGTTGACATTGGTAGGCGCAAAAATGAATTAGGTATTTTTAGTTCTTCGGCTATTTTAACAATGAAATCAATGTCAACCTCCAGATTACTTGCCAGATACGATAAAGTGCTACTGAGTCTAGAGTACATGTCCTCAGAAAAAGCATCATAGTCTATATCGTCACTTTGAGATATAACACTAAGTAGGTAGCTAGCTTGCTCAAGTAACTGCGATAACAATGGCCCTTTTTTAGAGCTCAACTCGTATAGAAGTGAGGCAAATTCTGTAACTACATGGTGTTTGGTATCAGGATTTGAGATATCTATATAAACAGGCGCATTCATTCTAGTAGCAGCTACGAAGGCAAGATCAAAAAATCCGCTAGAAACTCCTTCTTGAATCTTACTATGCAGCATTTTCGTAAACTCTATATCAGCCAGTAAAGGGGACAAGTCTACGGAAGGGAAACTAGTCAAGATTCTCCTAACACCTTTAACATCTGAGGTCTCCACACAAAAACGAATACTTGTATAAACAGCGTCTCGAACTTTTTCAGTATCTAGGGTTGCCTCGGTAATCCCATGTATCTGTAGAGCTTTAAGCAGCATACTTGTTACGGTACTAGTAGGTTCTCGGGCCATTGACCTGTATAAACTCTCTTTTAGAGCTTCAAGAACTAAATTGATCTCTATAACACTACTATCTATACCAAAAGCATCACCTAAAGAAAAAATACTGGAATTTTCAAAATAACTCAGATCTATCCCACTATCAGAGTCAAAGTTATTAAATCTTACTTTACTTTCACTACAATAATTAATAAATCCCCTAACCAAAACTTCTTTTTGCTCGTCAGGACTTAAAGAGAGATTTGAAAATACAGTATTAAGACTATATCTTTGGGAAGTGAATTGACTAACAATGCCATCAATCCTTATTTTCCTAACAAGTTCCTCTCCCACAACAAACTTCTCAGATAAACGTGTCAGTAACTCTAGATCATACTGATATGAGGAAAATTTATGCAAACTATACATAGCACTAGTGACAGCAGCTTTAACACTAGGATCGTTTATCAGGGCGCTATCAACATCCAAACCAAGTAGATCGTAGGCAAAAGAAATAGTTTCATCAATACCCCCATCACCAAACGATAAAATATAACCCCTTGTAGCTTCCTGAACCTCAGTATCAGATTTAATATACTCTGGAGAAAAAACAGAGGATCTAGCGATAGTGACAGCATCTTCCCACCTCTTAGATATGAGTGCCTCTTTATATCCAGCCGCTACTACTAGCTGTAATTGGTGTTGGGATACACCAAAAGCTTCCGCAAACACTTGTATAGACACCCCATCACCCTTATTTGCATAGGGAGACCTGTATTGTGCTATCATCACGCGCTCAAAAAGATCTGGATCGTCAGGACTTGCCAAAAAACCTTCATCAAAATTAAACCACCTTATGTTGTCAGAAACATCCTTAAGATCGCCCTGCCCAGTAGATAAATTTTGAGTAGCTGAGGTTAACTCTTTAACCACAAAACCTTTGATTATAGGTGAATTAGTAACTCGTCCGAGAAGTTGATAGTCACTGGTAACAGTTCTTAATGTACGAATTGATATCGGAACTTTATTGGACTGGATTATATCCTCTATAGCGCTAATTAGTTGGTCTTGAGCCTCAGAGATACCGTGTTCCCCCAAAACACTAATGAAATTACGCAGCCTTGAAAGTTCTCTAAAACTAAAAAGTTTATCATAATCGTCGCTATCACAAGAAGTAACTTTTCTCATTATTTGCACAACTAAATCGGCTTTTTGCTCATCAGAAGGAAAAAAAGTGTTAGCATAGGTGACTGCTGTACCATTGAAAACATCAGGCACTGGAAGACACTTTCTAAACTCGGGGTCTTCCAAGACATCTTGATTAAAATTAAAGCTATCGGACAACACAATAAAATCAACAACTCCCAAACCCTCCCCAGAACTTGCAGACAGGAAATCAATTAATACCTTCTTGTCACCAGAATCTTGTATTATATCTTTAATTTCTAAACTTCGAGCAAGAGCTACAACATCATCTATAACAATACCTTTACTATATCCGGGGGTAGGATTTTTTAACGAATCTATAATAAGATTTCGGACTTCACTTTTAAAATGGTCGTCTCGCCTTAAAGCCTCTGCCTGATAGGAATCTAAATTTCTTAAAATATCTAAGCACACGCGGGCTCTACAACTTTTAGTTTCGTCTTCCTCTAAGTGGGCGCCAAACTGGCCAAAAACGTCCTCTAAATAACTACCTTTCAAGGATGTTATAACGTCTCGTGGTTCTGAGGAATCTGGTAAAACCTCAGAATCAATAGGATCTTCATTACTCACAATTGAGGTGAGCTTGTCTGTAGGAAACATAACTTAAGAATAATTAGTTTTTATTTTGAAGTAAAGAAAAACCCCGCATAAGCGGGGTTTTTTATCGAATAAATTTGCTAGCTTCAAGAAAAGAAAGGCAAAAAGAATGTTCTCACTTTGGGATTAAGGCTCATCCCGAACCCACTCTCCTGTGTTTGTGAGAAACACAAGTTTTTGTTGATTTATCGATTGGACTTTAGAGTTAGTTATTCCGATCAACTACCTCGTTTTTCTAGACGCTTTGTACAGATAAACCGGACGCAAGACAGTCTAAATCAGAGATACCATTTTCTCCATAGAAAGGAGGTGATCCAGCCGCA
>CAYLVW010000007.1:0-1342 GCA_964387275.1 uncultured Candidatus Saccharibacteria bacterium
GCACCCCCCACGACATCGCCCTGTTCGCGTCTGCGGGCGCCGACCGTTTCGCGATTGGCACGTATGCGTTGCGGCTGGCAGCCGTGAGCGGGGACAGGTGGGTCCAGGACATCCGAGCCGCGGCACAGGCTCTCGCCACTCCCACTGCGAGCCCCGACCCGCGTGATCAGGCCATCCGCCCATAAGGTACGGCCAGGGCAGCGCCGCTGCGGCCCCGGTCGTCACAGGTCGTTGCCGGCGTAGGACTGGTTGAAGCTCTTGTTGGCCAGGGGGAAGTCCGGGACGATCGTGTCGGTCAACGCCATCGCCAGTGCGGGCCAATTCAGGAACGACGGGTCCACCACCTTGACGCGGCTGATCGTCCCGGCGGGGGTAAGTTCGACGCGGGTTGCGATGCGTCCCCGCCAGCCCTCGACCAGGCCCAGACCGCTGCGTGGGTCACCGGCGATCGGGATGGGTCCGGCTGTGGTGGGTCGAGTGCCGGTGTTTCCCAGTTGGATGGCGATGTCGTGGACCAGTCGGATCGCGGTGCGAATCTCGGCCACGCGCACCTGGTACCGGGCCAGGACGTCCCCGGTGGCCTGCGTGGCGACCTCGAAGGAGTCGGGTAGTGGGGTGAAGGGGTGATCGCGGCGGGCGTCGAGGTCGACGCCGCTGGCGCGGGCGACGTAGCCGAGCGTCCCAACGTCGACGGCCGCCTGGTGGGTCAGGATCGCGGTGTCGGTGAACCGGTCGCGGACGGTGCCCTTGCCGAGGGTGATCGCGACGAGTTCGTCCACCTGCGCGCCGATCTCGGCCAGGACTCCCGGGTCCGGGACCGAGAGCAGCGACGCGCCGCCGATGGCGATCCCGCCGCGCAGGAGCCGGTGGCCGGTGGTGTCGTTGTTGAGCCGCAGCAGGCTCTCGCGCAGGCGCAGAGCGTGGGCGTTGGCGAAAGAGAACCCCACGTCGTTGGCCATGGCGCCAAGGTCGCCGACATGGTTGTAGAGACGTTCCAGTTCCAGCAGGAGGGCCCGTTGCAGTCGGACGGGTTCAGGCACCTCGAGGTGTAGGGCGTCTTCCACGGCCAGGCAGTAGGCAAGGGTATGCCCGACTGCGGTGTCGCCACTGATGCGTTCGGCCAGTTCGATCCCGCCATGGGGCGCGCGGTCGTGGAAGAGTCGCTCCACCCCGCGGTGCGTGAACCAGAGCCGGGCCTTCATCCGCAGGATGGTCTCTCCCACCACGGAGAAGCGGAAGTGACCCGGTTCGATGAGCCCGGCGTGTACTGGGCCGACGGGGATCTCGTAGACCCCGTCTCCCTCCACGGGGGTGAACGGATAGGAACCAGCATCGTCGTCGA
>CAYLVW010000007.1:1352-2930 GCA_964387275.1 uncultured Candidatus Saccharibacteria bacterium
CCGCGGGGCCAGTGGGCGTGCCGCACCAACCGGTAGGGCATCGGGTGATCGGTGGGAGTGACCCCGTACAGGTCACGGATCTCGCGTTCGAACCGGCCGATGGGGAAACTGAGCGCCGCCAGGCTGGGCATCTGCCCATGGGTCTTGGCAACGGGGAGGTGGACCTCCACCCGGGAGTCGTCGGCAGCGCGGATCATCGCGTAGACGACGCGAATGTGGTCGGGTTCTTCGTGGGCAGCAACCAGGCAGGTCCGGTATGCGTCGTCGAGCAGACCAGCGACAGTGGTGGCCAGGTCGGCGGGGGCGACGACTCGGGCAGGGTGGGGCGGCGGGGTCACGGTGTCCCCGTCAGGGAACCGGCGGCGGCAATGAGCAGTTGCGGCAGTGGGCCGACGGAAAACCCGATGACGGTGGCGGCGATCAGGGCCACCGCGACCGGGATTTGGGCGCCGACGCGGTACGGGTAGGCAGGTGCCGGGTCAGCGGTGCCCAGCGTCATCCCCGCGGCCAGCCTTGCCATGGCGGCGAACAACACCAGCAGCAGTATCCCCGCGGCGACGATGGCCCAGCCCAGGCCGGCGTCGAATCCGGCGAAGGCGATCGCGACCTCGGTGAAGAACAAGCTGAACGGGGGCAGCCCGAGCAACGCGACCAGGCCGACCAGCAGCGGCGTGGCCAAATCCGGCCGTCGCGACGACAGCCGTCGGATGGTGGGGATGGACGTGGTGCCATCGGCGGCGAGGATCCGCCCGGCCACGACGAACAGGCTGGACTTGACCAGGCCGTGGCCGAGGATGTGCAGCAGGGCGGCGGCGATGGCCACGGTCCCGCCGATGGCCGCAGCGATCGCGACGATGCCCATGTGCTCGATGCTCGAGTAGGCCAGCATGCGTTTGAGGTCGCGCTGGCGGATCATCAGCAGCGCCGCGACCGCCAGGGACCCCAACCCGGCGGCAAGCAGGAGGCCCTGCAGGAATTGCGATCCCACGACGGGATCGACGACGGCCTGGACCCGCAGGATTGCGTAGAACGCCACCGACAGCAGCACCCCGGACATCAGACCGGACACGGGGGCGGGTGCCTGGCTGTGGGCATCGGGCAGCCAACTGTGCATCGGCGCCAGTCCCACCTTGGTGGCGAAGCCCAGCACCATCAGTCCGCCTGCCAGGCGGACCATCGCCGGGTCCAGCCCGGGGACCCCGGCCGCCAGTTGCGTCCACGACAGGGTCGGCTGCCCGGCGGCGAGGGTGGCGGTGTAGAGCAACACCACACCGAGGAACGCCAGGGCGATGCCGGTCGAGCCGAGGATCACGTACTTCCAGGCCGCCTCCAACGACCGGCGGGTGCCGGCGTGGCCGACCAGGAACGCGGTGGCCACGGTTGTGGCCTCGACAGCCACCAGGATCACCCCCAGGTTGTCAGTCAGGACCGCCAAGGACATCGCAGCCAGGAACAACCCTGTCAGCGCTCCATAACTCCAGTCCCGTCCACCGGCTCCGAAGCCGGCCCACGCGGACACCAGCCCGACACTGCCGACCACCAGCAGCATGAAGGCCGACAGCGCGTCGGCGGCGAGCA
>CAYLVW010000007.1:2940-7705 GCA_964387275.1 uncultured Candidatus Saccharibacteria bacterium
GCGTGGCCGCGCACAACACCACGGCGCAGGTCAGGATCGCCACCGATGACACCACCGGCGCCCATCGCCAGATGGTGGTGGAACGGGCCGCTGCGGCGCCCGCGGCTGCGGCCAGGCAAACGACGAAGGGCACGAGCAGTGCGGCGGTTGACATCAGTCGTGCAACTCCCGCAGGTCGTCGAGGTCCACCACGCCATACCTCGAGGTCATGCGGTGGGTGACGACATACAGGATGAGCACCACCAACAGCACGTCCAGCGAGACCCCGATCTCGACCACCAGCGGCACCCCTCCGACGGTGAGGAACGCGACCGCGGCGATCCCGTTGTCGAGCACCAGGAACCCCGTCACCTGGCCGATCGCATGCCGCCGGGTCAGGAGCAGCAGGAAGCCGATCAGCACCAGGGCAAAACCCACCGGTACAGCGGCCGCCGCGGGACCGGGGGCCAAAGAGGCCACCGGCTGCGCGGCCACATAAGCCGTCACCGTCAACACCGCCGCCCAGATCAACGCGGCGGTGGTGTTGACCATCGGGGAGTCGTCGCGGTCCGAAGGACTGGACCCGGCCGCGCGGGCGAGGACCAAGGGGATCGCCACCCCCTTGAGTACCAGCACCAGGGCCGCGATGCCGAGCAGTTCCGGCTCACCCTCGAACAGACCCAGCAGCGCGGCCAGCGACGACACCGCAATCCCCTGCACGGCCAGCACGGGTGCGGCCGGCGACAGGGAGCGCAACCACACCAACAGCACCGCGGTCAGCAGCAGGACACCGGCGCTGATACCGATCAACTGCGTGAAGACCGGGGCCGACACGATCATGCAGTCACCACCCAATACGACGCGGTGACGGCCACCAACGCGAGGGCGAACGACCCGGCCAGCAGCTCGGGGACCCGGAACAGCCGCAGTTTCGCGACGAAGACCTCGGCCGCGGCCAGAACGGCAGCCAACACCAGCAGCTTGACCGCCAGGGCAGCGACCCCGACTGCCAACGACACCACCGTCACCGGGCCCGCCAAGCCGAACGGGACCACCAGCGCGGCCACCAGCCCCAGGAGTGCTCCCAGGCGCAACTGGGATCCCAGCTCCAGCCAGGCGAGGTCTCGGCCGGAGCTCTCCAGGAGCATCGCCTCGTGCACCATGGTCAGTTCCAGGTGAGTGGCAGGGTTGTCTACCGGCAGGCGTCCGGTCTCGGCCACCACAGCGATGGCCAGGGCGGCCACCGCCAAGACGCTGACCGGCGACCAGATGGTCGCCGGATCCGCGGCACGACCGGTGACGATCCCGGACAGCAGCGACGTGCCCACGGGCACTGAGACGGCGTACACCGCCAGCAGGACCGTGGGTTCCACCAGCGCAGCGATCGTCATATGCCGGCTGGATCCCATGCCCCCGAACGCCGTGCCCGCGTCCAACCCGACCAAGGCCAGCGACGCGGTCCCGAGCAGCAGCAGCCCGACGACGACGAACAGGTCGTCGGGCACCAGGGACAACGTCTCGGTACCGACCAGCGGGACCAGCGCGCACACCGCCAGACTGGTGGTCAGCAGGGCGACCGGTCCCACCCGCGATACCCACGAAGTGGTCACCGCCGACAGCGGCTCCTTGCGCCACTGCTTGCGCAGGTCGCGCCAAGGCTGTCCCACCCCGGCCCCGACCCGGCCCTCCAGCCGGGCCCGCACCTGCCGCATCACCCCGACGGTCACCGGGGCCAACAGGATCATCACGATCACCTGTACTGAGATCAGCACGGAAGCGGACCCGGTCACAGCGACGCCACCATCAGCACGAGAAGCAGCCCGACGAAGGAGTACAGCAGGTACCGGTGCACACTGCCGTTCTGCAGCCGCCCGCCCCACCCACCGACCCGGTCCACCAGCCTGACCGCAGGCACGTACAGGCGGGACTGGAATACGTCACCCACTTGCTGGGAGAAACGGACCCGGGCCACCAGGTAGGCAGACTCGTCGGCGTGGGTCACCTGCAGGTCGCGGGTCTGCTGAAGCGCGTCGTCGAACACCCGCGTCAGTGGTTCGGCATAGGACGTTGCGGTGTACTGCATCCGCGGCGTCAGCTCGCCGACCCCGCAAGCCCACACCAGGTCCACCTCCCGCCTCGGCGCCCGTCGGGCCGCGACAACGCCGGCAACGACCACGGCAGCCAAGACCACCAGCGTGAGCACGGTCAACGCCACCGGGTCCAACACCACGGCAAACGGAACCAACACGACGCCCCCCGCCATCGCAGTCCCCACCACTGGGGCGTCCAGCGCGGTTGCCGCGGCCGATGCGACCGCCCCGGGCAGCAGGCCGGTGAGCAACACCGCCGCGGCGGCGATCCCCATGCCCACGAGCATCGCCGTACTGGCCTCGTGGGCCCGCGTGGCGGCATCGCTGCGCGGCCGGGCCAGGAACGCCAGACCGAAGGCCTTCAGGAACGTCATCAGCGCGATGCCCGTGCTCAGGGCGACCACCCCTACTGCTACGGGCATCGCCACGGACACCAACGCGTCGCCGGGCACCGAACCGTGGATCAACGCCTGCAGAAGCGCCCACTCCGCGACGAATCCCCCGGTCACCGGCAGCGCAGCAGCCGCCAGCGCCGCGACCCCGAACACCGCCGCCGTCATCGGCATCCCCCGGCCCAGGCCGCCCATCCGGTCCAGGTCCCGCTCCCCGGTGGCATGCAGCACCGACCCTGCAGCCAGGAACGCTGCAGTCTTCAACGCGGCGTGACCGGCGACCAGGAGGAGACACGCCACCGCTGCGGTCGCCGCCGCAAGGCCAGCGCCGCGTGAGGCCAGCAGGGAAGCCGCGCCCACCGCCAGAAACATCACGCCAACGTTCTCGGTGGTGGAAAACGCCAACAGCCGCTTCAGGTCGGTGGCCACCGACGCCTGCAGAACCCCGAACAGCGCCGAGACCCCACCGACCAGCATCAGCGCCACGCCCTCCCACGCCGGGCCACCGGGCAACAGGCGCACCACGACCAGCAGCACGCCGAACACCCCGAGCTTGACCAGGGCCGCGCTCATCAACGCCGACACGTGACTTGGGGCCACCGGATGCGCCCGCGGCAGCCACACGTGCAACGGAACAATGCCGGCCTTCGCGGAGAACCCCGCCACGAGCAGCACGAAGGCCCACTGGCCCGCCGTCGAGTCCGTCGGCGCCTGCGCCATGATCGCGAAAGACGTCCCGCCGGCAGCCGCCCCCAGGACCGCGAACCCGGCCAGCAGAAGGAGGAAACTCACGTGCGCCATGACGGCGAACCACACCCCCGCTGCACGCACAGCCATCCGGCTGCGGTGCTCGGCCAGCACCAGGGCCGTCGACGACAGTGCCATCAGCTCCCACACCAACAGGAACGACACCGCATCGGCGCACGCCGGCACCAACAGCAGGCAGGCTACAAGCACCGCGAACGCGCCCCACATCGCCGCCGACCCCGCAGCGCCACCGCGGGCGTAGCCCATCGCATACAGCGCGGTAGCCACGGCCACCAGGCCGATCACGACCATGAAGAAGGCACCCAGCGGCTCCGGTGAGATCGTCAACGGCGCCACCGGCAGCGACAGCGCCACGGTGACGTCCCCCCGACCCCCGGCCAGCACTGCTGCTCCTGTGGCGGCCCCCGCCGCCCCCAGCAGGGCCACTCCCACGCCGCAGACTCGTGAACGAAGGCCCGCCGGCACAACCCACGCCGCGACGAGGCTTACGACCAGAAGCACCCCGGTCAGGGCCAGCCCCCCCACCACACCATTCACCGGCCGGTCACCGTACGCAGTGCCGCGATGACGGCCTCGGGTCCCGGCGGGCAGCCCGCGACCTCCATGTCGACGTCGACGACATCCGACACCGCGCCGACCACGCCGTGACCGCCGGCGAACACGCCGCAATCGACGGCGCAGTCGCCAACGGCCACCACCACCCGCGGCCGAGGAGTGGCCTCGACCGTGCGGCGCACCGCCGAGGCCATGTTCTGGGTGACCACACCGGTCACCAGCAGGGCGTCCGCGTGCCGCGGCGAAGCCACCAGCCGAGCACCGTAGCGCTCCCCGTCATATGTCGGCCCGAAGGCCATCCCGATCTCGACCTCGCACCCGTTGCACGAGCCAGCGTCCACATGCCGCACCTGAAGACTCCCGGTCAGCATCGACGGCACCCCCGTGGCCCCCGGAGAGCGGGGAGGCGCATCCTCCGCGACACGCCCCGTGCGACGGATCAACCGGACCATGTCCCACACCCGCCTCACGCCCCCTGCGTCAGTTCACTGGCAAGGGACTGCTGGTCGGCGAGCACCCGTCCCAGGACCGTGCGAGCAGCCAGCAGCAACTCCGCAACACCCGGCACCGCCACGGAATAGACCACCGAGGCCCCCTCCCGGCGTTGGGTGACCAGACCGGCCCGGCGCAGCACGGCCAACTGCTGCGACAAGCTACTCGGCTCGATGTCGATGTCCTCGAGTAGTTCGTGGACGGCGTGGTCACGCTCGCACAGCAACTCCAACACCCGAATCCGCGCCGGGTGGCCCAGCGTGCGGAAGAACTCCGCCTTGGCTTGGTAAAGCGGGACGCCCACGATCACTCCTCATCACTATCGCAACTGAGCACATGCACATTTCTTCAAATCAAGGTATCGCAGGTGCCACCGGAAGTGCTACCAGAAGGCAATGGACCCTCGACTCGACCGCGTCTACGCGCACATGCCTGTCAGGGGCCTTCGTTGTCCTCGATCGTCTCCCGCACGAGCGCGGAGTCCAGATA
>CAYLVW010000008.1:0-6530 GCA_964387275.1 uncultured Candidatus Saccharibacteria bacterium
ACGCCGTGTGTTCAGGATTATCCTTGGGTGGAAATTGACCGTGCAACTCGTGTGGCGCAAAGCCAGTTCACCAAGGTTCTGCGCCTGCAACTGTACGGCAAAGGCCACAAGCAGGAGCATCACACCGCGTCGTTCAACATGGAACAATGGCGCGAGGCCGGGCTGCTTGAAGATTTCCACAACCCGGAAATGAAACCCGTATTTGACCGGCGAGACGCCAAGCGTGAAGCGTTGCTGCTGGTGAAACTGTTTCGCACCGACAAGCCGAAGATCGTGGCGAATCTCACGCGGTCAGCAAGCTCGCCATTCCGCAACGGGCCAATGCTGTTGTCGTCAATTCGCACTGCTTTCAAGAACACGCATGAAGTTGTGGAGATTGGCAACTTGAAGCTCTATCGCATATACGACTTGCTGGCAGTGATTGAAAAAGCGGCGTTGTTTATCAGCGTGGACACGGCAACCTTGCATCTGGCAGCGGCTACGGAAACACCTGTGCTCGCCTTAGTCAACGATGCGCCGTGGCTTGGCTCTACGGTACGCTACAACGACGTTGCGACGATTAGTTACGCTGAGGCAACCAAGGAGAATGTCCTTGGTGTGGTTCGCGACTTCCTGCTTCCTAAAGCTGAGACGCCTCGAATGCAAATTGCTACCAATCCGGTCAAAACCGTTTCCGCTGTCATCGCGGTTTACAAGCCAGACATGGAACGATTGCGACGTTGTATAGACTCGATTGTGTCTCAGGTTTACGAAGTGATTGTTTGTTACGACTTAGACACGACGATTATTCTTGGGCCAGAAGCCAATTGCGAAAGGGTTGATTTTGTCAGACTTGAAGCAACTGCAACTGGCTACGGCAGGAAGGCTAATCACGGCGCAAAGCACGCCACCGGAGACACCATCCTATTCCTCAACGACGACGTGTATTTGAATCCCGGCACGGTTGCCGGCTTGATCTGCGAGATGCGCGACAACACAGCCGTTGTTTCCCACACGTTACGCTTTCCGAATGGCACGATTCAATACGGAGGGAAGCAGCGGATGCCGGGTTCAAAGAACTTCATGGACTCCGATTTCAGGAAGATGCGCAGCCAGCACAAGCAGCCAGTAGAGCAAGAATCCGCCTGTGGAGCGTCCATGCTGGTTCGCCGCGATGTCTTTGAAAAGGTTGGCGGGTTTGATCCAAGCTATTTCCTCTACTGCGAGGATGACGACATTTCAATGCGCGTGCGTCAGGCCGGCTATCGGATTATTTTCACGCCGCTGGTCGAAGGCATTCACGAAGCCAACTCGTCAATGGCTTTGACACCGGGATGGCGAGACATCCTGCATCAGTCTCAGAAGATTTTTGCGGAGCGTTGGGGCTGGTACTTTCAGTTGAACCGTAACCCGCGAGCGATTGGCGTATTCCCGGCAGCGAAGCCGCAACCTCAAACTCCGCCGACAATCGCGCCTGTTGCCGATGATCCTGATTTCACCCGGATTACCGGAAGCGCGAAGCGGCTGAATCCGAGCATGACGCTGGTTTACATCCATGTGCCCGGCGATCCAGAGCATTATGTCTATGCGGAGAGGTTCACATCGTCGTACATGTTCAACCCGCCGCAATGCGATCACGAAACCGTTGTCGTAATGCAGGGGGATGCTGATAGTGAGGCAATTGGGATGTTCAAGAACTGCTTCAAGAACCTGCGCATTTACACACACGATGACTCTGGTTGGGACATTGGAGGTTATATCGCTGCGGCAAAGACCATCAACACCGACATCATGGTTTGCTGTGGAGGCTCGACATTCTTCCGCAAGCCCGGCTGGGGTTATCGGATGATTGAGGCTTGGGAAACGCACGGGCCGGGATTCTACGGCAGCAACGCGGTTTACGACAACACGCCACACATCAACACGAATGGATTCTGGTGTGCCCCAGAGATGCTGACGTTGTATCCCGAAAAGGTTGTCACGAAGATGAATCGTTACAACTTCGAGCACGGCCAAAACTCCATGTGGAGAATCCTCAACGCCAAAGGATTTCCGTGCAAGCTGGTAACGTGGGATGGTGAATTCGACTGGCCAGAGTGGCGATCACAACCGAATATATTTCGCCGTGGCGATCAGTCGAATTGCCTTACCTATTGGCATCACCACACGAACTATGAGCAGGCTGGCAGTGAGTTAAAGCGCCGTCTTGAACGCGGCTCAGACACGCTGGTTGACCGGAAGCTTTTGAATCAGAAGCCAGCCGTCACTTTGGTTTACGTTTACCCGTCAGGAGAATTCCGCACGGATGAACACGACCGTTACGCCAAGCGATTCGGGCAGACTTACATCAAGTTTCCACCTAACTATGCACACGAAACAATCGTTGTCTGCAACGGAGGTTTGCCAAACGATTTCATTCGAGCCTTGTTCCGAGACATCCCCTGCTCGTTCTTTGAGCATGATGATTCTGGTTGGGACATCGGGGCGTATCTTGCCGTTGCTCGCGCAATCAAGACGGAAGCGATGTTCTGCTGTGGTGGATTGACAAGCTTCAAACGGGCTGGCTGGTTAAAGCGTATGGTGGATGCGTGGGCTGCCAACGGACGCGGGCTGTATGGTTCGCTGGGGAGCTTTCAGTACGGCGTGAAGCATTTCGCCACGACGGGATTCCTCTGTCCGACAACGTTGATCCGGCAATATCCCAAGCAGGTTGTCACGTACGAGGAACGGGCAGAATTTGAGCATGGCGCAAACTGCATTACCAATCTGGCGTTGAAGCTTGGCATGAAGGCAAAGCTGGTGACTTGGGATGGGGTATATTCGCTGGATGAAATGCGGCGACCGGCCAACGTGCTGAACAAGGGCACGCAGAATAATTGCCTGACGTATTACAAACAGACCGACATTTACGACGCAACCAACCAACAACAAAAACGACTGCTACAAGCACGCGTTGATGGAAAAACTTAACGAAGACGCGTCTTCAAAAATCCAAAACGATAATATGCGAAAGAAAATCACGAAAATCAGTGCGATTGCGGCTGTTGGCTGCGTGTGCTTGTTCAGCGGGTGTAAGCGGGTGTGCCATCACGAAGCGCGACTCGACCGCATAGACCACAAAAATACCTTTGAGGTCAACATATCAGAGTGGGCAAGCGATGGGCAATCTGTTGTTCTAGGAGTCTGCTCAAGGTGCGGATATATCACGCACTCAAAGGTGACTACCGATTCGTCCATCTCTGTCTCTCCGGTGAGCAACAGCGCACCAACTTTCAGCTTCGGCTACCCTACCAAGCAGGCCAAAGCCGCAATGGAACGCGCGCAGGCTGATTTAATCATGCGTATCGAGTCTTCAACTAACGCCGTGGTTGTTCGCGGCAGCCAAATTTCTGCGGCGGAGTTTAGCCGTCTGGAAGCGGCAAACTCCAACCGATTCCTACTGATAACGGGTTGCGAAATCCGCCAAGATTAAGAACCGCATTATATCGCCAAAACCATGAAGCCATCCATCCAAATCATTTACCTCCACGTCCTCGCCAAGTCCTCACCGGACGCGAAAGACCCGTCATTTTACGATCACTACAACCGACGCTTTGCCGAGACGTACGCCAATCATCCGGCTGGCGTGAGTCACACCTTGCGCGTGGTGTTCTGCGGGCGACTTCCGACCGGCGAAGAACAAGCCATTTACGACCGGATTCCAAACGTTACCTTCGATTGCTACACCGGCCCCGGATGGGACATTGGCGCGCATCAAGACGTTTCACGCAAACTGGATTGCGACCTCGTTTACTGTCTCGCCACGCCGGTTCATTTCCGGGAGTCAAACTGGCTGACGCCTATTGTGGACGCATGGGAACGCTACGGCGACGGGCTTTACGGTCCAATGGGAAGCTACGAGAACATGCCCCACATTCGCACTTCCGCCTTTGCCTTTTCGCCGGAGACAATACGCCAGTATCCGCACCTGATTGACTCGCGGGAGACGTGCTTTCACTTCGAGTCTGGATTCAAGTCGAACGGCACGATTCACGAGCGCGGCGAGAAGGGATTCACGAACTGGATGCTTGCTCAAGGCAAGCCGGTTCTGATGGTGACTCGGGACCAATGCTATACGAAGATGGACTGGCGGAAACCAGCGAACATATTCCGCCGTGGCGATCAGTCGAATTGCCTCGTTTTTGATAGACATTGTGACATCTACGCGGCGGCTTCACCGCAAGAAAAGCTGAACCTTGAGGCTGCGGCGAATACGTTGAAGGTGTTGTAACGACTTATTTGGGAGATTTTTTAGAGCACAAAACCAACAACCAACGACAAACTGAAATGAGAATATATCTGGCAAGCCGATACAGCAGGCGTGAAGAACTCTGCGAGTATCGCAAACAACTGGAAGCAATGGGCCATGACGTGCAAGCGCGATGGCTGAATGGTGAACACCAACTCGACAACGCTGGGACGCCAATCGGAGAAAACGGCGCTGCGCTGGTGGAAGGGCAGCTTCGTTCTGGTGAGCAACTCTCTGAGAATGAGCGGACAGAACGTGCCGCTGCGCTACGCACGAAGTTCGCGCAAGACGATTGGGAGGATTGCATGGCCGCTGAACTTCAAATCAACTTTACAGAAGCGCCCCGTTCGTCGGCAAATCGTGGTGGCAGGCATGTGGAATGCGGCATCGCGCTTGCGCAATGCATCCGCGTCATCATTGTTGGGCATCGTGAGAATATATTTCATTGGCTTCCACAAGTGGAGTTTGTTGAAACATGGGAGCAAGCCAAGGCCGCTATAGGTCCAGAGCCTAAGCGATGCATTCACGGCACAATGGAAGGTCATTGCCCTAACTGCGACTGATGAACTGGACGCTCGTAATCTCGTTCTTCCGCTATCTTCCGATGGCGCATCTTCACCGATGCCTCAAGTCGCTGGCGGCGCAAACCGTAAAGCCGGATCACATCGTTTTCTTTGACAACAATTCCTCGTTTTCGCCGGCCTCTTTGATTAGAGAGGTTAAAGAGTCAGACGAGGCGGACAGCGGTGTGGAATTCTACTTCTGCAAACACGGAAGAAACGACCGCACGTTGTCATGGGCAAACAACGCGGCAATTCGCATGGTGTCCACGGAGCATTTCATATTCACCCGTTGCGACTTTGAATACGCTCCGACGTTCTGCGAGGAAATGCTTCTGGCGCATCAATGGCAGGCGTTGAGTTACGCAACCAGTTGGATGAAGTACGGCGAGCGCGAGGAAAAGGCTGGCTGGCAGGATGGGCCAAGCTTTTGTACCAGCAAAACAGCGATGGAGCTTGCCGGATGGTACGACGAAACGCTTACCGGCTGGGGATTCGATCAACAGGACTTGCAAACTCAGATGATGCGACGTGGCGTGAAGATGAAGGTTGTGGATAAGTTTCTGGCAATCCACATGGATCATCCTCACGACGGCAGGAACGTGGAGCGCGCCAAGGAAATTTGGGCGAAGTCACCCCGCCGCGTGAAAGATATTCTGGACGAAGAAAAACGCCTGATTGAAGCAAAGGTGTCTGATAACTAGAAAAGTCGGCTATGAATCGTTAACTTATGGACTCGATCAATACCATTATCATTTTAATCACGCTTGGAATGCTTTCATTACTGATATTGAAAGTAGTAGAAGACCGCTTTAACGCCTTAGAGCGCCGCTTGTTCAAGGGCAAAACGATTGAGGAAGAAAATAAATGAACCCACAAGCCCTTGAACACTCCAATAAGCTCATCGCCTTGCTGCCAGTCGTGGCAGCGCACGGGATGCAGAGCTTCGACCGGCTCATCACACTTGCTCAATGCGCCTTCAACGTGCAGCAGTTGCACGGTGACATGTGCGAGTTTGGTTGCAACGCTGGCGGCACGGCGCGCTGGTTGCGCGAACTCCTGCCAAGTAAACACCTGTGGCTTTACGACACGTTCACCGGGCATCCAGCAGACGGGCCGGGTGACTCGTTCAAAAGGGGGGCAATGGCAGCCAGTCGCGTTACCACGATGGACGATGTTGCTGGCGACGGAAAGCTTACCATCGTTCCGGGAAACGTCATGGAACTGAGCGAGGCCAGTTCAATGGTTCCGCAGACGATCATTCTCGCGCACATTGACCTAGACGGATACGACAACACGCTGCACACGCTGAACCTCGTCTGGCCGAGGATACACGACAGGGGTTACATCATTGTGGATGATTACCACGACACGAACTATCCCGGAGTTAAGCAATCCGTGGACGAGTTCATTGAATCAATCCCGTTTGCCGTAGTAAGATCAAGTCTTGGCTGCGCTGGCAAAACACGCGCGTCGGTTGTCATTGAAGTGCCATGAACCTTGACGACAAATTCAAGAAGATGAAGGAGCTTATGGACGCAGGCGCGATAAAGTTTCCGACCGCAAAGGAAGCCACGAAGCTTTTTGAATCGCTCCACTTCAAACCTCACCAGATTTGCTCCGACGTATTCCTCAACATCAATCTGTTCGACAACGGAACCAGAGACGGTTACAAACTCAACTTACTCACGGGTAAATTCTAC
>CAYLVW010000009.1:0-5763 GCA_964387275.1 uncultured Candidatus Saccharibacteria bacterium
GATATCGGACTTGTAATTATAGGTGTCCACTCACCAGAATTTGAATTTGAGAAAAATAAAACAAATGTTGAACAAGCAATAAAAGATTTCAAGCTTACATACCCTATTGTTCAGGACAATAATTTTGCAACCTGGAGAAACTACAGCAATCGCTACTGGCCTGCTAAATACTTGATTGATAAAGAAGGTTACATTCGTTATACCCACTTTGGCGAAGGAGCTTATGATGAGACCGAAAAACTTATACAAGATCTGTTAGAAGAGGGTGGGGCCAAAGATGTCTCCACGGAAATAAATAACCCACAGTACCTAGTCAACGCAAGAACACCCGAACTTTACTTAGGTTACGCTAGAATTAATAGTTTTGTTTCTCCAGAACAAATCATGAAAGACACAATTGCCACATATTCAGCTCCGGCAAAGATGGGTAATAATAAGTTGGCCTACGAAGGGGATTGGTTAATAAGCAATGAATATGCCAATCCACAAAAGGGAGCAAAACTACATCTTAATTTTGACTCAAAGGAAGTATTCTTAGTAATGCGAACAAAGAGTGAGCCGTCTAGGGTAAAGGTATATTTAGATGATAAGTTGCAATTCTTTGGTGAAGATAATATAGAGGGTACAGTTACTGTTTCAAAAGACACACTGTATAAGTTAATTAAGTTACCTTCTCCGGGACGCCATATCTTACGAATGGAGTTTGAAGATGATAATACTGAAGTGTTTGCTTTTACTTTTGGTTAATTATTAACATGACTAAATATTTTCAACACAAGCAAATAAAGTTAATTGTTGTTACAGTTTCTTTCCTTCTAATTGCAATTGGTCTTAATGTATATGTACAAAAAAGTAAAGACGTTCCTCAGCTACTAAATTCAGTACAAACGGAAACCAAAATTATCTCAGGTGCATTTGATCAAAGCGGACAAAAAACTGATAGTGACTGGAGGGAAATACTGACCCCAGCACAATTCCATATACTGCGTGAAAAGGGTACTGAAATTCCCTTTACAGGAGAATTAAATGACGAAAAGCGAAAAGGCACTTATTATAGTGTTGGTTGCAATGTTCCACTATTTAGATCAGAACAAAAATTTGATTCTGGAACAGGTTGGCCAAGTTTTTGGGCACCAATTGAACAACAGGCCCTAGTTCTTAATAAGGAGAGCAAATTGGGAGACAACCGCATAGAAGTTTTAGATACTTGTGGCAATCATTTAGGTCATGTGTTTGATGACGGCCCAAAACCAACAGGCAAACGATATTGTATAAATTCAATTGCCTTAAGATTTGTGCCAGATTAAGAAAATTAGAGGACAAAGTGCTATCTTATTCGTTTCAGTCTCATCCTGGAGAGTAAAAGAGTCCAGGATCTACGTGGTCAGCAAAGAAAAGGGACTCCTAAAATCTCAATAAATTTTTCTAATAATGATCCAAATAGTAATAAAACTCATGGTTTTAACTTGGGGAAATATGTTTGGATGCAACTTGTTTATAATATTATCAAAAGTATTAAGGTAACTACAATTAGCTTGTTGTACAGTAATTTATTTTAGAAATATAAAATGTTATCATTGTACTCATGGATGAAGCACAAGTACTTTCTAATTACTTTAACACACAAAGTTTAGGTGAAAATATTTGGAGTTTTTTGGGTGATATTGCTATAACTTCAGCCCTAGCTCTCATCTTGAGCATGGTTTATGTGAAATTTGGGAATTCTGTATCCAATAGAAAATCTTTTGCAGGTAACTTCGTGCTGTTGGCTCTTACAACGATGTTGGTTATTACCATAGTTAAATCCTCTTTAGCCCTTTCACTTGGTCTAGTTGGTGCTTTGTCTATTGTTCGTTTTAGAGCTGCCATTAAAGAACCTGAGGAGTTAACCTATCTGTTTTTGGCAATTTCACTCGGTTTAGGATTTGGTGCAAACCAAAGATATATAACAATAATAGCGTTCGTCTCAATAATTTTGATAGTCATAGTTAAATCGTTGTTCTCAAAAGCTAATATGTCCTACTCAAACCTTTTTTTCAGCCTTTCTTCAAAAACAGCAATTCCTGTAGAAAAAATAATCGAAATATTAAAGGAACATACATCTTATGTAAGTCTAAAACGTTTAGATGAAAGTGAGAATAAGTGTGAACTTCTATTTCTTGTTAACTTTGCTAATGTAAGTTGCTTGGCAAAGATTAAAGAAAAGGTTCAAAAACTAGATGGAAATATGGAGATCTCCTTTTTTGAAGATAAAGGCGTTTTCAATTAAACCAATAGGAAATATACTTTTTATTCTCTTAGTGAGCCTATTAATTGGTTTTGGTGTATGTTTGGTTTTATACGGCGTTTCAGACATTGAAAGTAAAGTTAGTCCCACAGCAGTTCTTTCTCATCAGTCAGGCGTATACAACGCACCATTCAACCTATCAATAAACTACAGTAATGTAAGTGGTGAGATTAAATACACCTTAGATGGCTCTGATCCTACTGATAAATCCATAAAGTATGAGAATGGAGTAACTATTGATAAAAATACCGTTGTAAAAGTAGCGTTATTTCAAAATGGCAGGATAGAAAGCGATATTATTAAAAGCACCTTTGTATTCACCACGCACACTTTTCCCATAGTAGCAATAATTACTGATCCAGTTAATCTTTGGGATCCCAAGACAGGTATATATGTAAACGGGATTACTACTAACCCTGCGTCCTATAACTACATGAAAAAAGGCGAAGATTGGCAAAAACCAGCATATATGGAATTTTTTGATGAGAGTGGAAATAGAGCGTTAGGTATGGATGTGGAAATAAGAATATCCGGTGGTAAAACAAGAGCTAATGCTCAAAAATCCCTAAGAGTATGTGCACTAAAAAAGTTTGGTGATAAGTATATAAACTATGATTTCTTTGGCAATGGAAAAGATACTCACAAATGCATAATTCTAAGAAATTCGGGTAATGACTGGAGGCGAACAATGTTTAGGGATCTACTCGCACAAACAGTAATAAATGATATGGATTTAGATATTCAAGATGGTACACCCTCTATTGTGTACCTAAACGGCTCCTACTGGGGAATACATAACATTAGAGAATTTTATGACGAACACTACTTTAAAATTAAATATGGAACCAAAAAGGAAAGTATAGTTATGCTTGAACCTGACAGACAAAAAGGAGGATATCCTCTAATCAGTGAGGGTGTACAAGGAGACGAACTTGACTATGTAAAGCTTACTCAAAACTTAAATGATTACAATTATATAAAAAGACACATGGATGTAGAAAACTACATAGATTATTTCTTAACAGAGGTATATTTTGCGAATGATGATTGGTTAGAAAATAACATTCGTGTCTGGCGATTCAAGTCTGAAAACTATGCTTCTTACGATTCAGCGCCATTAGATGGCAAGTGGCGTTGGTTAGTGTTTGATCTTGACTCAATAATGGGTTTATTTGGATCTTCTGATTATGATGCAGATACACTTAGCCTCGCAACGAATGAGGTAATGGGCAAGGGTACTTGGGCAACCGAGATGATTCGTAACCTACTTAAGCATGAGGATTTTCGTATAAGCTTCATCAATAGATATGCTGACCTACTCAATACTACATTTGAGACTTCCCGCGTCTTAGGAATTGTAGAAAAGTTTAAAGATACATATAAACCTGAGATCCAAATGCACGCTTTAAGATGGGGCGGTAAAAACGACAAAGGAGGAAAACCTGCATTTGAAAACTTACAGGTGTGGGGAAAGAATGTAGAAACCCTTGAGATTTTTGCCAGAAATAGAGCAGATTTTTCCAGACAACATTTTATAAAAAAGTTTGGATTATCAGGAACTTCCAAAGTCTTTGTGACTCCAAACGCACATACAAGAGGTTACTTAAAAATTAACACTATAAATACAAGGGATGATATAAAAATTGATACCCTTGTATATTTTAACGATGTACCTATTGAGGTAGAAGCTGTACCTGATTTTGGATACAGATTTACACGGTGGAGTGATTCTTCTTTAGGAATGGATAGAAGTCTAACGCTAACATTAAGTAAAGATATTGACTTAAAACCAGTATTTGAACCTACTTGGTGGCTGGATTTGTTAGGAAGAGTTTTATGAGTAAACAAAATATACGGTATGAAAGAAAAATATATCTTCCATTTTTAACAAGAGATCTGGTAGAAACACATATTAAGTTACACCCTTATGGCTTTAGAGAGGTCTACTATAAACGCCAAGTAAACAGTATCTATTTTGATACGGCTTCACTAAGCTGTTTTTGGAATAACGAACTTAATGCTTGCAAACGAGCAAAGATAAGGGTTAGGTGGTACGGAGAAAACCTAGAGTGTCCTGATGATGCCCAACTAGAAATTAAGATCAAAAACGGTAATGTGGGAGACAAATTAACAAGCGAATGGAGAGAGCTTAAAGACCCATTTATCCTCTCACAAATAAAGAATACCTCCCCTGTAATTTTAGTCTCATACCAACGACGCTATTATCAATCTTATGGTAAGAAATTTAGAATCACGGTGGATTCAGAAATTAAATACAAGGGTGTCACTCAAAACTGCATGAAAAAGCAACAATATGAAGAAACAGGTTGTGTTATTGAGTTAAAATACGCATCATATTTGGATGGAGAAGCAAAAAGAATAATAGAGAAACTACCTGGCAGAGTAGGAAAATTCTCTAAGTATGCTAGGGGAATTCTAAATATCTATGGGACACACTATTAGTTCACATAGATATCATCATAATCCAGCCATTCTGACACCTCTGCATTTCTATAAGCTCCCAAAGTGTCAGACAAACGCAATGAAAGTTGGCAAAGCCCTTGAGGACATTGCTGCTGAAGAGGCCAACGCCATTGACTACGATGGTCTCAGTGGTTTCCAATACGGACTGGTGATAGCTTTCCTTGCCAAATTCTGGAAGCACGGAGAACAACTCCGAAGATGGCACAATTTGCGCACACAAAACCCTGAGGAAGGTGAGCAGGCGAACGCGGAAGGTGGTGTTCTTAACCCAGCAGTGATCAAGTTCGGAAAGAAGTAACCGAATACAAGAATCTTGTCTGCCGGTACATCTATGATGCAGTTTTTATATAAAACCTCAAAATGAATACCCTACCTCCTTTAAAGTATCGTAGCCAAATGTAAAATTAAGTCATGGGCACATATAGCAAAACTACACAAATATTGAATCAAACATTTACTTTACTCTTAATCAATCTTTGGCCTTTGTGGCTTTTATTCCTGTTTTTATTCGTTGTAAAAATTGTCCCAACTATTTTTAAACTGTACAAATTAACAAAAGCGGGTTTACCAGAAGTAGATAAGATGACTGGAACCGAATTTGAAATATTTCTTGAACAATTATTTATAAGGCTTGGATATAAAGTTCAGTTAGTTGGAGGAATGGCAGATTACGGCGCGGATTTAATTCTTGAAAAAGATGGCATTAGAACTGTAGTCCAAGCCAAATGTTGGAGGAATCCTGTACCTGTAAAAGCTGTTCAAGAAATCAACACTGCAAAAGCCCACTATGATGCATCTGAGGCTATGGTAATAACTAATAGTCGCTTCACACAGAATGCAAAAATACTTGCTAAAGAAAATGGTGTAAAAGTAATTGATAGAGAAATACTGGCTACTCTGATTATAACTACCCCTTCCGACAAAAATTAAAATATGCACTCAGCTCTTACTCAGAATTAAGTATTAAACCTAAAGTATGAAAAATAAATATA
>CAYLVW010000010.1:0-2890 GCA_964387275.1 uncultured Candidatus Saccharibacteria bacterium
AAATGCCCAACCGACCGAATTCGGAAATAACCCGACTCACGGTCTCGAAGGTAACGCGATACGCTATCTGTTCATCTATGGTCCGCGACAGTACGCCGGGATGGGCTACAAGTCCGTGATCATGAAGAACTTCGAAAGACTTCTTCAAGGAAAACAGCCGGTTATCAATGGCGATGGTCGGCAAGAACTTGATTACCTTTATGTAGATGATACAGTCTCCGCCACTTTGTTGGCGATGACATCCCCGGTCTCTGGCGAGCTCTTTAATGTTGGAAGTGGAGACGCCACTTCGATCATTAAACTCACCGATGAGATGCTTGCGGTTTCGGGTTTGGATCTAAAACCAGAGTTTGGTCCTCAGGACTGGACACACGGAAGCAGCCGGGTGGGTAACATCTCGAAGATTCAGCGAGTACTGGGTTGGAAGCCTCAATTCACCCTTGGTGAAGGACTTCGACAAACCTTCGAGTGGTTAAAAACTCAAGCCTAACCCATCGACCGATAAAGTTAGATCGATAAACTAGCGGCGGGCAAAGTCGCGCGTTGAAGAAGCACAACCATTTCGAGAGCTGATATGCAAACGGCTGAAATCCTTTCACACTCCGCTGTATCCGAATACGATCACTCCGATTCGCTCAACACTGCGTCCCAGAAAATTCAGCTATCCGTTGTTGCCCCGTGCTTTAACGAGGCCACTAATATCCCCGAACTGGCATCGCGGCTAATGGCGGTGTTCGCCAAGCGCAAGCTGCGTGGCCAAATCGTTTTGGTAAACGACGCCAGTACCGATAACACTGGGCCGTTGATTGACGAGCTGGCCCGTAAGCATCCTGAAATCATTGCGGTTCACCACGAACGTAATCGCGGGATTGAGGGTGGTTGGAACTCAGGTGTCAATGCGGCAACGGGCGAGTTCGTTTGCTTAATCGATGCTGATCTACAAAATCTTCCAGAAGATGTCTGGCGTTTGTACCGCGAGATTTTGCATACGAACGCCGACATGATTCAGGGGTTTCGTAGCTCCGTGGGAAGACTCCAAGATGCTCGTTACACGTTGAGCAAAGGTCTAAACATCATTCTGAACACGCTGTTTGGCATGCGAGCTCGGGACAACAAATCTGGTTTTGTCATCTCCCGCAAGGAAGTAATGCAAGACGTGCTGCGGCATCGCTTCAATTATCGATACTTTCAGACGTTTATTACCGTGTCGGCTAAAGCCAAGGGCTATCGTATCCACGAGATCGAGACGCTGTTTGAGAGTCGGCTTTTGGGCAAGTCGTTCATTCCCAGTTTTCCATTGAAGATGATTGCGCTCTGTCTGCTCGATGTTTTGAAGGGGTTCGTCGAGTTTCGGATGTTTCCAAAGCGCGAGAACATTCTTGCCGATTATTTGGCGACCCATCGGCCAACCCGTGCCGATACGCCACTGCCCGTAGCTCGTAAGTTCTGGTTCGAAGTGTTCTTCATGACGGTGCCGCTTCATAAGTGGCTAATCACCCGCAAGGCGCGCCACTATTACATGGAATTGAAGCAGAGCCAGTGGCTGACGTTAGAACAAATGCGGGAGCTGCAGGAGCGTAAGCTTCGGCGTTTAGTGCACCATGCGTATTACCATGTGCCGTTCTATCGCCAGCAGTTCGACGCACATGGAGTCACCCCGGACGACATCAAGACTCTCGATGATTTGCAGAAGCTGCCAATGCTAAGCAAACAGGATGTTCGGGAGAACTTGTATTTTGATCTACTGTCAGAAACGCACGACAAGAAAAAGATCCTTAAAATTCAAACCAGTGGTTCCACCGGCGAGCCATTCGTTTGCTTCGCGGATCAGGACCAACTCGAGATTCGCTGGGCGGCTACGCAACGTAGTGTCGAATGGGCCGGCTGCGAATTCGGCGATCGTCAAGTCCGACTATGGCATCAGACTCTGGGAATGAAACCGTTACAGGTGTTCCGAGAGAAGTGTGATGCTTGGTTTAACAATCGTTTATTCATTCCCGCGTATGAGATGTCCGACATGAACATGGCGGAGAGTCTGCAGAAGATTCAGCAACACAACCCGGTGTTCATTGACGGCTACGCGGAGTCATTTAACTTCCTGGCGCACTATCTGAAAGACCGAGGCGGAGTCTCCATTCGCCCCCGTGGAATTATGTCGTCGGCTCAAGCGCTGCCGGACGAAAGTCGGGAGATCATTGAAGAGGCATTTGGCTGCAAAGTGTTCGATAAATACGGCAGTCGCGAATTCTCGGGCATTGCCTATGAGTGTAACGCTCATGAAGGGCACCATGTTGTTGCAGAGAGCTACATCGTCGAGGTTCTTAAGGACGGACGACCGGCATTGCCTGGTGAAATTGGTGAAGTAGTAATTACTGACCTCAATAACTTCTGCATGCCATTTATTCGTTATCGCGTTGGTGATCTGGCAGAGGCAATGGATAACACCAAGCCGTGTAGCTGTGGCCGCGGCCTACCTCGCGTCGGTCGCATTGAAGGCCGTGTGCAGGCGATTATCGTTGGCACCAACGGTAACTATGTTCCGGGCACATTCTTTGCCCACCTGTTTAAGGACTACGATTACGTTATTCGTCAGTATCAAGTGTTGCAGGACGAGCTTGGTTCGGTCACGTTGAAGGTCATCAAGGGGCAGCGTTTCGACCAGAATGTCTTTAACGATATCTTGAAGACGCTTCGCCACTTCCTGGGTGAGGACATGCGCTTTAATGTCGAGTTTGTCGACGAAATTCCAATGGTCCGGACGGGTAAGCAGCAAGGAAGTATTTCCAAGCTTCAGCTAGATTTCCAAAGCATTCGCAGTGATCTTTCAGCGCGTAAGGTACTGACCGATGGACATGCGAATTCAAACGGTGTGAGCTCAAACGGTACTGCA
>CAYLVW010000011.1:0-2618 GCA_964387275.1 uncultured Candidatus Saccharibacteria bacterium
GAGTATAATTTTATTTTTAATCTTTCTTTTAATTTTTTCGTCCATTCTTGTTGAGCTATTATAGCTTTAGTTTAATGATTTTTCCAAATCAAGTTTATAAATCGAAATTGTTACTGGCGATGCCATGAGGCCAGATAGGTAATAGTCAAAATCTGAACCAAAAAATTTGAAATAGGTAAAGTCTGGAGAAAAACGTTTCACTATTCGATAATTTTCTCTTCTCATCCTTTTGAGAAGAGACTTCTTCGGAGTATCCTTAAAGTAATTTGTATCTATGCTATCGTTGGTTAATACAATGTACCCTGGAAGACTTGCGGTCTTATCACTAACAATTGCATATGCAAAATGCTGCCTGTACTGAGAATTGTACTGCTCTTGATAGTAGTCGTTAACAATATATTCAGGTAGTAACTGATAAATAGGTATATTCTCTAATCCAATAGTTGTTTCTAATGGAATATTATCAATAATCCATTGTGAGGATACTTTCTGTGGTGAAGGTTGCAACCTCATCTCAACCCAGATTAATGTCTGAAAGACTTGAATGATGAATAACACACAAAAAGTTACAGTTACAATTCTTTTAAGAGTAAGGCCTAGTTTTCGATACAACGAGCTTAAAGAATAAGTTACAATCAGGGCTCCGAATGGAAGAAGAACTAAAACTCTATTACTCCCCGCGTCTAACTTTAAAGAAAGCAGGCTTGCTGCAAACAATATGAACCCAGCAAACAAATAGAGAGAGATGCGATTTAAGTACCTCTTTACGAACAGTTGGTAGATACTTGAAACTACGGTCAAGAACAAGCTTAACAAAAAAACCGAATACATAACGTAACCAAATGAGGTAGGCATTTGTCGAAGGAAGTAATAAAACAATGGTGGCATATCTAAGGTATATATTTCACTTGGGTAAGCAATCGCAAGCGTATTCGAATACAAGTAATAATAATATTCCCCCGCTCTATAAAACATATCAGGTACACCAAAGAGAATAGTTGTTGAAATGGTCAAGAGTAGACCACCTACTAAAATCCTGGGTTGAACTTTATTTGTAAAAATAAAATACCCCACTATATAAAGAGCGAGAAATGGCAAAGCGCTAATTTTAACGGCTATAGCAAATGCTGCACCGATTCCAGCTAACAGGAAATGCACTACTTTTTGGCTCTGCCCATAATGAATTGTAAAATACATCGATACAAGCATCCAAAATAATAGAGCAATATCGTACTTAAAATAATTACTTAAGGAAAACCAAATAGGAGTGGTAGCAAAAACGAAAACGGCTAGAGTCGAGGAAACTTTTAATAAGCGTTTCGCAATCGCTCCGAGAACAATAAGGCTCCCTACCCCATAAAGCAGAGTGCTAAGGCGAAGTACTACAAATAGTCTCTCTTGTAGCTCCAGTGAGCCCACCGATGACTGAATTGCAAATGGGTTTATGATCTTGAAAAGATAGAATGGCAGTAAGTATAATCCGGCAATAAAAAATTCTAGAATAGGTCCGTGAGCAGCCCCTTCCACGTTTGAAGTTCCTGTTGAGAACATGCTCCTTACCGCTTGGAGTTGATGCCACTCGTCCATGTGATAGGGGAAAGGATGCAAAGAATTTGGAATACCCCAGGAGATGACTGATAATTCCGCTAACACATATGCAAACATGATAATTACTACCACTTTGTTTGTTACTGCTATTCTTGCAAAACGAATGCCTATTACCTTTTTAATTGCCCCAAGTATTGTTCCAGTTATAACTGCTATGTCAGATACTAATTGAACGAGTGGAAGTAAGTAGAAAGCTTCTACAGTTCTAACGTATCGAAAGTTTTTATAAATAGCATACAAAACGTATACAAGAGTCATCCCAACTACGAGAAAGAGGTAGGGAAGCCTTTCGGATAAAAGATACAAGCTTAATAAATACAAGGCAAGAATATATCTGTAAAAAATTAACATTACTTTAATCCTTAATATTCCTGCTTCTGCATCACCAAATGCAAACCGAAAAAACATTGTAAACAAACTCCTAAAATTCTTGCGAGGTAACCAAAAAACGATTGCTTTTTTTTCAAAAACGATTGAGGCGTTCTTTTCCTTAAGTCTGTTTGCAAATACGTAATCCTCGTTGTGGGAGAATTTTTTATCAAATCCCCCTACTTCTTTCCAGATTTTTTTAGTGAAAGCCATAGAGCGCGTAGCAGGAAGAAAGTTTTTGGGATTTACTCTGTCCGGCATTACAAGTGTGTATGGCACAACAGATTTTTCAAATACAGTCTTGGCTTTTGCTTTGTAGTATCCCGCAACTACATCGACATCCTTGTTTTGAAAAAAGGGTTTGGTGATTGTAAGTAGCCAGTTTTTATCGAGTAGACAACCCGCATCACTTACTGCAATTAAGTCAGTATTAATTCTTTTTATTGCTTCGTTTCGACCAACAGAACGATTTCCCTTTTTAGTTGCCACTTCAAACACAACGTTCTTGTGCTTTTGTTTGTATAGAGACACAAATGCCTTGAGTTTTGAAAAAGTTGCATCTGTTGATGCGCCGTCGATGATTACAATTTCATCTGGCGTTTTTGTTTGGGCAAGAAGTGATTGGAGAAAACCATCAATGG
>CAYLVW010000012.1:0-588 GCA_964387275.1 uncultured Candidatus Saccharibacteria bacterium
TAACTTCTGATCATAATTAGCGATTTCTTCTCTTATCAATCGATAGTCTTCACTAGGATCAGGTGAGTATGAATCGATTAAGTGAAACAAAATTTTCGTTCGATCAACGTGTCTTAAAAACTCAATTCCTAAACCTTTTCCTTTCGAAGCTCCTTCGATAATCCCGGGAATATCGGCCATCAAGCGCGTTTTTTGACCCAAATTTACCACGCCAACAAACGGCTGGAGAGTGGTAAAAGCGTAGTCGCCAACTTTTGGTCGGGCATTGCTGACACTGGCTAAAAAGCTACTTTTACCGACGTTAGGAAACCCGACTAATCCGATTTCAGCAATCATTTTTAGTTCTAAGGAAAGCTTCTTTTCGTCTCCTGGCTCGCCAGTTTCAGCCACCCGAGGTGCTTGGCGGATACTACTTTTAAAGTGAGCATTTCCAAAACCACCTTCACCGCCCTTAGCGATAACCACTCTGGTACCAGCAGTTGCTAAATCAGCGATCAGTTGGCCGTCAACAGAAATCTGTGTACCCACAGGCATTCTGAGGACTAAATCTTCGGCAGATCGTCCATGCTTGTTTCGCTCCGTTCCAGA
>CAYLVW010000012.1:598-1576 GCA_964387275.1 uncultured Candidatus Saccharibacteria bacterium
ATCGCCGTCTTTAGCGCGATATTCTTTCTTGGCTCGATAATCAGACAAACCATGGATATTTTCGACAGTCTCAATAATAACATCACCACCTTTACCGCCGTCTCCGCCATCTGGTCCACCTTTGGAGACGTACTTTTCATGGCGGAAGCTTAGCGCGCCGTTACCACCGTTACCGGCTTTGACTTTAATTGTAGCTGTATCTGCGAATGACATCAGATAGATTATCCTGATATTTTAGCAATTAAGCAAATCTCGATTTAAGTTCAGTCTGGAATCTAGTAAATGAAACCGTTCCAAGACGATATCGGATAGTCAGCTTCTCGTGCAATTCCGGGACCATTGAATCCGTGCATTTCTTTGACATGTACTGAATTTCCTTTGACTTCCGTAACGTAAGCAACATGACCATAACCACCAGTTCTCCAGGCGATTGAGCCAACGATTGGCTTGTTGCTAATAGTGTAGCCGTCAGCACGCGCGCTGTAGCCCCACATACCACCATCACCCCAGAAACTAGGGATTGGTTTACCAGCGGCAGCTCGCAGGTTGTAAACGTGCCATGTACAGTTACCCCAAGCATAACGGTTTCCGGCAAAAACAGGGCCTGCTGAAGCAGAAACGAAACTGTTGCTTCCGTAGCCAGCACTTCGATAACTATTGTTTGTTGTCGTAGTATTAATCTGATTTCGAGCTACCTGAACAATTGGAACTTCTTTTTCTTCTCCGTCAGGTACGATGATCTTCTCGCCTTTTTTAAGACCGGCAATTTCGGCATCGTTAAAAGCCACTACTCGATCTTCGTCAGCGTTATACTTTTCGGCGATGGTTTTAGCGGTGTCGCCATCTTTGACGGTGTATAAAATTCCATCGACAGGAAGGATAGTCAGTTTCTTGCCGACACCGACATCATTACTAGGTAGGTCATTAGCCCACTTGATTGTCTCTTCTTTAATGTTGTACTGTTCGGCGATGGATTTG
>CAYLVW010000012.1:1586-2258 GCA_964387275.1 uncultured Candidatus Saccharibacteria bacterium
ATTCTCGCCTTTCGCAACAACGTGTGTAGTGATATCATCCTTGGTTTTATTCTCTTGACCGTTAACAATCGGCGTACTAGCAACTGTATTTGAAGAAGTAGCAGCGATGTTATCTGAATCTTTCTCTGAAGCAACCTGAATAACGTCCTCTACAACAGGTGTATCAGCGATAACTGCGATTGCTGAAGCAGTCTGCGAGGACGACAATGTATCAGTAGTTTTAGAACTCTGAACAAAGTTATTGGCATAAATATTAGCATCAGCATGGCTATTTCGTTGGCCAGCTATACCAATGATTGAAAGTGTAAATATAAGTAATAAGCTATAAAAAACTAAATGTTGGCGATCTTTGACAATTTGACCATAGCTAGAGGCGTTCGACCGAAATTCGGAAGTACTCTCTTTTATTTTTGCTACGGTATTTGTTTTATTAATACTAATACCAATCTCCTTGTCCCGGCTTTTTAGGCTAAGACTCTGCTTCATCATAAATTTATTAATTGTCTATAAGGATATGTTTACTAAAATATAAAATTATTTTTATGTTTTAGAGGAACGACCAGTAACCTCTTTATGATGAACAGGCCATCAACGAGCTCTCATATTTTTAATTCCCACATCAAGCTCATCAATGAACTAAATAATATTAGCAAATAAAAAGCAAATAGTCAA
>CAYLVW010000012.1:2276-2516 GCA_964387275.1 uncultured Candidatus Saccharibacteria bacterium
GTTCGGCTAATGTTTTGGAAAAATAAGTTTTTCCGTCATCTCCAGCGACAAAGTAGATATACTCTGTATCTGATGGGTTAGCAACGGCTTTTAGAGCCGATAAATTAAAGTTTGAAATCGGCGTCGGCGTTAATCCAGCGTGAATCCGCGTATTATAGGGACTATCTAGGTCAACGGTTGGCTGGATATTCATTTGTTTAGCGGCGTACAGAAAAGTAACATCAGACCCCAGTTTCATCC
>CAYLVW010000013.1:0-2309 GCA_964387275.1 uncultured Candidatus Saccharibacteria bacterium
CTCGTTCCTTAGTAGGGCAAAAAGCTGGCTGGTTCAGAATTAACCAGCCAGCATCTATTTAGTTAGCCTTTACTTCTGCCCTTGTCGGGCTTCGGCAAGCCTAGTTCTGAGCCGCTCTGCCCAGAAATCAAACGCCTCTTTCGCGTCGTTCCAGCTGCCGAATTTGGAGCGGATCGCCTTTGTACCGATCCGTTTATCAACGGCTGCGGCCAGCCGGACTCCGTCGGTGGAGTTTAGGATCTCCATCTCGGCCTGTGCATCGCCGACAAAGCTATCGGATCCTGTCACCACCCGTTTGAGAGTGCTGACAGCCAAGCCGATCGGAAGGATTGTAGTGACTGTGTTTAGCATCACCATCGAGGAGTCTGCATCAGTGATTGCTGCGCGAACGCGGAGTACTCCGGGTCCGGGAGAGTTGACCAGTTTAAAGTCCTGAGAAAGATTCTCTTTCAATGTAGCCATAAAATAGCTGGCCAGTGCTTGCCGCTGTTCCTGGTTTGCCGAGGCCAGATCTGATTTTGGTCCGGCATACACCATGACAGGGTCTATTATGATCTTGTTATAGCTGGCCCAGTTTACGCCCGGCCGAACGTAACGAAGCACCGCTTGTCCGTCCTCCCCCTCTTTCAGTTGGGCATAGTTATCGAGGAATCCGCTGGTCGTTACCGATCGTGCCTGGTGTGTAGTTGAACAGCCGGCGATAAATAAAGTGCCGAGAGCCAAAAACATCATTAATCGATTCGCTGTCATGTTTTTCACGATCTATCTCCTGAATTGAACTCACCAAATAATACTGACCTGCGCTATTCCATTAACGCCGGGACAGTTTGTGCTTCAAGCCGGAGCAAATCAAGTCTATTTTCAGTAAAATACGGGGTGATTGCCGGTTATAAACAATGCTTCTCAATTCACACGGCTTATTGGGGCTATTGTTGAATATAAAGTTCTGGAATTGGATTAACAGGTCAGGATTCGGGATTTAAATGAAGTGGGACAATGACAAGCTTCGAACCGTAATGAAGACATCTGCCGGAGTAGTTATTCCGGCAGATGCTCATTGAACCACTTGCGAATTTCAGATTGCGCCATAGGCGATTGCTCCACCGGCGACGACGAACGGTTCGATCGTCAGGTAGTCGCAGCTGCTGATGAAGAGGATCGCACTGGCGATCTGTTCAACGGTGCCGGCTTTGCCGCCCGGGTGTTTTGCCAGAATCTGCTTGTAGCGCCAGGTCGGAGAACCGTCGGCGGTGTAAAGCATTGAACGATTCTGAGCCCCTTCCGACCAGCCCCAGACCAGAGGAACGGCGCGGTGCGGTTCAAGTCCAAGAGCGCACCGGGCTTTGGCAACGCCGACTCCCCAGGCCTGTGTCCCGACTTCGAGAGCGCGCTTGGCTTCGCAATACGCTTCGACGCCCGACATCAGGAGACGGGGAGCAGCAGAACAGATTGAAATGACGCAGCACGGCTTGTCTTGAACAAGCAGATGCGGGGTCAATTCATCGAGAAACTGCAACGGCCCGACTGCATTGATGCCGTAGGTCGTCTGACGCTCGGTAGCCAGTGCTTCCGCCCGGGATCGCCAAAGTTCCGCGGCTTTGAGCCGTTCGGTCATTGCCGCCGGTTTTTCTGGCGGTACCGGGTCGGGTCCTGTTCGTTTGGTCTGGTTGCCGGTTTTATTGACCCCTCCGGCTGTCAGAACGATCAGATCAATTCCGCCCTGCCGGTCGAATGCCTCGTTCAGTGCCATGATGGCGCTGCGCCTCGAGTCAGCGGAGTTTACATCGAGCTGCGCACCGAACAACCGGGTACTTGCGTTCCCAGCTTGGTCGAATGCTCCCTGAAGTTCGCGCAGTTCAAGTTCAACATTGGCGCCGCTTGATCTAGTGCAAAAGACGCCTCTTGCGCCGTTTTCGGCCAGATGCAGAGCAGTCGCCCGCCCGATCGATCCGGAGCCGACAATCGCTACATTTTTTCCTTCGAACGTTATCCCTGTATTCATAGTTGGTTTTGTTTGAATGGTTGTTTGTTGTCCCGTTCTGCCCGAAAAGGATTGAGTCTAAGCAGAACATGCGGCCTGAGGGATCAATAAATTTAATCCCCATGCCGCATGCACTGCTCGCTCGTTGATTCCACTGCAGATCGGAACGTGCCGCAAATAAAACTTTAAATAACCGTGTGCTTGTCACTGCCGCTACAAAGAGCGGGCAGTTCGCGCTTTATTACGACAGGTGAATTTTCGATTTTGTAATTGGGCTGGGTGAAAGAACAAACTGAATAAAACTAAGGCAGGAAGTCTTTATTGTCAA
>CAYLVW010000014.1:0-2040 GCA_964387275.1 uncultured Candidatus Saccharibacteria bacterium
AGCGTTTCGGTTTGTGTTTTTTCGCGATAATTGCTAATTAAAAGCTGATGAAAAAACGGTTCTGTGCTTTGGCCGTTCGGTAGTTCGTACTTCATTAAAGAACCATCTTTTTTCTCTACCGGAACTTCGAGGCGTATAATGGAATAATCATCTTTCCATCTTCGTTCCTTTCCATCCTTATATTTTTTGTTGTAGTTAATATAGTTGCCGTTAACCGTTGGCACCATAATTTCTATGCCTTTTGCGTGCGGTTTGAAAACGGGTACTTTCTTTTGATCGGCTTCGCCTTTGGAATTGGTGAAGTTCAAAATAAAAAAGTTGTTTTCTTCCGTTACGCCAAGTTCCTGCATTCGTTTATCGAAATAGGAAATTTGTTCGGTTGGTGGTGTTGTGTTATCCATTGGGTTGTGAATCTTCGGACTGGTCTATAAATAAATCGGCAAAATCAAAAGATTTTATGATAAGAGTTTCTGTTAGTACAGAATCTATATCTAAACTTGCTACTTTTCCTACAGCTTCTTCTATATGAAGTACTGTGTTTATTATTATTGTTTTTTCGAAAAATATTTTCGCAAACTCTAAGGCTACGACCTCGCGTTTAGTTAATTGGTTTTCCATTGGTTTAATCAGTTTCGTTAATAATTTTTATTCTATTCTCTTTGAAGTGAAGTTTCAAAATGTTGGTGTGTGTTGCTCGGAATTGCTGTATATCTCCGGCATCATCGCGGTGGGCTACAAAATAAATTTTGTGCTTATGCACCCTGTCTTCCATCACCGAAACAATACGTTCTGCCTTTACGCTGAAAGTGCTGGATAATGGAATAAGTATCATGCAGAAAATTTTAATTGTTGGCCGCTGTACTTGCGTTTTAGTTCGCGGTGTAATTTTTCTAGTTTGGCTTGTGCTTTCTGTAGTTGCTCTTTTACAAATGGCGATTTTTCGGGAGCTTCTAAATAGCCTTTCACAATGTTATTAATGCGAGTAAGGCGGGCGCGGTCCTTTGCTGTCATTGCTTAGAATTATGGTTGTTAGGAATAGGAAGAAATATTGCCGGGGTTGGTTTGGGTTCGCTTATGGCTTTGTACATTTTAAAAAGAAACGGAAACATGGCTTTCCCGGCTTGTTCGTTCAATGCAGCATCTTTGTTAATGTACTGTTCCAAAAACTGAATTTCGGAACGCAATAGCTTTTTTTCGCTGGGTTTAATTTTTAAGGTCATACACTAAAAAATTTTGTATTAAAAAATGCCCGTATCCTAACTTTTCGGGCTGTCTTGCGTTACATGAAGGGAAAATTTTCCGGTAGAAAAGAACGTTTTTGGTTTTGCTAGGCCGGAAACACAACTTAACTTCGTGGGGACTGGTTAAGAAATAAATTTAATTAAATGTTAGTATTTTAATTAACCAAAGGGCAAAAAAAAATGCTATCTAATTTTATATAGGTCTGAAAACTCTTGAATATGGCCCCTTTCCTTCATAAAATCATAATAGGCCACCGCTTCGCACAACAAAGGTTGTTCGTTATACTTCAAAAGATTGTTAAAACGTTTGCGGGCAATACCCATTTTCTTAATCAGTTCTAATGGAGCATTTTTAATAGGATCAATGCCTAAACCTTTGTAAATATCTTTACAGTGTTGGGCTAAATGTGGCACTATGTAAGGGTTTTCAATTTGCACTCTAACTGTTTTATGATTGTCGATAGTGCGATTTTCAGTAGTGTTGTTCATATTTGGTTGAATTAATTTAATGCAAACAAAAGACGTTTTTAATTAAAAACCAAACTTTTTGGGCATTTAATTTGTATTAATGCCATTTTAACCATTAAAAAGCAATTGTGAAACCAATTAGTGTAGAAATTTGCATTAAAAATATACTCATGCAAGAGGGAATAGGAGATATAATTAAAAAAGAACTGGACCGCAAAGGTGTTAAACCCTCGCACTTTGCGGAAAAAATGGGCTTTGGCCGTTCCAATGCCACCAATTTACTAAACCGAAAAGACTGGCCGTTTTCAAAGATCATGCAGGCGTGCGAGGT
>CAYLVW010000015.1:0-2013 GCA_964387275.1 uncultured Candidatus Saccharibacteria bacterium
CGAACCCGGAGGCGCTGGCAGAGGTCATGGTGCGTCGGGTCAAGGACGACATCACCAACCCTGATGGCACGCCTCGGTTCCGAGCCCGCACCACCGACCGGATCGAGGTCGCCTACACCGGCACCGATAAGCAGGCCCATGCCTTGTTGTCGGACTACGTGGCTGCGCGCCGGATTGGTGGTGCTCGCCAGCAGTCGGCTGCCGACATGGTCACGCTGCTGCTGAAGAAGCGACTGTTCTCCTCTCCGTCCGCGTTCGCCGAGACCTTGCGGGTGCACGCCGACACCGAGCGGGGGGCTGCCTCACTGAAGGCCTCTGACAGCGACTCCGACGACGTTCCCGAGTGGCTGCTGGAGCAAGCCCAGGCGATTGAGGACGACTTCGCCTCCGAGGACGACAAGAACGCAGCTGAAGAGGCACTGCTCGGCGCCGCCGCCACCGCGATGTCACGCGCGGACGACCGGCAACGCCGCGCACTCGAGGAGTTGCTGGCGTGGGCCAGCGCTCACGGCCAGCAACCCGATGCCAAAGCGTTGACCCTGCTCGACTGGCTGGAGGACACCCTCCAACCGGACGGCGAATGGAACGACGAACGGGTCGTGCTGTTCACCGAGTACCGCGCCACGCAGGCGTGGCTGGCTGAACTGCTGACCGCCCGCGGGCTCGGCGGCGACCGGCTGCGACTGATCTACGGCGGGCAGGACGACGACGATCGTGACCGAGTCAAGTCAGCGTTCCAGGCCCCACCGGACCGAGACCCGGTGCGGATCCTGCTGGCCACCGACGCCGCCAGCGAAGGCATCGACCTGCAACGG
This sequence comes from uncultured Candidatus Saccharibacteria bacterium, assembly GCA_964387275.1. Lineage (GTDB taxonomy): Bacteria > Patescibacteriota > WWE3 > UBA101185 > UBA10185 > CAYLVW01. Next base: position 816 of record CAYLVW010000015.1, read on the forward strand.
CACTGCCACCGCATGGTCTTGGTGGACATCCCGTTTTCGCCCAACCGGCTCGAACAGCGCATCGGGCGACTGGACCGCTACGGCCAAGAACACGACGTGCAGGTCTATCACTTCGTGGGACACGGCTGGGAGAACGCCCGACCCGGCTCCTACGAGAACGACCTGGAGTTCCTGTCGCGTATCGCGCAGAAGGTCACCACGATCCGCGAGGACCTTGGCAAGGTCAACCAGTTGATCTCCACCGCCGTGGAGGATCAGATGACCGGCCGCGCCGCCCGCGTCGACCTCGACGGCGTTAGCGCCGCGCCGACCATGAGCCTGTATCGCTTCGAACGCGCCATCCGCGAACAGATCGACACCGCCCGAACTGAACTGAACGAATCACGCGAGTACCTGCGCATCTCACCGGACAACGCCGCCCACATCACCCACGTCGCTCTGGAGTTGGCTGGCCAACCTCCGCTGCAGCCCAACGACGCCATCCCCGGCACCAACTGGATCGGGCAGCGCGCCGGGGTGTGGAAAGCGGCCACCGTCGGACTCGACGATCCGTTGACCGGTGAGGAACGGCCCATCACCTTCGATCCCGACATCGCCGCCGCCCATCCCGGCGACGTCGTGCTGGCCCACCTCAACCACCCCTTGGTGGCCAACGCCACTCGCCTGCTGCGCGCCGAAGTGTGGGGACAGGCCATCGGTGGCAGCAGTTCCCTTCATCGTGCTGCCGTGCTGCGCATCCCCGACGACGTCACTGACGGCACCCTCGTGGTCGCCGCGTTCGCCCGCCTGGTCATTGCGGGCGCTGACGGCGTGCGCCTTCATGAAGAGGTCTTCGCGGCAGGGGGCAAGATCCTCGACGATGGCCGCCGCTGGGAACGGCTCACCGTCGGGCGGCTGGAGGGCATCCTCAACAAGGCCCTGGACGGCAATCAGACCGTCGCCGACACTCGCGCCGCCGATCACATCGCTGAGCAGTGGACCGAGCGCTGGTCGGAACGGCTCACCAGCGCCATCAACGCCCGCGCCCGCGAACGCGTCACCTCGTTGACCCGCAAACTCGACGAACGCCGCACCGCCGACATCGAGCGCACCAGCACCGTGCTGACCAACCTGCAACGGCAGATCCGCGAACAGCTCACCGAACCGGCCGAGTCCCAACTGGAGCTGTTCGACACCGCCGACGAACGCGATCAGTATT
>CAYLVW010000016.1:0-1745 GCA_964387275.1 uncultured Candidatus Saccharibacteria bacterium
CTTCCAGCCAGGTGATCACACGTTGCACCTGCCCGGTGATGAGCGCCTGCGTCGCGCCCTCCCAGGTCGTGGTCCCCAGCAGGGCCAGGTCCCCTGATTCGTGCGCATAGGCGATGGCCCGATCGACGTACCCGGCCGTCAGGCTCCACTCAGCGGCGCGATGAGTGACTGCCCGGTACTGACTCGGTCGCTCGCCCTGGAGTCGCCGCTGCAGGTGCTCCCGAAGCAGTGGGTGCAATCGGAACCACGCTTGATCGGAACTCCGTGTGACCAGCAGCGATGCGGCGTCGGCCCGCATCAGGAGTGCCCCACTGCGGTTCTGCTCCAATACGTAGTCGCAGAGATCGGCGGAGAGTTCGACTAGTGGGGAGGTTTGCGTGAGGAACCGAATCGTCTCCTCGTCCGCGTCGCGCAGCACCTCGTTGTCCAGGAACGCACCGAAGTATGTGAGGTCCCCGAGTCTCGACGGATCCCCCAGACGCGACCCCAAGTACACCGCGATCGGCCATCCACGCGTCGATTCCAGCAGTTGCTGCACCGCCGTGGCTCCCGGGGTTGAGCCGAACTGCGCCACGAACTCAGTGACTTCGCCCGCATCCATCGCCAGGTCGGCGTCGGTGACCAGCGCCGCTTGTCCGCCCGAGAGCCACGACGCCAGGGGCAGATTGTTGAGGTTGCGCCCGGCGACGATCACGTGTGAGCCGGCCGGCAGCGAGTCCACACCGGTTCGCAGGAGTCCGAGGGCGGCTGGACTGCTGACCTCGTGCGCGTCGTCCAGAACCAAGGTGACGGGGCGCGGCTGGGCCTCCAGGCGGATCCTGAAATGTGGCACCACCACGCGTGTGTAGGTCGGATCATCGCTGGTGAGGGGTGCGTCCCCCCAGCCGCCGTCCAGTCCACCGCGCGACAGTGCGTCCATCACCGAAGAGATGAGGACGACCGGATCGCTATCGGTGGGATCCAGCGTGACCCACACGATGGGGTGGGGTTGTTCATGAGCCAGCTGCGCGGCCAGCACGGTCTTGCCGGACCCTGCTGCAGCCTGGATCACCGTTACCCGGCGCTGCGCTTCGGAGAGTCGATCCAGGATCTCGTTCCGTCGGATGCTCTGCGACAGAGTGTCTGGCGTGGAGGTCTTGCGAGCGGGAGTTGCGAGCAGTGGAGAGCGAATCGTGGCCTCGGGCATGGCCCTCCTGCGTCAACGAAAAGCCAAGAACAAGCTAAGCACGCATGGTCGCATGCCAAGCTCGCCATCGGCGAACCGGACGTTCGCGGCCTGGGAGAGTCACCCGTTGCGGGCGATGCCGAGCGGCGTTGGGTCTGTTGTCATGGGCAGGTCAGAGATTCCCAGACGACGAAAGTGATGAGATGTTCAACGACAACGGCTCGTTCTTGTTGGCCCTGTTCGAGTTCTTCTTGTTCTTCGCATGGTTCATGTGCTTGTTCTGGATCTTCGGGGACATTTTCCGAAGCAAGGACATGGGTGGCGGTGCCAAGACCTTCTGGGTGCTGTTCGTGATCATTCTTCCTGGCCTCGGCATTCTGATCTACCTGCTCGTCCGCGGTGGCGGTATGACCGAGCGGGCTTTGGAGCAGCAGAAGGAGATCCAATCAGCGCAGGCTGCCTATATCCGCGAAGCCGCCGGAACCGGTGGATCGGCTGCTGATCAGATCGCCTCGGCGAAGTCGCTGCTGGAGTCCGGGGCCATCACGCAGTCGGAGTACGACGCCTTGAAGGCGAAGGC
>CAYLVW010000017.1:0-1700 GCA_964387275.1 uncultured Candidatus Saccharibacteria bacterium
CAAATCAATTTCAAGATTTAGTACACTATTCGGTAAGTGGAAATTGAGGCTAAAAATGCGTTGCTCCGCGACTAGTCCATCAGAGGATCCGGTCTCGTTTTACTCGACATGAGATTCGGCAGCCGCCAAATCCCATTTTGTGAGCACAAAAAAACCATCGCTTTGGGTGGTTTTTTTAGTGCTCCCCATCCCTGACAACATTATACTTACTCCACAAAACCCTAGGGGTCAATCACCACTCATCGATTGCTTAGTGAATCCGTAGCGAGCTGTTTTCATTTCGTGCTAAAGTTAAATAAATTGAAAGATTACTTTTCCTTCTATCAATCTCAAATATACAGTGCATACGTTCTACTGAACGTTTTGATAATTGATATGTATTGGACATATTCGAGTCTAGAGCTAATTGGGACACATTGGTCTTTACAAACATTTATTCTAAAATACTTTCAAAATATAAACCCCTACTTCATAGTTTTATTTCCAATCTTTCTTTTTCTTAATTACTATTTTTTTAAAAGAAATATAGACAAACTCAAATCAAGAGTAGCTTATCTATTTATTTATATAGCGTCATTTTCAGTTATGCTTTACATCTCGGGTTTAGGATTTGGTAGCTGGTTAGGCGTTGGCATTTCTGTTATAGGGTTTTCAATATTAGCACTACTGGTTGTTGTCATTCTGCTTTCGGGCAGTATTTTCTTTAGTAGAATATTTACAGAAAAGTTCCAGTCAAAACTAATTACCACCTTTACAGCAATTATAATTGCACAAATAATTTCACTATCTTTAATTTATTTTTTACCCAAACCTAGCGAGTATTACGCATCGTATACCTACGAATTACTATCTAGAGAAGCAAGAGTTGAAAATCAAAAAAAAATGGGTGAACTTAAAAATATAATTGTTTATTACTTCCCAAGAGAAATTGAGGCAAGTTCTGGGACTGTTATTTATGGTAGCCTTGTAACGTTTGAGTGCATGGAGAGAGGTAAACTTATAATACAAAAAAGAGTAGCTTCGTTCAGCAACGAAACGGTAGTGCTAGATGCATCCACAGCGCACATTGAAAGCTTTCAACAGTCTTATGCTACAAGTTTCAGGCTGGAAAATCAGGTTGTGCAAATAAACATTAATTATTCTTGTGTTTCCAGTAAAAATGAACTCCGTAAATTTATGGAATCAATGAAGATTGAGCCGAAAACATCGAACTAATCTGAATGTTATAGACTCACTTTACTTATTAGCATCACAGCAGTCTGCAGGTAAAATTATAAAGAGGTTATATTAAAACCAAACGAGGGGGTCAATCGAAATTTTGCTCCCCATCCCTGACAACATTATACTTACCTTTCAAAATCCTGGTTATATTGGAGAGATGAAACAAAGGTGGGAAGAGATAAAAAAGCTGTCCTAAGTATTCTTTCAATTTCGGACTTTCCAACCCGTTTGTGCCGGAGTGCTTCTAGCATATTATTAAACTGTTGTTTTATCTAATTTTCTATAAATCTCTATAAAGCCACAATTGTTACATGAAAATGCTTTTACTTCAGATTTACTTCCACCTTTAGAACGATTGTTTTCGTCAACTTCTCGCCAGCCTTGCCAGCCCTCTACAGAAGGAATTGTTTCATCCGTTAAGAAACCCTTTATAAGTTCGCCATCACATTTTGGACATTTCATTAGTGTGCACCCCCTTT
>CAYLVW010000018.1:0-310 GCA_964387275.1 uncultured Candidatus Saccharibacteria bacterium
CGGGTGATAATAGAACTGCCGGCCGGAACTCTTGAAGCCGGAGAAGAGCCGCTGCTCTGTGCTAAGCGCGAGATTATTGAGGAGACCGGCTTCGAAGCCGCCGAATGGACACCGCTTGGGGTTCAATATCCGACCCCGGGATTTTGCGACGAACTGCAGTACTGTTATCTGGCCCGCGGGCTGACCCCGGCCCACAGCGAAAAGGACGAGGACGAACTGATCGAAGTCGTCGGCATGACCGTGCAGCAGATCGAAGAAGGGATTAGGACAGGCGAAATTATCGACGCCAAATCGATTAGCGTCCTGATGA
>CAYLVW010000018.1:320-1648 GCA_964387275.1 uncultured Candidatus Saccharibacteria bacterium
GGACATGGGCTCAGAGGAAGTCCAGGGCGCAGAGGTGATCGAAAAACGCATCCTTGTTGTGGCTGCCCTCTTCCGGATAGGCCTGGGTTAGAATCTGATGGGCCTGGATCAGCTTCATATGCGCCCGTTGAATATTCGGATCGTCGCGATAATCCGCCGGCCAGCGGTACCCTTTTGAGGCGTAGGCCAGTTTAAACTGCTGGACGAGGAAGATCCGTTGATCTTCGATCGCCTCGATTATCAACCTCTTTGCCGGCTCCAGACTTTCCGGAGTTTTCAGACTCTCCAGTTCGGCCACGATTGCTTTAATTCGTGATTCATAATCTGAAAAATTTCGGCCGCGTGTTCCTCCGCTAAGCAGCCAGGCTCCGGCCTCAACCCGTTCGACTAAAGCCTGATCGGAGAGAGCTAAAACCTTCTCGACTGCTTTGGAGTTGGTCGAGAGCAGCTTGGATTTACCCGCCGAATAAGTTGTTTGTTTGTGCGGAATCGAGCGGTATGCATCTTCAACCGGTCCGCTAATGGCCGGTGCCGGAAACAGGGCTATAAAAAATACAGCAGCGGCAAAGGACGGGATCGAATTTGCCTTCATGCAGGTGTCTCCGTCAGGATTGACAGAATTAAAGTCCGGGCCTCGACAAGCGACGGCAATATTTTAAAAGCTGCAGCCCGGGCCTGTTCACTAGCCGGTTTAAGGTCTGGAACCATTACCGGAGACATTCCGGCGGCAGCCGCACCGGCAATCCCTGCTTCAGAATCTTCAAGAACTATGCAACGGCTAGGATCAACCCCGAGCCGGCGCGCAGTTTCAAGAAAGATATCCGGCGCCGGCTTCCCGCGGCTTACTTCGTCGCCGCAGGTTATCGCATTAAATTTTTCCGGCGGAAGGCCGGCAGCTGCAAGCCGCTCGAGCGCCAGTTTGCGATCGGTTGAAGTTGCAACTCCGATCTTAACCTTCTGTTGGCTGAGGGTTGCCAGCAGTTCAAGCAGGCCGGGCTTCGGCGCAAGCCCGTGCTCACTGATATACTCGCGGCCGTAGCCGATCTTGAGCGCCCGGACCTCCGCAACAGGAAACTCCGGACCGAAGGCCCGGAAACAGGCGTCGTTGCTGTCGGCCGTGTTTCGTCCGACCATTTCTAGAAAAATCTCCTTCGTCATTTGAAAGCCGAAATCGGCACAGGCCCTGGTCCAGGTGATTAATCCGACTGCTTCCGTATCGAGCATCAGTCCGTCTACATCGAAGATGACAGCGTTAAGGTCTTTCAAGTGCTCCTCAAAATTTAACAAATTCAGTTGATCTCCAGGTGGCCAGCAGATCGAAGACCCAT
>CAYLVW010000019.1:0-1636 GCA_964387275.1 uncultured Candidatus Saccharibacteria bacterium
CTGGAACACGGCTTCATCTCATTGGGCCTGGCGCAGGTTTCGGCGCGCACGCTGGTGCTTATCAAGGAAGGCACCGGCCGCAAGTCGGACGATCTCGCGCAACTGTGCGGCGTCTCGCGCGCCAGCTTCGACAACTACGCGAAGGACAAGGGCGCGCTGATCCCGACACCGGCGCAGCGCGAAAGCCTGACAAAGTTGGTTGAGGAGCATATCGAAAAGTTGCGCGAGGCGCGTATGCTTTTGGACGCCCTCGCACAGTAACCGCGCACGACGGTGGTTGCTTGCCCTCCCGTCCGTCGATGCCGTAGCGCTATGGGGGGATTTAGCGCTGTTCAAAGTGATGCGGTGGTCCTCCCCGTCGCATCACATCCCCCGCACACAATTAACACAGGAAGGGCATGACATGACTTATACGGCGATGCCGACGCATCCGCAGATGAAGCGGAAGAAAGTACGGAGCCGCAAGGTGAAGCCGTACATCAAAACGGGCACAGCACAAATGTTGCTCCATTCTGTGTCCGACCTGGCGTTGACGCGCGGGTCGGCGCAACTGAAAGCGGCCAACAACCGCTGGCGCGACGCACCGCGCTATCGGTTGACGCCTAATGGCGCGCGTAGCATCCAATGACAGAACGCGCAGTACAGTGCCCGGCGTATCGAAGCGGCGATATGGTGTACTGTTCGCGTTGTCGCAAAAGCTGGAACGTCGATGACCCCGAGCCGCCGCCATGTGACGTTGGCGACAACCGCAAAAAGTTTGTCGAGGAGGTGCTAAAAGATCGTGGGTTACTACACGGGGAAGGAACCAAGCGTTGACCAAAGTTTCATCGAGCGCGTGGCGAACGCGCTTGATTTAGACCCTTTTGCCTTGGCGAAAGTCACAGGCGTTGACTACGCCGATATTGAAGCTATATGGCCGAAATCTCGCGGCGAAACGGTGGCGCTAGACAGCGACATTATGTGGACGCAGATAGCGGAGTACGTTGACAAGCGTATCGGTCAACTCGTGGCGGTGCGTGAGGAGTTTAACCGAAAGCTACTGGCCGACCGCGCTAAACGCGCGGTACAACATGCGAGGGTGAAAAACCGATGACGTACACAATCTATAAATACACACTCCCGCCCGTAGAAACGTGGAAAGACAACCAATTAGCCTTAAAAACTCTTGGCGATCCACGCGTGCTACACATGGCGCGTCAACATGGCGATTTGTGCGTGTGGGTACATGGTGAGGAGAACAACGAGAACACGTTGCGGTTGAAGGTACTTGGAACGGGCCACGTAGCGCCGCACCCGATGCACGGCGCTAAACACGTCGCGACGTTAGTTGAAAATATCTTTGTTTGGCACTTTTTCGCGGGGGTACTAAACTGATGAAAAACAGCGACCTGAAAATACTCCTGGCGCTGTCCGCACAAGCGGTACGCGAGAGTAAAAATTTGAAGCCTGGCGACAAGTCCATGCTGATCGAAACGCTACTGCCAGCGGCGTTCGGCTTGGCCGACAGCGTGCTAGGCGATCTCGGGCGCATCGCTGACGCGCACGAAAAGCAAACCGCTGCGCTAGAGCGTATCGCTGGCACGCTGGCGTATGGCGGTGCCAAATGACTGACAACAACAACCCCGCACGCTTCACA
>CAYLVW010000020.1:0-1234 GCA_964387275.1 uncultured Candidatus Saccharibacteria bacterium
TAGACCCATCTGGGAGCTATTTATTGGGGCCATGGCATAGAAGGCTGCCGGCATATCCGCAAGCCGAACGATTCCGCTCAAATACCCTCGCCCATTCTTGCCTAAGGGGGGACAAGAAATAATATTGTCATAGTCAGTGGGTTGCGAGATGTGCAGCTCCCGAATTTCCAAATATTTAAAGAATCTCGATACTAACTCGTGAGCCAAAAACTGATTGCTTTGCTCGAGCGGTTCATCCGAGATTTCACTTTGCCAACGTGCCATAAAACGCTGATACTTATCGCGAATATCGCATCGCTCCGCTCCGTCAACCGTATTCAACAATTCCTCGACACTGACTATCTGCTCCGGAAATGTATCATCTTCTTCCATCGCTTGAATGTGCCATGGGTACTGCGATGCCAAGGCAAATCCTGTTCGGGTCAACATCAACTCCTTCTCATGGTCTGCTAGCTTTTTGATAAATACCGGAGTCCCAGAGAGTTCATGCATTACCGAGGCCAAATCGCCGAGCGAATCGACGCTTTTTAAGCCGAGCGGATTAACGATATGAAAATGCAATCCGCCGCCCAGCGATGAACGATCGAATATCCCAATGGAGCAAAGTACTTCACCATCGAAATACTTATACCCCAGTCGGTGTGTGCCAACTCCATTTGCGGCCTGGCAGAAATAATAAAAGCAGTTGCCGTAACTTGTTTTCACAGATAGCCGAGCGCGATCTCTGAACAGGCGATGATCGGCTGGTGTGATCGATGTAACGCGGCCACCGAAGCGACGTTGGAGCCGCTCTGCAAGCAGCTCTCTGCTATCGGGGGAGGAGAATCTCACGAGGTTCGACATATTAAACTCCAAAGTTAGTCATTGCGACAGAGAATGCCGATATCAGGCGACGGATTCCACCAAAGATGAGCGATTGAGCCTCGATTAAACAAACTGTTTAATGCTACATTGGCTCGATATGCTAGGCACGACATCCGAAAAGTTAAGCGACAAGATTGTTCGACACCTAGCCGGTCATCCGGGAGCGACAGCTCGTGAGTTGCAGAGAGCTCTGCGGATTGGGATAAGAGTACCCACCATTCAAGCGGTGCATCAGGAGCTGCGAAAGCTGCTCCGACTAAAAGTGGCCGTGAGGTCCCACGAACGCTACAGCTTAAGGCTGGGATGGCTTCTGCCGCTCAGTCGAATGTGCGAGCAAGCACTCCAGAACGCAACAAGTGAAGCGATAGAT
>CAYLVW010000020.1:1250-1539 GCA_964387275.1 uncultured Candidatus Saccharibacteria bacterium
CATATCTTTTGCGGGGAGCAAGAAGATCGCAGCGTTGGGAATTTCTATCGCCGGAAAGACTGGTGCGATTTTGGACCGAACTCTGTTTGCGGTTACTCGCTCAATCCAAAGATGGGTTGATGTGCGAATTTGCTGAACATGTATGGTTTCATTTGGTGGCAACAGAGGAAATGCAGTTTCTCGGCGCGATGAAACTCGAAGCCTACAAGTATCTCTTAGTCAGCTCCGGTGATACACTCTTGGATCGTTCCTACGCGCGCTACTTGCGATCGCCCAACTTCCATTATTC
>CAYLVW010000021.1:0-1507 GCA_964387275.1 uncultured Candidatus Saccharibacteria bacterium
TAAAATTAAAAATAAAATATATGTTCATAGTAAATAACCGAAAATTTTTCTTCATTCTATCTGCAGTGCTTGTTCTTGCATCAATTTTCTCTATCTGGAAATATGGCTTTAATTTGGGTATAGATTTCAAGGGGGGATCTGTTTTGGAGGTGAGCTACGCTGAAAACAGACCTGCAAAAGACACTATTTCTACTGAGCTAGAAAAGGTAGGCCTAGGTAACTTTATTCTTACGCCATCGGGTGATAGAAATTATATTTTGAAAACTCGTGAACTGTCTGCTACAGAAAAAGTCATTGTAATGAGTGCTTTTCAAACTGAAACATCAAATATTGCAAAGGAAGAGAAGTTTAGCTCTATTGGTCCGGTAGTGGGTAGTCAAATGAAAAACAAAGCTATGGTTGCGATTACTATTGTTCTTATTTGTATTCTACTTTTCATTACTTTTGTTTTTAGAAAAGTTTCAAAGCCTGTGGCTTCATGGAAATACGCAGTAGTAACTATTGTAGCTCTACTTCACGACGTAATTATTCCTACAGGATTTTTCGTTGCTTGGAATCATTTTACAGGAGGGGAGATAGATCTGCTTTTCGTAACAGCACTCCTAGCTATCCTTGGTTACTCAGTTCACGACACTATTGTGGTGTTTGACCGAGTGAGAGAGTCACTTCGGGATGGGGTAACTAAAAAACCTTTTATAGAAACGGTTGGAGAGGCAGTTTCTCAGACAATGGCAAGATCTATAAACACATCAGTTACGACTTTTCTTACTTTGGCTGCATTGTATTTCGTTGGGGGCGAGACTACAAAGGACTTCGCACTTCTACTTCTAGTGGGGGTTGTTGTAGGTGCTTACTCATCGATTTTCGTGGCGTCACCACTACTTGTTACTCTTGAAAAATTCCAGAAGTAAGCTGGCGGGGATTTTTGGTAATAATTATGTTAAATCAGACCATACTCATAGTGAGTTTGTACATACTTTTTGGGGCTTTTGAATTTCCGTTTTACGCACAACCAGGTCAGAGGCTTAATGGCAAGATTAGAAATATTATTTACGGATCAATTCTTCTATTAACAGGGTTATTTACTGTTGGTTTCGTATACTATTTAATACCATTTCAAACAAAACAGTTGCCTGACAGGGGTTTAGGTTTTTCATTAATGATTGTATTTGTATATATTTTCCTACAAGATGTTATTTTTTACTGGTATCACAGGGCCCAGCATAAATATGATTTTCTTTGGGTGATTCACGAGCTTCATCACTCTGATACTGAATTAAATGTTACTACTAGCAAAAGAACATATTGGCTTGATCAACCAATCCAAACATTGCTTATTTTAATTCCGCTGAATTATTTTGTGGGGCTAGATAACGGAGCCGTGATACTGCTTCCAATTATCTCAACTTTTTTTCTTTTTTTCACGCATGCAAACTTGCGACTACATTTAGGTTTTTTAACTCCAGTAATTACAGGCCCTCAGCTCCACAGAATTCATCACTCAAAC